>VERJ01000015.1 GCA_018882795.1 Burkholderiaceae bacterium | reverse complement strand
GGCCGATCTTGATCGCGGCCTGCGGGCCTAGGCGGTGCGTTAGTGGATCGCTGGCTGCATCTTGAGCCGCCCCCTCATCGCGATCTGTGCACGGACTGCGGTGTCTCCCGGTCCTCTGAACCCAAACGCTGTGCGACCGCCTGTCAGTTTATTGCTCCGGATTACCCGCGACTGGAGCATCAGGTCCATGGCCGGACCCGCCGTCCGCATCAAGCCGATGAGCGCTTCTTCGGCCCTTATCAGACGCTCTATCGTGCTGCATTGAAAACGCCTGCGCCGGGGGCGCAGTGGACAGGAATTACCACTCGCATTGCAGAGCAGCTGCTGGAATTGAAAATGGTGGATGCGGTGTTGACCATGGCGCCTGATGAACAGGATTCCTGGCGGCCTGTACCAGTGTTGGTGACCGATCCGAAGGACATGGCGCGATGCCGTGGCATGCGTATGGGCTATGCGCCCTTACTGGCGCTATTAGCGCCGGCCCTGGCCCGGGGATTTAAGCGCTTGGCGGTGATTGGTATTCCCTGCCAGATCTATGCACTGCGCAGTCTTGAGCGTGAGCTGGGCCTGGAGAAACTTTATGTGATCGGTACGCCCTGTTCAGATAACACCACCACCGAACGTTTTCATGAATTTCTGAAATTATTGACGGATCGACCCGAGCATATTACGTATCTTGAATTCTGCGCTGATTATCACGTTGAGATGCGCTTTGTGGATGGGCAGAAAAAACGCATTCCTTTTCTGATGCTGCCGCTCTCGAAACTGCCTGCTGATTTTTTTCCGCTGACCTGCCGCACCTGCGTGGATTACACGAATGTGTTGTCGGACATCACCGTGGGCTATATGGGCGGGGAGGGCGAGCAGTGGCTGGTGGTGCGTAATGACACCGGCGCAGAATTGCTGGGGTTGCTGGGTGATGAAATTCGCCTTGCTGCGCCGGGCAGCGCAGGCAAGCGGCAAGGCCCTGTGAAGGGTTTTATGAAAAACACCGAGCGGGCTGCAGGCGGACTGCCCCTGCGCAGCATGCCCAATTGGCTGCGGCCCATCGTGGGCTGGCTGATGCCCAAGGTGGGTCCGCGTGGCCTGGAATTCGCCCGTGCTCGGGTGGAAATGAAGGCGCTGGAGACCGTGATCCACCTGCAGCGTGAAGAGCCGCGTCGCATGAAGTCCATGATTCCGGAGCATATTTGGGCGCTGGTGGCGCCCTATGGATTAAAGCGCCCTGGGCAATAGGGTTTGTTTTAACGCAAAGACAGCCTGCCGCGACCTTTTCATAATCAGAACGAAGCGATCATCACAGGAGAGGGCAGCATGTTTAAAAATATTCTTGTTCCGCATGATGGATCTGATCTTTCCAGGCGTGGCCTGGAGAAGGCAGTGCAGCTGGCCAAGTCCCTGGGGGCCCAGGTGACGGGTTTTCATGTCGCGCCAGATATCGCGGCCAGCGTGCGGGCCTACCTGCCTGAGGCGGTCTACATTGCAGATGACTATGACGAGCAGGCTGCTGTCACAGCGCGTGAGCATCTGCAGCAGATTGAGCAGGCCTGTGCTGCCGCGGGTGTGAAGTGCAGCACTAGTTACGAAGTCAGTGAGTTCGTTGCTGACGCCATTGTCAAGGCCGCACAGGATCACCAGTGCGATCTGATTGCGATTGCCTCGCATGGCCGCACGGGCTTAGCCCGTGTGATGCTGGGCAGCGAAACCCAGAAGGTGCTTGCCCACGCCAACATTCCGGTGCTGGTGATGCGTTAATGGAAGTCACGGGAAGACGTTGCGATTGGGCCGATCAGGGCCTGTAATAAATCGGAACGATCTTCCACACGCTGGGCCAGCAGATTGCGCACCTGGCCTGGAGCACTGGGATCAATGGTCTGATCCCGTTGCCAGGTGCCGTAGACCAGCATCAGCTGTGAATACAGCACGGCTTCATAAAACCGTCGCAACACATCGGGCCAGATGATCACATTGATCATGCCGGTCTCGTCTTCCAGAGAAACAAATAGCGTGCCTTGCGCGGTGCCGGGCCGCTGCCGGTGGGTGACCAGGCCTGCTGCTCGGGCCAGTCGACCATGCCGATACTGATTCAGTGTGCTGGCAGGCTGCACACCCAGGGGTGCTAGTGCGGAGCGCAGCAGGGCCAGGGGGTGCGCTTTGAGTGTAAAGCCCAGGCTGGCATAGTCGGCCACAACATCCTCACATGCGGTGGGCGCGGGCAGGGCCAGGGCCGGCTCGTGAATCTGTGATGCCTGAAGTAGTGGCGGCTTGCGATGCTGCCCGCTGCTGGCCCAGACCGCCTGATGCCGATTGCCGACAATCGATTTGAGCGCACCCGCTGCGGCCAGGGCGTTTAAGTCGCTGCGATCCAGACCGGTCCGGCTGGCAAGGTCTTCAACAGAGGCAAAGGGCTGATGCCGCGCAATCGCGTTCATGGCCGATTGCGATAGGCCTGCAATGCGATTCAATCCCAGTTGTACAGCATTGGATGCCATGTGGGTTTCGGTTTTGCTGAACTGCACATCCACGGGCAGCACCTTAACCCCATGTCGCCTGGCATCCTGAATCAATTGCGATGGCGAGTAAAAGCCCAGGGGCTGGGCGTTGAGCATTGCCGCAAGAAAGGCATCCGGGTGGTGCCGTTTGATCCAGCAGCTAACATAGACCAGCAGCGCAAAGCTCGCTGCATGGGACTCGGGAAACCCGTATTCGCCAAACCCTTCAATCTGCCGAAACACACGATCAGCAAATTCGCGTGGATAGCCCCGTGCCAGCATGCCATCGACCACGCGGTCATGAAATTTTTCCAGGCCCCCTTTGCGGCGCCATGCTGCCATTGAGCGGCGCAGCTGATCGGCCTCGCCCGCAGTAAACCCCGCTGCAAGAATCGCCAGTTGCATGACCTGCTCTTGAAAAATTGGCACGCCGAGTGTGCGCGAGAGGGCCTCGCGCACAGCAGGTCCTGGATACTCCACGGGCTCTAAGCCCTGGCGCCTGCGCAGATAGGGGTGGACCATGCCGCCTTGAATCGGCCCCGGTCGCACAATCGCCACTTCAATTACCAGGTCGTAAAAACAACGGGGCTTTAGGCGCGGCAGCATCGACATCTGGGCCCGTGATTCAATCTGAAACACACCGATGGTGTCGGCGGCGCAGATCATGTCGTAGGTGTCGGGGTCTTCGGCGGGGATGTCCTGCATCTGAAAATCACAGCCAAGTTTTTGGCCAATGAATTCCAGTGCGCGACGAATCGCCGAGAGCATGCCAAGTGCCAAGACATCGACCTTCAGCAGGCCAAGGGCCTCGATGTCATCCTTATTCCACTGAATGACACTGCGGTCGGGCATGGCGGCGTTTTCCACCGGCACCAGGTCGGAGAGCCGATGCCGTGCGATCACAAATCCGCCTACGTGTTGGGAGAGATGGCGCGGAAAGCCGATAAGCTGGTTGCACAGCATGGCCCAGCGAATGGTGGTGTCAGGCACGGTGTCAGACACCATGTCGGCGTCTGACACCTGCGCTGCCAGATCGGAATCCTGTAGCGCCTGATGCAAATGGACAGCCAGCAGGGTGGCATCCACCTTTTTGCCATCCCACCATTGATGATGTCTGGCCACATGATCGACCAGTAGCGGATGAATGCCCAGGGCCTTGCCGACATCGCGCAGGGCAGAGCGTGGCCTATAGGTGGTGACCGAGGCCGCCAGTGCCGCCCGTTCGCGGCCGTATTTCTGATAGATGTACTGGATGACTTCTTCACGCCGCTGATGTTCAAAATCAACATCGATATCGGGCGGCTCATTGCGCTCTCTGGAGATGAAGCGTTCAAAGAGCATGCTCATGCGGGCGGGATCGACTTCAGTGATACCCAGGCAATAGCAGACCGCTGAGTTGGCCGCCGATCCACGGCCCTGACAGAGGATGCCGCGGCTGCGTGCAAAGGCCACAATGTCATAGACCGTCAGGAAATAAGGCGCATAGCGCAATTCATCAATCAACCCAAGTTCGTGTTCGAGCTGTTGGCGGACCTTGGCCGACACGCCATCGGGAAATCGTCGCTGTGCACCTTCTTCTGTGAGATGCCGCAGCCATTGGGTGGGCGTGAGGCCTGCGGGCACGATCTCTTCGGGATATTCATAGCGCAGTTCATCCAGAGAGAAATCACAGCGCTCACTCATCGCCAGACTTACCGACATCAGCTCGGGGGAATAGATGCGGGCCAGCCGTAGCCGGGTACGCAGATGCTGCTCGGCATTGGCAGCGAATCGTCTGCCGCAGGCAGAAAAAGGCAGCCCATGCCGAATGGCGGTGAGGGTATCTGCAAGTGGCTTGCGCGAGCGGCGGTGCATCACGACATCGCTGGTGGCGACCATGCCGATCCGATAAAGCGCAGCGATGGTCTGCAGATGATCACGCCAGACGGCATCGTGGCCGCGCAGCAGCAGGCAGCAGCCAATGTAGAGACGATCGGCAAATAATTCTTTCAGGCGCCGTGCGGCTTGGTGGTGTTGGGATGGTGCCTCTGTGTGATCTGCAAGCCAGATCACCAGGCAGTCGGGCAGTCCTGATTCAAGATCCTGTATCAGCAGACGATACTGGCCCTTGACTTCGCGTCGTCGGGTCTGGGTGATGAGCTGGCCCAGCTGTGCATAGCCCCTGCGGGAGGTGGCCAGCACCACGATGCGGCCAGAGAGTTCGGTGCAAACAAACTGTGCACCGATCAGCAGCTTGATGCCGAGTGATTTTGCGGCCATATGGGCCTGCACCACGCCTGCGACCGAGGATTCATCGGTGATGGCGATGGCCCGATAGCCCAGCGCGTGGGCGCGTTCCACCAGTTCTGCCGGATGCGATGCACCGTGCAAAAAAGAATAGTTGCTGCGGCAGACAAGCTCGGCAAATTCCATCGCGTTGCTGCGCTAAGAAAAAAACCCGTGCAGATACCAGGCATGGGCAGGCGTGCGAAAGATCCAGAGTAGGGATTCCTGTGGTGATCGCGCAATGAAGTAATCCCGTTGCACCATGCCTTCGGGGTGGTTGTCCCACCAGCCTGCTTCGATCCGTTCCGGCCCGGCCAGCAGCTGCAGTCTGCCGTGATAGACAGGCCGATGATGTTGCACGGTGAGCGGCAGCGGTTGATTCAGCAGCCATGCAGGCCGATGTGATGTGTGGCCGATTGGCGGCGGATCGGCCATACCAGCGCCGCGCCAGTCATTGGGCCCTGATGCTGAAGGGGGCGCATTTACCGCGATCAACTGCGTGGCCTGCTCTGGCCGGTGTTCGTCCAGGATGCGCAGACGCTGCACATGATCTGCGCCCAGCCGGGCCTGCAGGCGCTCGATCAGTTCATGCAGTGCCTCTTCATTGTCTTGGGGATTGCCAAGAAAATCATCGGTGCGATGGGGCAGGACCACTGCCTGTTGGGCCATGAGCATCAGTCCATACACAGGCCGTGGCAGTTGAAATCGAATCAGTCGCTCGCCAAGAATTCTGGCAAAACGCTGTGCACTCCGGGTGGGGCTGGCAAATCCGAGTTGCATCAGGCTGTGGGGTGGATCGTCGTGCAGCAGGTGAAGATCAATGGACAAGACACCGGCCTGCTGTGCCAAGAGCCAGGCAGCCAGTTCATGAAAGAGCATCAGCGCTGCCTGCTCAATGGGCGGCGCATGTTCGGCCCGCGCTGGCAGTTCGCGTTGAACACGAAAGACATCGGGCTGTGTGGTCCATGCATGGGCCCTGTGTCGACGGCCTGCTGCCTCATCCAGCACATCGAGCATGGACTGGCCAAAACGTCGGGTAATGCCCTGGCGTGGCAGCCGCCTGAATTGCCCGATGTGATGAATGCCCATGCGCTCCAGCGTGTGCAGATGGGGGCGGAGCTCTTCAATGACGGTTAGCGGCAGACCATCAAGACAATCCGCATCAATGCCATCGGCTCCGGTTTTATGGGCATTGTTTTCATGGGGATTGATCCAAGCCCCTTCCTGCTGGGCCAGTGCACGCCACAGCGCTGCGCGGGCCGTGGACCCGCAGGCGATGCTGAGTGCATCAAGCCCGATCCATCCGAGTTGTGTGCTGCCTTGCTGGATGCGCTGCATGAGCCGCGCCTGTCCGCCCCAGAGCCGAAGGCTGGCCTGCACTTCCATCAGCACTGCATGTGCCTGGCCGATGATCGTCACGCAGGGCGTGAACTGCAGCGCCCATTGGGCAATTCGGCCTGCGGCCTGTGCGGCAGTTTCAGCGGCGTGCTGTCGGGCTGTGGGTGGCAGCGGCTGATGAAAGGGCGCCAGATAACGACGGGGAATGACGCATGCGATCCACAGCATGATGGTGGGCGGTCTGTCGTGTGGGGGCTGCAGTGGGTGCGGCGATGATGGCCTCGTGATCTTCAAGCGGACGCAGGCCGCTGCCCGGTATGGGAATGGCGATATCAATGGGTGAAGACATGACCGGTCCGCGACGCTTGATGATCTGCACAGCAAGATCGGGGTAGCGGCGTGGTAGCAGCCGCATACGCAGAGGTGCAGGAGAGGGCTGATCCTGCGCAGCGAAGGGCCGAAACACAAACACCAGGCCCTGGGTGCTGCTGGCTGCTAACTGCAATCGGCGCAGCAACTCTGGCCGCGCGGCTTTTGAATCATCAAGCCAGGTGATCAGTGCACCGAATTGTTTGCTTTTGATCGATTGCTCGACTGCCCAGAGCCGATCCACAGGCTGCTTGGCATGCACCACCAGGATCTTGGTGTGATCAATCCCCATGGCGGCAAAGGCAGGGGCATAAGGAATGTGGGGCGGTGTGAGCAGCACCACATGTTGGCCGCTCTGTGTGAGACCGCGCAGTGTGGGTGCAAGAAAGCGTAGTTCACCGATGCCCAGATCCTGCACCAGCAATTCGGTGAGTGTGCCGCGTGGCCAGCCATTGCCGGGAAGCTCGCGATCCAGCAAACGAAAACTGCTGCTGATGCCACTGCCTGGTGTCTGGTGCAGGGCCTGGCCCTTCCAGAGCGCAGGGTGGATCAGGCCGGGTTGGGCTACAGCAGGATGGGTCACGATAGGACCTTGGGGTTGCGAATGATGCCGATGCCCAAGCCTTCAATGGCGAATTCTGGATCGCCGTTGTGCACGATGATGGGCTTGAATGCGGGGTTCTCGGGCAGCAGATGGATATCCTGGCCCTGGCGCTTGAAACGCTTTACAGTGACTTCATCTTGAAGGCGCGCCACCACGATCTGACCGTTGCGGACTGCATCGGCGCCGCCGGCAAGCCGCCTGACTGCGAGCAGATCGTCTTCCAGGATGCCTGCATCGCGCATGCTCATGCCGCGGACCTTTAGGAAGTAATCTGGTGTCTGGGCAAAGAGGCCCGGATCGATGCTGTAGCGGGCCTCGATGTGTTCCTGGGCCAGAATAGGCTGACCGGCCGCGACCCGGCCAACCAGCGGAATGCCGACCATGTCGGCAAGGAACTCTTGGGCTGCCTGCTGCTGATGCAGCAGACGAATGCCGCGCGATGTGCCTGAGCTGAGACTAATCGCACCCTTACGCGCCAAGGCCCGCAGATGTTCTTCTGCTGCATTGGGGGATTTGAAGCCCAGGGCATTGCAGATATCCATGCGGGTCGGGGGGAAGCCGGTTCTGGCGATGTGGGCGCCGATCAGAGCAAGGATTTCCTGCTGGCGGGGGGTTAAGGCTTTCATAGGGAGTCGGGTTTTGGGTTACTGGATATGTGTACAGTAATCGCTTCGTGGATAAACTGCAAGCCTTTCCCGAAAACCTTCCACTGAAAGACCCCATGTCTCAGCCTGACAACACCACCGCTTCCGCCAATGCGCCCCATCAGCCTTTGGGTAACCCCTTCATTGACGCCCTGCCGATTGGCGCCTTTGCCATGGTGATGGGCCTATCGGGGCTGGCCCTGGTCTGGGGCAAGGCCGCCAATCTGGGCTGGCTGCCCGGCATTGCCGACCGTGTCGCACCGGCACTGGCCCTGTTGGATGGGCTTACGTTTGTGGTGTTGCTGGTGCTGTATTTCAAGAAATGGGCCCGCAACCATCAGCGGGTCTACGAGGAATGGCAGCACCCGGTTAAGTCATCTTTTTTTGCCGCAGTCGCAGTCTCGTTTGGCCTGCTGGCAGCGGTTGCTTTAGGGGCCTTTGCACCGCTGGCGCTGCCCCTGTGGGTGATCGGCGCGGTCTTACAGATTGTGGCCATGATCATGGTGCTTAATGCCTGGGTCCATCGGGAAAATCTTCAGCCCCCGCATGCCACACCGGTCTGGTTTATTCCTGCGGTGGCCAATGTGGTTGTGCCGCTGGCGGGGGTGCGGCTGGGATTTCTTGAAGTGTCGTGGTGGTTTTTTGCTGTTGGCATCTTGTTTTGGGTGGTGCTGCTCACGGTGGTGCTGCAGCGGCTCTTGTTTGTGCAGCCTCCGCTACCGGAGCGTCTCGTGCCCACGCTCTGCATTTTGTTGGCACCGCCCGCGGTGGGTTTTCTGTCCTGGATTCAGCTGACTGGCCAGCATCCTGGCTCGGTGAATCTGGATGCCATGGGCCATGTGCTCTTTGGCCTCGGGGTGTTCTTTGCATTGTTCTTATTGACTCAGGTGCATCGTTTCGCCCGACTGTCGTTTTATGTCTCGTGGTGGGCCTTTTCATTTCCGAGTGCGGCATTTACCAATGCGGCCATCGTGTATGCGCAGTTTGAGCCGAGCCTGTTTAACCAGGCCCTGGCTGCGGGCATGATGGCGTTGGCCACGCTGCTGATCGTGTGGTTGTTCGTGCGCACGGTGGTGGCCGTAGCACGCAATGAGCCCCAGCTGGTGGACTGATGGTGGATTGATGATGGACTGCGCCTGTGGATTGCGGAGCAGCCGCGGCGGTCTTTACAGCGCGAGTTTTACAGCAAACCCGATAAAGAGCAGGCCCACACTGGCCTTGCCGCTTGCGGCAAGCCATGGGGTGCTGCCGAATCGCTTGGCGAGTTTTGCGCCACCGATAATCAGTGCGGACAAATACAACGCGCTGATGATCTGCACAATGATCCCCAGAATCAGAAACGACATGCCGGGCTCGGCATGGTGTGGATCCACGAACTGAATGAAAAACGACACGAAAAACATGATGGCTTTGGGATTGAGCAGGCTGATGATCAATGCAGTCCGAAATGGCCGATGCATATCGATGCGTTTGGTCGGAGCAAAGGGGTCGTGCAATGGCGCTTGTTGATTGGCGGGATGGTGGCGATTGCGCCAACTGGTGATGCCTGCGCGGATCAATCCGATGCCCAGCCAGCTTAAGTAGGCCGCGCCAGCGAATTTCAGCAGCGTGAAGACCATGGGTGAGGCGTAGAGCACCGATGCGGCGCCGGTCACCGCCAGGAGCATCAGGATCGTGTCGCCTACAAAGATTCCGCAGGCGCCCAGATAGCCTGCCATCATGCCCCGGCGCGAGGCCAGGGTCATGACATAAAGCGAGTTGGGGCCGGGCAGCAGCACGATGAAGATCGTACCCAGCACAAAGGTGGTGAGATCGGTGATGCCGTAGATCACAACAACGCTATCGGTCGCTGTGCAGCACGCCGCCGGTGGCCCAGTCAGTTTTTTTGATGTCGTAGAAGATCACATCCACCGCTGTGGGGCTGCAGCCCAGCACGTCTACCGTGGTGTCGGTCAGGGCCTTGGCATAGGCCCGTTTCTGATCGTCGGTGCGGCCTTCGAAAAATTCAACACGAATGGTGGGCATCACTATTCTCCTTCAGGGGTGTTTAAAAAAAGCGGTTGGGTTTAGTTTTGATAATCGGGATCGGTCTGATCAAGCCCACGAAGCAGGGCGGGCCATTCATCAAGCCCTTCGGGTGTTTGTCCATTGCCGATCCATTGCTGATAGGTTTTTTCAGCGATGGCATCGGTGGTGGTGGCAACGCGGCCTGCGCCCGCTGATAGCGTGAGTTGAATGCGTGCAGCACGCTCAAACAGATGCATCAGCACAAAGGCTTCCGCCACGGTGCGGCCCACCAGCAAGATGCCGTGCTGCTCCAGGATCAGTCCATCAAGATTATCCAGTGCGGTGACCAGTCGACTCTGCTCATCGGCATTAAAAGCCAGGCCCTCATAAGCGTGTCGGCCCAGTCGGCGATACAGGCGCATGGCGGGCTGGGAGCAGGGCAATAGATCCTGACCACTCGCTGCAAATGCCTGTGCCCAGAAACTGTGAAGATGCAGCACGCAGGCCGCATCAGCGCGGGCCCGATGCACGCAGCCATGGATGGCAAATCCGCTGGGGTTCACCGGTGCATTGCTGCCATCAATCACGTTGCCTTTGACATCCACCTTCACCAGATTGGAAGCGGTAATTTCATTGAATCGCAGGCCGAAGCGGTTGATCAGGTAGGCATTCGGTGCATCGGGAACGGTGGCCGAGATGTGGGTCCAAACAATGTCATCCCAGCCCCGATGGGCGGCAAGCCGGTAGGCCGCTGCCAGGTCGCGGCGCTGTGCATGCTCTTTGCTCGACATGAGGCGGTGTTGATGAATCAACAATCACATGCCGGTGTAATTCGGCCCGCCACCACCCTCGGGTGTGACCCAGACGATGTTTTGTGTCGGGTCTTTGATGTCACAGGTCTTGCAATGAACACAGTTCTGCGCATTGATTTGCAGCCGTGCGCCCTCAGCAGGCCCATCAATCGGATTGCCTGTCGCATCCAGATATTCATAAACACCGGCAGGGCAGTAGCGGCTCTCCGGCCCCGCGAACTGGGCCAGGTTGGTGGCCACGGGCACGGAGGCGTCTTTGAGTGTGAGGTGGGCGGGCTGGTTTTCCTCATGCGCAGCGCCCGACAAGAACACCGAGGAGAGCCGATCAAAAGTAAGTTTTCCATCGGGCTTGGGATACTGAATTTTCTGGCATGCCGATGCTGGCTTCAGATAGGCGTGATCGGGCTTGCTGTTGTGCATCGTCCAGGGCGCCTTGCCACCAAAGAGTTTCTGATCAATCCCGACAAGCAGCGTGCCCAGCCATAGGCCCTTGCCCATGGCGGGTTTGAAATTGCGTGAGCGGTAGAGCTCATCGAACATCCATGATTGCTCAAACCGCTTGGTGTATCCGGTGAGCTCTGCGGCGGGTGCATCTTTGGCGAGTTCTTCTGCCACGCTCTCCGCAGCCAGCATGCCGCTTTTAATTGCAGTGTGGCTGCCCTTGATGCGCGATGCATTCAGAAAGCCTGCATCGCAGCCCAGTAATGCGCCGCCGGGAAAGGTGAATTTCGGCAGACAGTTGATGCCGCCTGCGGTGATGGCGCGCGCACCATAGCCGATGCGTTTGCCGCCCTCCAGGAAGGTGCGAATTTTTGGGTGGGTCTTATAGCGTTGAAATTCCTCAAAGGGCGATAACCATGGGTTCGTGTAGTTCAGGCCCACCACATAGCCAATGGCGATCTGATTGTTCTCCATGTGATACATGAATGAGCCGCCATAGGTGTGGCTATCCAGTGGCCATCCGGCAGTGTGCACCACGAGTCCCGGCTTATGCTGCGCAGGATCGATCTCCCAGACCTCCTTGATGCCGATGCCGTAGGCCTGCGGGTCTTTTCCCGCGTCAAGACGAAATCGTGAAATGAGTTGTCGGCCCAGGTGGCCGCGTGAACCCTCTGCAAAGAGGGTGTATTTGCCCCAGAGCTCCATGCCCATCTGGAAGTTCGGTGTGGGCTGACCATCTTTACCAATGCCCATATTGCCGGTGGCCACGCCTTTGACGCGGCCATCGTCGTGATAGAGCACTTCGGCTGCAGCAAACCCCGGAAAAATCTCGACCCCCAGGCCCTCGGCCTGCTGGGCTAGCCAGCGGGTGAAGTTCGAGAGGCTCACCACATAGTTGCCGTGATTGTGAAAACAGGCGGGCAGCATCCACTGTGGGAATTGTGTGGCGCCGGTTTCAGAGAGCAGCATGAAGCGATCCTCCGAGACCGGTATGGTGAGCGGCGCACCATCGGCCTTCCAGTTGGGCAGTAGTTCATTGATGGCGATCGGGTCCATCACGGCGCCGGACAGGATGTGGGCGCCTGGCTCCGACCCCTTTTCCAGCACGCAAACATTGATGTCTGCATTGAGTTGTTTTAGGCGGATTGCGGCCGACAGGCCGGCTGGCCCTGCGCCGACGATCACCACGTCGTATTCCATTGATTCACGGGCTTGATCCATGCGGGTTCCTCCGAGGCATACGGTCTGATGCCGTTACACTATCAGGGTTTATTCCTTCCTTTGGAGTGGTTCATGAATAAGGTGTTCCCGACCGCCGTTGATGCCCTGCACGATGTGCTGCGTGATGGCCAGACCCTTGCCGTCGGCGGCTTTGGCCTGTGTGGCATCCCCGAGGCACTCATCCTTGCGGTGCGTGAATTGGGTGCGAAAAACCTGACCTGTATCAGCAACAATGCAGGCGTGGATGGCATCGGCCTGGGCGTGCTGCTGGAGTCTCGTCAGGTGAAGAAAATGATCTCCTCCTATGTGGGCGAAAACAAGGAATTCGAGCGTCAGTATCTGGCCGGCGAGTTGGAGTTGGAATTCACGCCCCAGGGCACGCTGGCTGAGAAACTCCGTGCCGGCGGTGCAGGCATCCCGGCATTTTTCACCCGCACCGGCGTGGGCACCGTGGTCTCCGAGGGCAAGGAGATCCGGGAATTTCATGGCAAGAAATATGTGCTCGAGGAATCACTCTTTGCTGATATTTCGCTGGTGAAGGCCAAGGTGGCCGATAAGGCCGGCAACCTGGTCTATAACCTCACCGCGCGCAACTTCAATCCCAATGTGGCAATGGCCAGCCGCACCACCATTGCCGAGGTCGAAGAGATTGTCGAGATCGGCGATCTTCATCCCGACGAGATCCACACCCCGGGAATTTTTGTCAAGCGCGTCGTACTGAACAAGAATCCGAACAAGCACATCGAAAAAAGGACAACACGCTAATGGCCTGGACAAGAGAAGAGATGGCGGCCCGGGCTGCCAAAGAACTGCGCGATGGCTTTTATGTGAATCTGGGCATTGGCCTGCCCACGCTGGTGGCCAACTATGTGCCCGAGGGCATGACCGTCTGGCTGCAATCAGAAAACGGACTACTCGGCATTGGGCCTTTTCCGACGGAAGAAGAGGTTGATGCCGATTTGATCAATGCCGGCAAGCAGACCGTCACCACGCTGCCAGGCTCATCAATTTTTTCCAGCGCGGATTCCTTTGCCATGATCCGTGGCGGCCACATCAACCTGGCCATCCTGGGTGCGATGCAGGTCTCGGAAAAAGGCGATCTTGCCAACTGGATGATTCCCGGCAAGATGATCAAGGGCATGGGCGGTGCAATGGACCTGGTGGCCGGTGTGGACCGGGTCGTGGTGCTGATGGAGCACACCGCCCGGAAAAAAGATGGCTCCGAGGAGCTCAAAATCCTGCCCGAATGCAATCTGCCGCTGACCGGTGTGGGTGTGGTCAACGAGATCGTGACCGATTTGTGTGTACTCTCGGTCACCATCAAGGGCTTGGAGCTGCGCGAATTGGCCCCAGGGGTTACGGTGGAAGAGGTCCGCGCCAAGACGGGCTGTCCGATCATTGAATAATGCCGCTTACAATAGGGGGCTTTTTAGCGACATGACATGACCAAGTACGTATTTGTGACCGGTGGCGTTGTTTCATCCCTTGGAAAAGGGATTGCCGCCGCGTCCCTCGGTGCGTTACTGGAGTCCCGTGGCCTGAAGGTCACGATGATCAAAATGGATCCCTATCTGAATGTGGATCCGGGCACGATGAGCCCCTTTCAGCATGGCGAAGTATTTGTCACCGAGGATGGCGCCGAGACCGATCTGGATCTGGGCCACTACGAGCGTTTTATCAACGCCCGTATGCACAAGCACAATAACTTCACCACCGGCCAGATCTATGACTCGGTCTTGCGCAAAGAACGGCGCGGTGAATATCTGGGCAAAACAGTCCAGGTCATTCCCCACATCACCAACGAGATCCAGGAATTCATCAGCCGTGGCGCCCGTGTCGGCCAGCCCGATGAGGCTGAAGTTGCGATTGTCGAAGTCGGCGGCACAGTGGGTGATATTGAGTCCCTGCCATTTCTGGAGGCAATCCGTCAGCTCAGCCTAAAGCTCGGTAGGCGTAATACCTGTTTCGTGCACCTTACACTGGTGCCCTTTATCTCCACAGCCGGGGAGCTGAAGACCAAACCCACCCAGCATTCGGTGCAGAAACTCCGCGAGATCGGTATTCAGCCCAATGCACTCTTGTGTCGGGCCGATCGCCCGATCCCGGAGGAGGAAAAAGACAAGATTTCGCTTTTCTCCAATGTCCCGCGCGAGGCAGTTATTTCTGTATGGGATGTGGCCTCGATTTATCGGATTCCGCGCATGCTCTCCGAGCAGGGACTGGATGCGCTCATTTGCGATGAGCTTGGCCTGCAGACCCGGCCCTGCGACCTGCGCGTCTGGGATGATCTGGTGGATCGATTGGAGCACCCCGCATCGAAGGTGCGGATTGCGATGGTGGGCAAGTATGTCGATCTCACCGAGTCTTACAAGTCGCTGACCGAGGCGCTTGTGCATGCCGGCATGCACACCCGCTCCAAGGTCGCGATCGAATACATCGATTCCGAGAGCCTTGAGAAAAACGGCACCAGTTCGCTGGAGGGATTTGATGCGATTCTGGTGCCAGGTGGTTTCGGCCGCAGGGGTGTCGAAGGCAAGATTGCCGCTATTCGTTACGCCCGCGAGCATCGAATTCCTTACCTTGGCATTTGCCTGGGCATGCAGTTGGCGGTCATTGAGTTTGCACGCCACAAGGCGGGCCTTGCCCAGGCCAACTCTACCGAGTTCGATCCCAAGGCCTCCGAGCCTATGATCGCGCTGATTACCGAATGGAAGACGGCCGATGGCCGCATCGAGCAGCGCACGGAATCCTCTGATCTCGGCGGCACCATGCGCCTGGGTGCGCAGCAGTGTCCGATTGTCTTAGGCACGCTGGCCCAACGTATCTATGGTGATTCAGTCAATGAGCGGCATCGCCACCGCTACGAGGTGAATAATCTGCTGCGGCCGAAAGTCGAGGCTGCGGGCCTGGTGGTGTCGGCTCAGACACCGCATGAGCAGCTGGCTGAAATCATTGAGCTGCCGCAGTCCGATCATCCCTGGTTCATGGGTGTGCAATTCCACCCGGAGTTCACCTCCACACCGCGTGCAGGCCATCCCCTGTTTATCAGCTACATCCAGGCCGCGATCGCCCAGTCGCAGGGCGCTGTGAAACGCGCGGCCCTGGCCTGAGCAAGATGGTGGTGTTTCATCACATTGGTCGAGAGGTCCTGCAATGAAGCTCTGTGGATTCAATGCTGGCCTGGATCAGCCTTTTTTTCTGATCTCGGGCCCCTGTGTGGTGGAGTCCGAACAGTTGCAGATGGATACCGCTGGGCATCTGAAAGAAATCTGTGCTGCACTTGGCATTCCGTTCATTTTCAAATCCAGCTATGACAAGGCCAATCGGTCTTCTGGTGCGTCCTTTCGGGGGCCGGGCATGCAGGCAGGCCTGGAGATTCTGGCCAAGGTAAGAAAAACACTTGGCGTGCCGGTGTTGACCGATGTGCACGCCGAAGATGAAATTCCTCTGGTTGCCAAGGTGGTGGATGTATTGCAGACCCCTGCGTTTTTGTGTCGTCAGACCGACTTCATTCGTGCGGTGGCCCAGAGCGGCCGGCCTGTGAACCTTAAAAAGGGCCAGTTTCTGGCGCCGGGCGACATGAAAAATGTCATTCAAAAAGCCCGCGATGCTGCGCGCGAGGCGGGCCTATCGGAAGACCGTTTTCTGGCCTGCGAGCGTGGTGTGAGCTTTGGTTATAACAACCTGGTGAGTGATATGCGCAGTCTGGCCATCATGCGTGAAACGGGCTGCCCTGTGGTGTTTGATGCGACCCATTCGGTGCAACTGCCTGGTGGCCAGGGCACATCGTCGGGTGGTCAGCGCGAGTTTGTGCCGGTACTGGCCCGCGCCGCCACCGCTGTGGGTGTTGCGGGCCTTTTTATGGAGACCCACCCCAATCCGGCCCAGGCGCTCTCTGATGGCCCCAATGCCGTGCCGCTTAAACGGATGAAGGATCTGCTGGAGCAGCTGGTGGATATTGATCGTGTTGTGAAGCGCAAACCGTTTTTAGAAGAGAATTTTGATTGAGTGGATTGCCACGGCCCCTCGGGCCTCGCAATGACATGCGAATAAAGGAAACATAATGACTGCAATAGTTGATCTCATTGGCCGCGAAATCATCGATAGCCGCGGCAATCCCACCGTTGAGTGCGATGTGCTGCTGGAATCTGGCGTGATGGGCCGTGCCGCTGTGCCTTCTGGCGCTTCTACCGGTTCGCGCGAGGCGATTGAACTGCGCGACGGTGATCAGGGCCGCTTTCTTGGCAAGGGCGTACTGAAGGCAGTCGAGCACATCAACACGGAAATCTCCGAAGCGCTCATGGGCCTGGATGCGAGTGAGCAGGCCTTCATCGATAAAACCCTGATTGATCTTGATGGCACCGAGAACAAATCCCGTCTGGGTGCCAATGCCATGCTTGCGGTCTCGATGGCGGTGACCAAAGCGGCTGCAGAGCAGTCTGGACTGCCGTTGTACCGCTATTTTGGCGGCTCGGGTCCGATGCAGCTGCCGGTGCCCATGATGAATGTCATCAATGGTGGGGCGCATGCCAACAACAATCTGGATCTGCAGGAATTCATGATCATTCCTGTCGGCGCACCGACCTTTCGCGAGGCCCTGCGCTATGGCGCCGAGGTCTTCCATAGCCTGAAGAAACTCATCCATGATCAGGGCATGTCGGTGGCGGTGGGCGATGAGGGCGGCTTTGCACCGAATGTGAAAAATCACGAGGCAGCGATTCAACTGATCCTGAAGGCCATTGAATCGGCAGGCTATGAGCCAGGCCGTCAGGTGGCCCTGGGTCTGGATTGCGCAAGCTCCGAGTTTTTCAAAAACGGCAAATATGAACTGGAGGGTGAGCAGTTGAGCCTTTCCTCCAAAGATTTCGCCCACCTGTTGGCCAGCTGGGTGGATAAGTACCCCATTATTTCAATTGAAGATGGTTGTGCTGAAAACGACTGGGATGGTTGGGCCTATCTGACTCAGCAGTTGGGCAAAAAAGTACAGCTGGTGGGCGATGACTTGTTTGTGACCAACACCAAGATCCTGCGCGAGGGCATCCAGAAAAATATTGCCAATTCCATTCTGATCAAGATCAATCAGATTGGCACCCTGACCGAAACTTTTGCGGCCATTGAGCTGGCCAAGCGCAGCAACTACACGGCGGTCGTGTCGCATCGATCAGGTGAAACGGAAGACACCACGATTGCGGATCTATCGGTGGCCACCAATGCACTGCAGATCAAAACCGGATCCATGTCACGTACTGATCGTACAGCCAAGTACAACCAGCTCCTGCGTATCGAGGAAGATCTCGGCGATGCCGCGGCCTATCCAGGGATGGACGCTTTCTATAACATTCGTCGCTAGGTTCCCACCCCAGGAGATGTCCGCCCACCATGGCCCGTTTGGAGAACATGCTTTCCAGGCTTCCCCGGCCGAGCCTCACGCAGCTGCTGCTGCTGGCCCTGATCTTGCTGCAGTTTCCACTCTGGTTTGGCCAAGGGGGTTGGATTCGGGTCTGGCGTCTTGAGCGCCAGATCGAGGCCAAGCACATTGAAAACGATGCCAAGCGATTGCGGGTGGCAGAACTGGAAGGCGAAGTGCGTGACTTTAAAAAAAGCCCCCGCGCTGCAGAGGAACGGGCGCGTTACGAGCTGGGCATGATCATGCCGGGTGAGCGTTTTGTGCAGTGGGCCGAGCCTGCCAGGCCCGCTGTCAATGCAGGGTCTGTGGTCCAGGGGTCGCAGGCGGGTGCTCGGCCGTAAAGAGTTCCGCGCAGTCCACGGCGTCGAATGCGTAGTGGGTGTTGCAGAAGTCGCAATTGACTTCCACCTGGCCCTGTTCCGCAAGAATCGATTCGATCTCCTCTGTACCGAGTGTGCGTAGCATCTTGCCGACCTTGGCTCGTGAGCAGGGGCAGCTGAACTGTACAGGCCGATCTTCCAGTAGACGTGGTTTCTCTTCCCAGAAGAGTCGGTGCAGCAGGGTGCGGGCGTCGGTACTCAGTAATTCATCGCGTGTCAGGGTGTCGGCCAGTGCGATCAGCCGCAGCCAGTCGTCATCGCTGGATTGCCCCGTCGCCTGCGGAGCCGAAGCAATCGATCCCCCTTCATTTGGCATCTTCTGCAACAGGAGCCCTACCGCGTGATCACCATTACAGGCCAGCCATAGTCGCGTGGGCAGCTGTTCAGAGCGGGTCATATAGGACTCAAGCGCCTGGGCCACGCCCTCTTCGTGCAGTGGCACGATGCCCTGATAGGGATTCTGACCGCTGACCTTGGGATCAAGCACCACAGAGAATCGGCCCAGATTGCCCTGATTCACCAGATCTTTCCAGTCGGCGCCGGGCCGCACGCTCAGTGTTTCTGACATTTTTACCGTGCTGCGAAAGCCCAGGGCTGATGTGCACTCGGCAATTGCCAGGCGCACCGGACCATCACCATGAATTTGCAGCGCTACGGAGCCTTCGTATTTCAGGCTGGCCGACAGCAGAATCGCTGCGCAGCTCATCTCGCCCAGTAATGACATGACTTCTGGCGCTTCATCGTGCCGATGGGCGACTTCAAGCCAGGAGCGATCAATCCGGACCAGGTGGGCCCGCGCGGAGACGCCCTCAAACATCACGCGCAGTAGATGATCCATTGGGGCTGCGCCTGAGGTCTTTGGCGGGGGTTTAGGCAATTTTCTTCAAATCCTTGCGAAAGGTCGCGGCGCGATCCACGTAAGTGCGGATGCCTTTGTGCATGGTGGCGATTTCATCGTCGGTAAGTTCGCGAATCACTTTGGCAGGAGAGCCCAGCACCATGGAGCGATCGGGAATCTTGCTGCCTGTGGTCACGAGTGCGCAGGCGCCGATCAGGCAGTCCTTGCCAATCACGGCATCGTTGAGCACTACGGCCTGAATACCAATCAAGCTGCCATCACCAATGGTGCATCCATGCAGCATGGCCTGATGGCCAACGGTGACGTTATCGCCAACGGTGAGGGGCGAGCCGGGATCCGTGTGCAGCACGGCGCCTTCCTGCACATTGGAACCCCTGCCGATCACGATGGGCTCGTTATCACCGCGCAGCGTGGCGCCATACCAGATGCTGCTGTCGGCCTTGAGTTCAACCTTGCCGATCACGACCGCCGTATCGGTCACGGTGGCGCTTGCGTCGATTTTGGGCTGGTGTTCCCCGAGTGCGTATATAGGCATGACAGTACTTTCCTTTCCTGGAGCTGGCGATTTTGTCACGGCCGGTCATTGCATGAAAATGGCGTTATGAGTGAGAAATTCCCCCACGACATCAATGTGGATTTCCATATGCATTCCAACGCCTCGGATGGCGCGTTGTCCGCAGAAGAGCTCGTGCGCCGCGCTGCCGATAACGGGGTGCAGATGCTGGCTCTGACTGATCACGACACGCTGGCGGGCCAGCAGGCAGCAATGGAGACAGCCCGCAAACTTGGCCTGCACTATGTATCGGGTGTCGAGGTCTCCGTAACCTGGGGCGGAGAGACCGTGCATGTGGTGGGTTTAAATGTTGATATCCACGCGCAGGGTCTCAATCAAACGCTCGCCGGGATTCGGCAGGGCCGTCACGGCCGCGCCCAGGCCATGGCCCGGGATCTGGTCAGCCATGGACTGCCGGATATTTTGGAAGATGCAAAGGCCTATGCCCGCAATCCTGATCTGATTGGACGTACGCATTTCGCAAGGGCCCTGGTCGCCAAGGGTGTCTGTGCCTCCATGAACGACGTATTTCAGCGTTATCTCACCCCGGGCAAACCGGGCTATCAGGCCCATCAGTGGGCTACATTGACACAGGCGGTGCATGCCATCCGTGGTGCGGGTGGGGTTGCCGTGCTGGCCCATCCGGCCCGTTACCGGCTGAGCGCCATTGGCCACTGGGCCCTGATCGATGAATTCAAGACCCTAGGGGGCACCGCCATTGAGGTGGTTACGGGCAGCCATACCGATCAGGACGCCAGAAAATTCCAGCGTATCGCGGTGGAACGGGGCCTGCATGCCTCCCGGGGCAGCGATTTTCATGCAGAAGGCGAGAGCCGCTTTGATGTCGGTGCCGTGCCCCCGCTGCCCGATGCCACCCGGCCTGTCTGGCACGGCTGGGCTGGCTGATAAAATCGGCTGGAAATGTACCCACAACGCGTCTTATCGGGCATGCGGCCCACGGGGGCCCTTCATCTGGGCCACTATCACGGAGTCCTCAAGAACTGGGTTCGGCTTCAATCCGAATACGAGTGCCTGTTTTTTGTTGCCGATTGGCATGCGCTCACCACCCACTACGACGAACCCCAGATCATTTCAGAGCACGTCTGGGGCATGCTGATCGACTGGCTGGCCGCCGGTGTGGATCCTGCCCAGGCAACGCTCTTCATTCAGTCGCGGGTGCCCGAGCACGCCGAATTGCATCTGCTGTTGTCCATGTGTACCCCGCTGGGCTGGCTTGAGCGTGTGCCGACGTATAAGGATCAGCAGGAAAAGCTTTCTGAGCGCGATCTGGCGACTTACGGATTTCTGGGCTATCCCTTGCTGCAGGCGGCCGATATCCTGATTTATCGTGCTGGCCATGTGCCGGTTGGCGAAGACCAGGTACCCCATGTCGAACTCACCCGCGAAATCGCAAGGCGCTTTAACCATGTGTTTGGCCGCGAATCGGGATTTGAGGAAAAGGCCCAGGAGGCAGTCAAACAGCTCGGCGGCAAACGTGCCCGTCTCTATACCGAGCTGCGTGATCGTTTTCAAGAAAAAGGCGATGAAGATGCCCTGGCGCAGGCCAAGGCCCTGGTCCAGGAAGCCCAGAATCTGACTATGGATGATCGTGAGCGCCTGTTTGGTTTCCTGGAAGGCGCACGCCGGCTGATTCTGGTGGAGCCGCAGGCCCTGCTGACCGAGGCCTCGCGCATGCCTGGCCTGGATGGCCAGAAAATGTCCAAGAGCTATGGCAATACGATTGCCATGCGCGAGCCGACTGACAGCATCGTGCAGAAAATGCGCAAGATGCCCACCGATCCTGCCCGGGTGCGGCGGACTGATCCCGGCGATCCGGAGCGCTGCCCGGTCTGGCAGCTGCACGAGGTCTACTCGGATGAAGACCGACGCAGCTGGGTCCGCCAGGGCTGCACCAGCGCGGGCATCGGCTGCCTGGAATGCAAACAGCCCCTGATTGATGCGGTGCTGGATGAGCAAAAAGGCTTTCTTGAGCGCGCCAGACCCTATGAGGAAGATCCTGACCTGCTGCGCAGTATCGTGGCCGACGGCTCTGAAAAGGCCCGCGAATTGGCCCGCCAAACCATGCGGGACGTGCGCGAGGCCATGGGCCTGGATTACAGTTAACCCTCGGTTAGCCTGCCCGGAGAAGCGAGACCATCATGATCAAAGGAAGCCTTGTCGCCATCACCACACCGATGCACGCCGATGGCAGTCTGGATTTCAAAAGCTATCGCGCGCTCATCGATTGGCATGTGGCGCAGGGCACGAGCGCTATTGTGGCGGTGGGCACGACCGGCGAATCTCCTACCGTTGATGTTGAGGAGCATCTGGAATTGATCCGGGTTGCAGTGGAGCAGGCCCGTGGCCGAATTCCCGTGATTGCCGGGACAGGCGCGAATTCGACACTTGAGGCCATTGAACTCACGCGCGAGGCTGCCGCATTGGGGGCCCAGGCATCCCTGCAGGTGGTGCCCTATTACAACAAGCCCACACAGGAGGGCCTCTATCGGCATTTCAAATCGATTGCCGAGGCCTGTGATCTGCCCATCATCTTGTACAACGTTCCTGGTCGTACCGTCGCCGATCTTGCCCACGAGACCACCATTCGTCTGGCCCAGGTGCCCAATATTGTGGGCATCAAGGATGCCACCGGTAATATCGAGCGTGGACAATGGCTGATTCGTGAGGCGCCCCAGGGGTTCGCTGTATACAGCGGGGATGACGGCACGGCGGTAGCGCTGATGTTGTTGGGTGGCCACGGGAATATTTCCGTCACAGCCAATGTGGTGCCTGACCTCATGGCCAAGCTCTGCGCATTCGCTATGGCGGGCAACGCCAAACAGGCGGCGGAGTTGCAACAAAAACTGCTTCCGTTACACAAGGCACTCTTTCTTGAGGCCAATCCAATTCCGGTGAAATGGGCTCTGGCCCGCATGGGGCGTTCTGAATCCGGCATACGTCTGCCCCTGGTTGAATTGTCGGCATCGCATCAGGCGGCGGTCGAAGCTGCGCTGAAATCACTGGGGGTGATCACATGATCCGGGCTCGACTTTTTGCGTTATCGGTAGCGTTATTTTCTGCAGGCCTGCTGGTGGGCTGCGAGAGCATCACCAAAAATGAAGTCGACTATAAGTCAGCGGATCGCGCCAAACCTCTGGAGGTGCCCCCTGATTTGATCGCGCCAGGCCAGGATGATCGTTTTGCTGTGCCTTCTTCGGGTACCGCAAGTCGGTCCGAATTTGATCGCAGCCGTCTTGAGCCGCGTAAGTCTGCCGGTTCATCGGTGTTGCCCGCGGTTTCAGGCATGCGCATTGAGCGTCAGGGCGATCAACGGGTCTTGATCGTTGAGCAGCCTGTTGAAAAACTCTGGCCGGTTGTCCGTCAGTTCTGGCTGGATAACGGATTTGTGTTGGCGATTGAAAATCCCGAGACCGGCATCCTGGAGACCGAGTGGGCGGAGAACCGGGCCAAGATACCCGAGGACATCATCCGCCGCACGCTGGGTAAGGTTTTTGATCGGCTCTACGACACCGGCGAGCGCGATAAATTCCGCACCCGTCTTGATCGTATTGGAGATATCCAGACCGAGATCGTGATTTCGCATCGGGGTGTGGTAGAAATCGCAACCACATCGGGGATTGATTTCAAATCCACCTGGACCAACCGTCCTCCTGATCGCGATCTAGAGGCCGATTTCATTCGCAGACTGATGCTGCGGCTTGGCGCGGATCAGTCGCGTGCCCAGACCCTGATGGCGCAGTCCGCAGCCCCAGCAGCTAAGGCGCAGGTTGTGAGGACTGGCGAGTCATCTTCCATCGAGATTTCGGAGCCTTTTGATCGTGCTTGGCGCCGGGTCGGTGTGGCGATTGATCGGCTTGGCTTCACCGTCGAGGATCGGGATCGTGCCAAGGGCATGTTCTTTGTCCGTTATCGAGACCCCACCGCAGAGAAGACAGAGAAAAAGGGATTCTTTTCCAATCTGTTCTCCTCAGGCCCCACCCGGGAGACTGCAGAGACTTATCGGATCAATGTGGTCGCCAATGGCATGACCGCATCCCGCGTGTCGGTCCTGGACAAGGCTGGTAAGCCGACCAACGATGTCAATGCTCAGCGCATGCTGTCGGTGCTT
Organism: Burkholderiaceae bacterium; assembly: GCA_018882795.1. Lineage (GTDB taxonomy): Bacteria > Pseudomonadota > Gammaproteobacteria > Burkholderiales > Burkholderiaceae_A > Lacustribacter. The sequence continues at coordinate 16,265 of VERJ01000015.1, read as the reverse complement.
TTTGAACAGTTGAAGTAGTTGCGCTTTACCAGTCTTTCCAGTGGCAGCGAGGGCAATGCGCTGGTGGTGGAATCCGCCGCCTCGGGGGGAGACCCCACTCGACTTCTGATCGATTGCGGGCTGCCCTTGAAAGAGGTCTGCCGCAGGCTCCAAGATCGGGGGCTTGCGCCCTCGGATCTTGATGCCATCTTTGTCACACATGAACATCAGGACCATATTGGTGGTGTTGCACGCCTGGCCCGTCATGCAGAGATTCCTGTGCTGGCCTCACACGGCACGGTCTGCGCCCAGGCCGATGGATTCTGGGCTGATGTGCGGGTGATTGAGGTCGACAGCCATGCAGTGTTGCCCATAGGGGCGTTGACGCTGCACTGCTATCCGGTGCCGCACGACGCCCGCGAGCCAGTGCAGTTGGTGGTGGCAAGTGGGGGGAGGCGTCTGGGCGTGCTGACCGATGTCGGACGCTCAACACCGCATATTGAAACGATGCTCAGTGGTGTGGATGCCTTATTTCTGGAGGCCAATCATGACGAGGCATTGCTTGCCAGCAGTGATTACCCAGAACGTCTGAAGCAGCGTATCGCTGGACCCTTCGGTCACTTATCGAATGCAGCCTCTGCAGCATTGCTTTCGGCTATTGATCAGTCTCGGCTGCAGCATGTGGTGGCAGCGCATTTGAGTCAAAACAATAATCAGCCCATCTTGGTAGCCGAGGCATTTTCCGCGGTGCTGGCATCCGCCGTTCAGTGCACCATTGCTTCGCAGACCGTCGGTGTGCCTTGGATTACGCTTGATTGATAATGATTGCTGAAATAAAAAACGCCGACAATTTCTTGTCGGCGTTTTTTGCATCAGATGATGCGCCAGGAATTACTTCTTGGCAGGCTCTGCAGCAGGAGCAGCAGCAGGAGCAGCGGGTGCTGCATCAGCAGGCTTTTGCTCAGCCGCAGGAGCGGGAGCAGGAGCGGCAGCTTCTTGTTTCTTGCCGCAAGCAACAACGCCGAGTGCCAGGATCATGGCTGCGAGAAGTGACTTCTGCATTTTTTATTTCCTTAAGGTAAAAATGACATGAGGAGTTAACGCTTCCCCGGGAGCGAGCCCCTGGAAAACCCTCTAATGATAAACGATCCAGCCGTCCCGATACATTTGATACAGCAGGGACATCAGTTCTGGATCATGGCATCCGCGCTCCACATCGGGTGCGGACAGGCCGCGTCGATCAGCCAGACCCGCAAGGATATGCCTTGAGGCCTTTCGGGAGGGGGGCGAGATGCATTCTCCGTTCATAAAAAACCGGTTCTCGGAATACAGCAATCGACTTGCGGGGGACAGCCGAAGCCCCCGCTGGCAGGCCCGGGTCCGAAAACTCACTTCACTCAATGGTCTTTTGGGCAGATCGAACACCGCTGCTGGCGCGGGTTCGCTGAGCACCTGGGCGACAGCGGCCTCTACGGCCTTTCGGCCAGGGAGGCTGCGCAAGACCCTGCTGGCCAATGCGTCGAGAAGTCTGTCAGGAATCTTCCCTGGATGTTCGGTGGCACCGAGCCAGGGGTCGGCCCACTCAGTATCGGTCAACTTGTCCAGATGTCTGCTCCAGGCCTGATCGGCCAAGGCAATCAGGCCTGGTGCCCGAAAGCCGACCGACCACGTCATGCAGCCTGGACCCACCGCGGTGCCTCGGTGGGCGACATTGGGTGGGAGGTACAACAGGTCTCCGGGCTCCAGGATCCAGTCGTTTTCTGCACGAAAAGATTGCAGAATTTTCAGGGGTACATCGGGCTCTAATGTTGGATCGAAATTCTCAGCGATCTCCCAGCGCCGCCGCCCTGTGGCCTGGATTAAAAACACATCATAGGAATCCACATGCGCACCAATGCCGCCCTCGGGTCCTGCGACGCTGATCATCAGATCATCGAGTCTGGCCTCGGGAATGAATCGGAATGCATCCATGAATCGATCGGCAGCAGGCAGCAGGGTGTTGACCTGCTGCACGAGCACCGTCCAATTCGGATCGGAGAGTTTCGGAATTTTATTTTTGTAGAAAGGCCCGTGGGCAAGAGACCAACGGGTATTTGCGTCCCTTCCCCGGGTGGGTCCCTTCTTGACCAGTCGGGATTGGGCGAGTTCATTTTCACAAAGATCGAATACCTCTGCGATGCTTACGGGGGGCTTGAAGTTTGAAAAAGCCTGGCGCACGAGCAGCGGCCGCTTTTGCCAGTGCCGCGACATGAACTGTTTTGGTGTCAGTCCACCAAGCCAGGCGACTGGCTCATGTGGTTTGGGCCGTGGCGTATGGCTTGCAGGCATATTAAAAAAGTGAAAGCTGCGGTTTGTTGTTGATGGGCTGACTGAACTGTACCTGCTTGTCATTGGCCAGCTTCATGACATCTTCGGGCAACCCCGCAAGCCTGGCCACCTGAATGCCGAAGCTGCGGCTTGCCGGTCCGGGCTCGACCTGATGTAGAAACACCAGGCTGTGCTCATGTTCTACGGCCCCCACATGAACATTAACAATGCCCTCGGCTGCTTTTTCCAGCGCCGTAAGCTCGAAGTAATGGGTTGCAAAGAGTGTGAGGCAACGATTCTGTTCCGCCAGTGATTGCGCAATCGCCCAGGCCAGTGCCAGCCCGTCGGAGGTGGATGTGCCCCTGCCGATTTCATCCATCAGCACCAGGCTTCGATCAGTGGCCTGATGCAGAATCATCGCGGCTTCGGTCATCTCCACCATAAAGGTGGAGCGGCCACCGGCCAGATCGTCTGCTGCCCCAATCCGCGTGAAGATGCGGTCGAGTTCGCCGATCCTTGCCGCATTGGCCGGGACAGGCGCACCGATGCGCGCAAGCACCGTGATCAGGGCCACCTGGCGCATATAGGTGGATTTACCGCCCATATTCGGTCCGGTGATCACCTGCATGCGGTGCTGTGTATCAAGCGCGGTGCTGTTGGGTGTGAAGTCCGGCATCTGCAGGGCCAGCATGGGATGACGGCCTTCGGTAATCGAGATTTCTGCAGTATCGGAGAGCTCGGGCATGATCCAACGATCCTGTGCCATCAGTGTGGCCAGACTTGCCAGCACATCCAGTTGCGCCAATGCATCGGCAGCGACCTGCAGTGTTGGCACATACGCATCCAGTTGTGCCATCAACGCATCAAAGAGCTGCCGCTCGCGGGCAAGGGCCCGCTCATTGGCCGAGAGGGCCTTTTCCTCGAACGCCTTGAGTTCGGGTGTGATGAAGCGTTCGGCGTTTTTCAGGGTCTGCCGCCGCTGATAATCATCGGGTGTTTTCGAGAGCTGTCCGGCCGTGATCTCGATGTAATAGCCATGCACTGCATTGAACCCAACCTTCAGGTTGTTAATACCAGTACGCTCACGCTCCCGGGCCTCCATGTCCAATAGAAAAGCGCCACTGTCTTGCTGCAAGCTGCGGTATTCATCCAGCTCGGCATCAAACCCTTTTTTAATCACCCCACCATCGCGGATCTGCAGACTGCATTGATCATCAATGGCAGCATCCAGCATGTTGAAACAGTCTTGGGCCGATTCGGGCTGCAATGCTTTCGCGCATTGGTCCACCAGCGCGGCAGCGTCTTTTTCGGAGAGCAGGGCATGGATGCGGGAAAATTCAGCCAGTGACTGTTTCAGTGCCAGACATTCCCGAGGACGGACATTGCGCAGACTAATGCGGCCTGCGATACGGCCAATATCAGAAATTTTTTCTAAGAGGCTGCGCAGCTGCGACACCTTGCCGCTGTCGCGCTCAGCCCGATGAAACCAGCACACCGACTCCTGGCGTGGGGCGAGGGCCCGGTTGTGGCGCAGGGGGGCGAGCACCCATTGCCTCAGCTTTCGGCTGCCCGCTGCGGTGATGCAGCGATCCAGGGTGGAGAGCAGTGTCACGGTGTTGCTGTCAGAAAAAAGCGGTGAGACCAGCTCCAGTGTGCGTCTTGCCACGGGATCAATCACCAGCTGTTCATCGCTGCGGTATTGCTGGGGGGATTGCAGATGCGTCAGTGCGCGGCCTTGGCTTTTCTCTGCATAAAGAATTAGTGCGGCGATCGCGCGCAGGGCCAGCGTGGCCTGATCCAACTCATAGGCGGCAAGCGACATCACTTTAAGCCGTTGTTTCAGCAGCTCGGTGCCGCGTCCTGCATCGAACTCCCAGGCGGGCCGCAGGGCAACGATTCCCGGCAGTTGTTGACCGTGCTGGCGAAGCGGAGATGTCTCATTGATGAGAATCTCTGCGGGCCCGATTTGTGAGAGCAGTGAAATCCACGAGGTGTCCGGCACGGTGTCAGACACCACGCCGGTGCCTGACACCTTCTTCGATTCGATTTCGGTCCAGTAGAGTTCGCCGCTGGCGACGTCGCACCAGGCGATCGCGCAGCGTTGGCCTTCGGTCTCCACCGCCGCGCACCAGGCCTGGGCCCGATCCGGAATCAATCCGGCTTCATTCAGCGTACCCGGTGTAATGACCCGGACCACCTTGCGCTCCACTGGTCCCTTGGCGGTGGCCGGATCGCCAATCTGCTCACAAATCGCGACCGAGTGGCCCTTGGCCACGAGGCGCGCGAGATAGCCTTCTGCGGCATGAAAGGGTACGCCTGCCATGGTGACCGGTATGCCCGCACTCTGACCGCGCGTGGTGAGCGTAATGCCCAGGAGTTTTGCTGCAGTCTGGGCGTCTTCAAAAAACAATTCATAGAAATCGCCCATGCGATAAAAGACCAGCATGTCGGAATACTCTGCCTTGACTGCCAGATACTGGCGCATCATCGGCGTGTGCTGGCTACTGGTGTTCATCGCCGCTCTGGTTTTATCGGCCGTCGTAGAGCGCCTTCACTGCCAGCCCTTTTTTGGGTTCGGGAAGCGCGTAACGCGACAGCATGGAGACCAGTTGCCCGAAGATTTTGGGCGAGGCGCCAATAATATTTTCGTGAAAGAGATAGTCCGTATCGCCCTTGAAATCACCGATCAGCCCGCCGGCCTCGGTAATCAGCAGGCTGCCTGCGGCAGCATCCCACGGCATGAGGCCCATCTCAAAAAACCCATCCAATCTTCCGCAGGCAACATAGGCCAGATCCAGTGCGGCCGCTCCTGGCCGACGCAGGCCTGCTGTTTTCTGGGTGAGCTCTTTGAACATCGAGACATAAAGCTCAAGGCTCTCAAAATTGCGAAATGGAAACCCCGTACCAATCAAAGACTCCTCAAGCTTGTCGCGCTGCGAGACACGAATGCGCCGATCGTTGAGCATTGCTCCCTTTCCCTTGGAGGCCACAAATAGATCGTTGTGTGCAGGGTCATAGACCACGGCCTGGGTGATCTGGCCGCGGTAGGCAAGTGCAATGGAGACTGCGTATTGTGGAAATCCGTGAATGAAGTTGGTGGTGCCATCCAGCGGATCAATGATCCAGACATACTCCGAGGGGCTGGCGCGCTTGACCTGTGCCCCGGCGGTACCAGTCTCTTCGGCCAGAAAGTCGTGATCGGGATAAGCTTTGGATAAGACCTCGATGATCGCAGTCTCTGCAGCGTGATCCACCTCGGTCACAAAATCATTGGGGGCCTTGCGGCCTACCCGTAGCAGATCAATATCAAGACTGGCGCGATTGATAATGGCGCCGGCGCGGCGGGCAGCTTTCACTGCCGTGTTCAGCAAAGGATGCATGGTCGGGTCTTTTAAGGAGCGGGAGAAAACAGGGCATGATTGCGCCCATGGAGGATTTTAGGCCCATTCAACCCCTGCTTGCGCGAATTCGGTTCGTGCTGATTGCACCTACCCATCCAGGCAACGTTGGCGCATCGGCCCGTGCCCTGCAGGCGATGGGCTTTCGGGAGCTCTGGCTGGTCGATCCTGAAGACCAGAAAATCGCCCAACGGGCGGAGGCGGTGGCGCTGTCCTCGGGTGCAGCGCAGGTCCTGGGCGATGCCCGCGTGGCGACGCTCGATCAGGCCCTCGCCCCGACCACCTGGAGCTGCGCCCTGAGTGCGCGCGCGCGTGAGTTCGAGCCGCCGCGTTTAAGTCTGGAGCAGGCCTGCGAGGAGCTTCTATCGCACCTTGATGGTGATGCGACTGCCAGCGCAGCCTTTGTATTTGGCCAGGAGCGCTCGGGGCTTACCAACGATCAGGTGCTGTCCTGCCGACGTGTCTGCAGCCTGGATGTGGAGGAGAAGTTCAGTTCCTTGAATCTGTCACAGGCCGTGCAGGTGGTGGCTTACGCCATGCGCAGAGCCGCCCGATCTGGAAAGGTCTCAGGCACGGTGTCTGACACCTCTGCGCGGCCGCGCATAGGCAACAACCGGGAGACCGCCCGGCCCGCATCCCACGATGCGGTGATGGGTCTACATGATCATTTGGTGCGGGTCGCAATCAAGGTCGGCTATCTGGATCCTGCCGTGCCCGGGCGTTTTGAGGAACGCTTGAAGCGGCTGCTGGCAAGAAAAGAGATGTGGGAAGACGAAGTCCAGATGCTTCGGGGGCTTTGCACCGAAATTGAGCGCCGCTCCTGATACCCTTGCGCCATGTTCACAACGCTGCGAGAAGACATCAGGGCCATTTTGGATCGCGATCCCGCGGCCCGTACGGCATTTGAGGTGCTGACCACCTATCCCGGCCTACATGCATTGTGGCTGCATCGATTTGCACATTTTTTTTGGCAAACCGGCCTGGGTCCCTTGAAATGGTTTGCACGATTTGTGGCCATGGGTTCCCGCTGGCTCACCGGTATTGAAATCCATCCTGGTGCCCGGCTCGGTCACGGTGTCTTTATTGATCATGGCATGGGTGTGGTGATTGGCGAGACCACCGAGATAGGGGATCACTGCACGATCTATCAGGGGGTGACCCTTGGTGGCACATCGCTCGTGAAAGGCAGTAAGCGCCATCCCACCCTCGAATCACGGGTGGTGGTGGGTGCAGGCGCCAAGGTTCTTGGCCCATTCACGGTGGGGGAGGGCGCGCGCATTGGTTCGAATGCGGTGGTGGTCAAGGCGGTGCCCGCCGGTGCCACAGTGATCGGCATTCCGGCACGTATCGTGGATGAGCAATACGCGGACTCTATGGCGCGACAAACCGAGGGCGAGCGATTCGCCGCCTATGGTGTGATGCCGGGCCAGCAGGACCCCGTTGATGTGGTGCTGCATCAGCTGGTGGATGAGTTGAAAAAGCAGCGGGAAGAAATTGAACGGCTGAAGTCGCGCTAGATTTCAGACATCTCGTCATCGCGAGCGAAGCGTGGCGATCCACTACGTAACCGGCCGAACACCCTCCGCATCAGCCCACAATCCGCCGCCGCGAATCACGGCACCATCGGCATCCACATCCCAATCCGGCAACACCCAGCGCAGCTTCCCATTCGGCATGGACGTGCAGCCTGGCCGGTGAGTATGGCCATGCAGCAATAAGTCCGCCTGCAAACGATCCACCAGCAGCTCCGCATCGCTGAGCGTGACATCCATGATGGCCATCGACTTGCTGCCCTTTTCAATCTCGCTTTGCGCGCGTAGACCCTTTGCCACAGCAAGCCGCTCCTGTAGCGGCCGCGAAAGAAATTCTTTTTGCCAGGCGGCGCTGCGGACCTGCTGGCGAAAGCGTTGGTAATCGGTATCTTGGGTGCAGAGCTGATCGCCGTGGGTGATCGCAATCCTCATGCCCCCGGCGATGGCCAGCACGCTGGGATCCGCGAGTAGTGTCGCGTCACACTGGCGGGCAAACGATTCTCCAATCAGAAAATCCCGGTTGCCGTGCATCAGGCCCACCGTGATGCCTCGCCCGCTGATTGCGGCGAGGCAGTTGATCACCGAGTTCACCATGGGGCTGTCGGTGGCAGAAGTCGCATCGTCCCCCACCCAGGCATCAAACAGATCGCCCAGAATCAGAATCGCATCTGGCTGCGCCTTCTTGGCCTGTTGACTCAGCCACGCGGTGAACGCATTGGTGAGTTGCGGGCGATCATCACTTAAATGAATATCCGAGCACAGCAGCGCCGAGTCCAGCGCGAGCGTTGGCGGCATGAATCGACCCGGAGGATGGGTGTCCATGGGGGTCATGCCAAATGCGCCAACTTATTTTTCCAGCACCTCAGCCTTCAGGATGGTGATGGGCTCGACGGGAACATTCTGATGAAATCCGTTGTTGCCAGTCTTCACTTTTTTAATCTTGTCCACCACATCCGTGCCTGCGGTGACCTTGCCGAACACCGCATAGCCCCAGCCACGCTCGGTGGGGGAGCTGAAGTTTAAGAAGTCGTTATCCGCGACGTTGATAAAGAACTGCGCGCTTGCCGAATGCGGATCGCTGGTGCGGGCCATGGCGATGGTGTACTTGTTATTTTTCAGGCCGTTGTCGGCCTCGTTTTTGATTGGCGCATTGGTGGGCTTTTGCACCATCTTGTCGGTGAATCCACCGCCCTGAATCATGAAGTTATCCATCACCCGGTGGAAAATGGTCCCGTTAAAGTGGCCGGATTTCACGTAGGCAACAAAATTTTCAACAGTTTTTGGCGCTTTTTTTCCATCAAGCTCAAGCGTGATGTTGCCCATCGAGGTCTGCAGAACGACATTCATGTGGTGGTCTCCGAAAAAGAGGGTTGGGTTTAACGATTGGTGGTCACCCGCGAGGTGCGGATGGCTGGGGTCTTGAGTAGATGGTCGAGCTTGAGCTTCACGCTCGGTGCGGGCTGATTGGATTTTGCCGCCTTTTCATAGGACTGAATTGCCAGCTGGGTAAAGATATCGCCGAGATTTTCATGGGCCAGGGCATAGTCCGGCCGATTCTGAACAGCCCGTTCCAGCAGCAGCCGGGCCTTATTCAGTTCGCGCTGTTCCACATAGAGCGCGGCCAGATTGTTGTAGGACTCGGAGAGCTCAGGAAAATCTTCGGTAAGCAACTCAAAGACCGAGATGGCCTCGGGTTGCCTCCCGGTCTCCGCAAACAGCACGCCCTGCAGGAATCGCCACTGCGGATCTCTGGGCCGTTTGGCAAGGCGGGATTCGATCAGCTGTTCTGCTTCACTCCATTTTCGATTGGAGATGAGTTCCCGGGCCTCGGTGATATCGGGCGAGACCGCGGGGGCCATGGGCCGGCCTGGCATCAGACCGCTGCGCGGCGGCTGGCTCTGCGGGCTGCTGATGCCGCTGCTATCGGTCGGGCTGATCAGGCCCTGGGCCCCTATGTTTTGTGCGCCCAGCACCAGGCACAATGGCGCGAACGCCCGGGCCCATCGTAGGGTGGCAGGGCTACGTGAAATTGTTCCCATAAAATGCAATGTTGTGTAAGCCTGTGGTCTTAGCCGGGCAGTCTAGCATGGTGATTTCTTGAAGATATTCAATACCCTGACCCGCTCCAAAGAGGAGTTTGTCCCCATCGAACCGGGCCGTGTGCGCATGTATGTCTGCGGCATGACGGTGTATGACTACTGCCATGTCGGCCATGCCCGGGTCATGGTGGTGTTTGATATGGTGACCCGCTGGTTTCGGGCGAGCGGACTGCAGGTGACTTATGTGCGCAATATCACCGATATCGATGACAAGATTATTCGTCGGGCGGTGGAGAACAACGAGCCGATCGCTGCACTTACCGGCCGTTTCATCACGGCAATGAACGAGGATGCGAAAGCCCTGGGGGTACTGCCGCCTGATTACGAGCCTCGTGCCACTGACTATGTGCCTCAGATGCTGGACGTGATTGGTGCCTTAGAGCGTAATGGCCTTGCTTATCAGGCCGAACTGCCCGATGGAAGTGATGGAGATGTGAACTTTTCGGTGCGTGGCTTTGCCCGGTACGGCCGACTTTCTGGCAAATCGTTGGATGAGCTGCGGGCCGGTGAGCGTGTCGCGGTGGGTGATGGCAAGCGTGACCCCCTGGATTTTGTTCTATGGAAGCGGTCTAAGGCCGATGAGCCGCGCGAAGTGAAATGGCCTTCACCCTGGGGCGAGGGCCGGCCAGGCTGGCATATCGAATGCTCCGCAATGAGTTGTGCACTGCTGGGAAAACACTTCGATATTCATGGTGGTGGTGCTGACCTCCAGTTTCCTCATCATGAAAACGAGATTGCCCAGTCCGAGGGGGCCTATGGCCCGCAGACCGGCAAGCCATTTGTGAATCTCTGGATGCACAATGGTTTTGTTCGGGTCGACGATGAAAAGATGTCCAAGTCTTTGGGCAACTTCTTCACCATTCGCGAGGTGCTCAAAAAATTCGATCCTGAAGTGGTGCGATTTTTCATTCTTCGCGCCCACTACCGCAGCCCACTGAATTACTCCGATGCCCACCTAGAGGATGCCCGCCAGGGACTTGATCGTCTCTATACAGCCCTTGCAGGCGCCGGCATTACCAATCATTGCGTATCTACCGTGGATGTCATCGACATGCGGGCCCTGGCAATGGATTTTGCTCATCAGCCCGCAGTGGTTCGAAGCATCATCGCGTTTTCGCAGGCGATGGATGATGATTTCAATACCCCTGTGGCGATTGCTGCACTCTTTGATCTCGCCACCGAGGCCAACAAGGCAGAGAATGCGGAAGAGAAACTGGAGATCGCTCAATTGTTGCGTCGAATGGCGTTGAGCCTTGGGCTGTTGGAGCGATCTCCCATTGATTTTCAGCAGGCCGGGGTCCAGGCCCTGGATAGGTCCCGGATCGAGGGGCTGATTGCTGAGCGGGCTGCGGCCAAGGCGGCCAAGGATTACGCCCGGGCGGACAAGATTCGGGCCGACCTGCTGGCCCAGGGGGTCTTGCTGGAAGATGGCCCTGGCGGTACCACCTGGCGGGCTTCCTGAAGACAGCCGACCTCCCAGCTCGCTGCTGGAAATCGGTCGGCGGTGACCGGAAACGGTCTTTTATAGGACAATGAGGCCCTCATGAATGCCCCAGTCAAACAGACGTTTCTGGATTTTGAGCAGCCAGTTGCCGAACTTGAGACCAAGATCGAGGAACTTCGCTTTGTTCAAAGCGATTCGGCAGTCGATATCTCCGAAGAGATTGACCGGCTGCGCGCCAAGACCGAGTCCCAGCTCAAAGACATCTATTCCAAGCTGACCCCCTGGCAGATTGCCCAGGTGGCCCGGCATCCCCAGCGGCCCTACACCCTGGATTACATTGGCTTGATCTTTACGGATTTTTACGAACTGCATGGCGATCGCGCATTTTCCGATGATCCCGCCATCGTAGGTGGGGTGGCCCGATTCAATGGCCAGAGTGTGATGGTGATTGGCCACCAGAAGGGCCGGGATCTCAAAGAACGCACCTTTAGAAATTTCGGCATGCCGAGGCCGGAGGGTTATCGCAAAGCCCTGCGGCTGATGGAGCTGGCCGAGAAATTCAATATTCCAGTGGTGACCTTTATCGATACCCCGGGTGCTTATCCCGGCATTGGCGCCGAGGAGCGCGGCCAGTCCGAGGCCATCGGAAAAAATCTCATGGTGATGGCGGGCCTCAAGGTGCCCATTGTGTCCATCATCATCGGTGAGGGTGGCTCGGGCGGTGCCTTGGCGATTGCGGTGGGCGATGTGCTGATGATGCTCCAATATGCAACGTATTCCGTGATCTCGCCCGAGGGCTGTGCCTCGATCCTGTGGAAGAGTGCTGACAAGGCGCCTGAGGCCGCAGAGACCCTGGGCATCACCGCCCAGCGACTGAAATCACTTGGGCTTGTCGACAAAATCGTGACCGAACCCTTGGGTGGCGCCCATCGTGATCCCGGGCAGACCGCAGAGAGCTTAAAGCGTGCGATCGCCGATGCCTTGCGAAGCTTTCATAACATGGGTGTTGAAGCGCTGATTGTCCAGCGTCAATCGCGCATTCGTGAGATGGGCAAATTCAAGGAAATCAAGGCCGGCTGATGTCGTCTGGGCCGCTCTCCCCGCTGCCCTTAGTGGTGGGGTTGTCCGGCGGGCTGGATTCCACGGTGCTGCTGCACGTGATGTGGCGCACGCAGCAGACACTTCCGCAAACATTTTCGCTTTCGGCAATTCATGTTCACCACGGATTGCAGCCTGCAGCCGATGGCTTCAAAGCGCAGGCGGAATCGTTATGTACCGCGCTGGCCGTTCCCCTTCGAGTCATCAAGGTGTCGATTCCGCAGCAGGAGATCGCAGATTTGGGCATGGAGGCGGCGGCCAGAAAGTATCGCTATCAGGCCTTTGCCGAGCATCTGCCAGAGCAGGCCGTGCTTGCGCTGGCCCATCATCGTGATGATCTTTTAGAGACGGCACTGCTGCAGTGGATTCGTGGTGCTGGCCTGGAGGGCCTATCGGCCATGACGCGTCTCTCCAGTGCGGCGTTCAATTGCCGCCATATCACCCGATGGCGTCCATTTCTGGATCAGAGTCGTCAGGTCTTGCTGGATTACGCACGGGCCGAGGGGCTGCATTGGGTCGAGGACCCGAGCAATGACGACACTGACCTGGCCCGTAATCGGATTCGACACGAGGTGATGCCGGTGTTGCGCAGCCTGCGCGAGGGCGCGGATTCCGCGATGGCCCGAACGATCGGCCATCTGCAGACGGCCCGTGATTTGCTGGAATTGGTGACCGGCCGGGCGCTCTCAGCGAGTCGTATTGCCGATGGCGGGCTCAGTCTGGATGCGCTGCTGATCCACGACGATGCCCTGGCCTCGCAAATTATTCGCAGCTGGCTCAAGGAGCAGGGTGCGCCCACCCCACCCACACGCCGCCTGGCGGAGTTTTTACGCCAGATTCGGACCGCCCGTGAATCCCATGCCCAGATGGACCTGGCCGAGCCGACCTCTGGCCGCCTCTGGCGGGTGATCCGCGACAAGAACGCGCTTCGGATTGCGCGATAATCGTCGGTTTCGCTTATCGATGAAGAAAACATGGCGTTAATTGTTCACAAATACGGCGGCACCTCCATGGGCTCGGTCGAGCGCATCAAGAATGTGGCCCGCCGGGTAGCCAAGTGGCAAAAGGCCGGACACCAGGTGGTCGTGGTGCCCTCGGCCATGTCCGGGGAGACCAACCGGCTCTTGGGCCTGGCCAAGGAAATCTCCGAGCGGGCGGATCCGCGCGAGCTGGATCAGATTGCATCGACAGGGGAACAGGTCTCGGTGGGGCTCCTGGCAATCGCCCTTCAAAGCATTGGTGCCAAGGCCAAGAGCTATACCGGCTGGCAGGTGCCCGTGAAAACCGATTCCGCTTATACCAAGGCCCGCATCGAGTCGATTGATGATAGCCGTGTACGCAAGGATCTCAATGATGGCTATGTGGTCGTGATCACAGGCTTTCAGGGCATCGATGGCAACAACAACATCACCACCCTGGGCCGTGGCGGATCGGATACATCGGCGGTCGCCGTGGCTGCGGCACTGAAGGCCGAAGAGTGCCTGATTTACACCGATGTGGATGGTGTGTACACGACCGATCCTCGTATCGTGCCAGAGGCTAAGCGGCTGGAGAAAGTCACGTTTGAAGAGATGCTCGAGATGGCCAGCCTGGGCTCCAAAGTCCTGCAGATCCGCTCGGTCGAATTTGCTGGCAAATACAAGGTCAAGACCCGGGTGCTCTCCAGTCTGACTGATCCCGATATTCCGCTTGCTGAGGAGGCGAATTCGGGCACATTGATCACGTATGAGGAAGACGAAACCATGGAACAAGCTGTTATCTCAGGCATTGCCTTTAATCGGGATGAAGCCAAGATCACCGTGGCCGGCGTGCCGGATAAGCCAGGGATTGCTTACAAGATTCTGGGTCCTGTGGCCTCGGCCAATATCGATGTGGACATGATCATTCAGAACGTGAGCCACGATGGCCTAACCGATTTTTCCTTCACCGTGCATCGCAATGAGCTCGAAAAAGCACTCGAGGTCTTGAAGGCAAAAGTTCAGCCCGATATACAGGCCAAGTCGATTACCGGTGCCAAAGATATCTGCAAGGTGTCGGTGGTGGGTATTGGCATGCGTAGCCACGTGGGGATTGCCAGCCAGATGTTCGAGACGCTCTCAAAAGAGGGTATCAACATTCAGATGATCTCCACGAGTGAAATCAAGATCTCGGTGGTGATTGATGATAAGTATATGGAGCTTGCCGTACGGGCCCTGCACAAGGCCTTTGGGCTAGAATCCTAAGTTTTGCAGCACCAGGAGACGTGACCGAGAGGCCGAAGGTGCTCCCCTGCTAAGGGAGTATGTGCCAAAAGCGCATCGAGGGTTCGAATCCCTCCGTCTCCGCCAGGAGCCCGTACCTGGGTCCAGCACGACGCCTGACGGCGCGCGCTGCTGACGGGGACGTCTCACTCATACTCAGGTTTATCTCTTCTAATGACCGCGGTGTCGCCCTACTGCCCCCTCGCTGGCCTAGCTTGAATTAGGCTCTTTCAAATTTGAATAGGATTAGAGAATGTCAGACGCCCCCGAAATTGATGAAGAATTAATTAACGATCCGTTTAAGACCCGCTGCGCTCTTCTCGTCTCGGTGTTAGCGCTCGTGTTGGCGGTTGCGAGCTTAGGCGGTAGCAATGCGGCTAAAGAAGCCACAATGGAAAATATCCATGCTGCGAATGCCTACAATTTTTACCAAGCAAAAAATCAACGCCAGACGGCCTACAAAATCGCTGCGGATGATCTTGAATTACAGCTAAAGACAGCCAAGCTCCCCTCGGATGCTCGGCAGGTACTAGAGAAGAAATTGTCGGATTATCAAAAAAATGTAACCCGATATGAATCCGAGCCGGAGACCGGCGAAGGCAAGAAGGAGTTAATGCAGCGGGCAAAGGCCCATGAAGCCAAACGAGATGAGGCGCTGGCCAGAGACCCGTGGTTTGACTACGCGGAGGCGCTCCTTCAGATCGGTATTGTTCTGACTTCGGTGGCAATTATCACGGGTAAGCGAACCTTCTTTAATGTCTCTGCCGTCCTGGGCTTATTAGGAGTGCTCTCTACGTTGAATGGATATCTGCTCTTTGTATGACGGCCCCCATGAGGCGAGGTAAGTGGTTAGGTATCGGATGCTTACTATTCTCAGCGCATCTCCCGGCTGCCGAGTTACATTTCGTTGCGTTAGGCGATCTCCCCTATGGCTCTGATGAGGTAGCAGGATCCAACTTTAGAAACCTGATTGATTCGATTAATCGGACAGAGTCGCAGTTTTCAATTCATGTGGGGGATTTCAAGTCGGGTTCGACACTGTGTTCTGACGAGGAATTTCATCGACAACGTCGACATTTCGATCGGTTCAGTCGTCCTGTGGTCTTTACGCCAGGGGATAACGAATGGACCGATTGTCACCGGAAAAATAATGGTAGTTTTGATCCGTTAGAGCGTTTAGCAAAACTTCGAAGTTTATTTTTTACCCCTTATCAGTCGCTTGGTGCGACGACGATGCCAGTAGAGTCCCAATCGGTCGTTCACCCTAAGTTCTCGCGGTATATCGAAAACCAGCGTTGGGTGATCGACCGGGTTCTTTTCATGACCGTCCATATCGTGGGAAGTAATAACAATTTTGAGACACGTGATCCAAAAGCGGTAGCAGAGTTCTTTGAGAGAGATGCTGCAAATCGCGTCTGGATTAATGCTGGATTTGATCTGGCCGGCACACAGAAGATCGAGGCAGTCGTGGTCGCATTTCAGGCCGATGTGTTTGAGAGCGCCTCTCATGATGCGGCCTTCCCTCGACATTCAGGATTTCTGAATGTGGTGGGGGAGACTCTTCTTCCCAGAGCAGCGCAATTCGGTAAGCCTGTATTGCTGATCAATGGTGACACACACAAATTCCGGTTTGACAGGCCTTTTTCATTAAATCGAAATATGCTCTTGAACGTATATCAGTTGATCGTCCCTGGCGATCAGGACGTCCGCGCCGTTCGTATTTCGGTCGATACTGATGCACAAAAGCCATTTAGGCTTAGTTTTATTGATCCAAGGTGAGTGGGATTTCAGTCAAAGTCCAATCGGATACATAAAACAGCGGATTTCTATTTTCATATTTGGAATAACGTATTCAGGAAACCGCATCAAATTTCGTAAAGTTCGTTGATACGCTTGCTGCTCATTAAATGGCAAGCACATGTACCAACCTTTAGAGACAGATATTCAGATTTTGCGGGAACGAGCACGTCAATTGGCGGGGCAAATAGACCGCCATGGAACAGGCGCGCTCAGTGATGACGAGTTGCGTCCCCTAAGGCTTCAGAACGGCCTCTATATTCAACGGCATGCTCCGATGCTGCGAATCGCTATTGCTTATGGATTGCTTAATAGTGGGCAGCTACGTAGACTGGCGGACGTTGCCCGTCGCTATGACCGTAGTTATGGCC
>VERJ01000053.1 GCA_018882795.1 Burkholderiaceae bacterium | reverse complement strand
CCTGCAATGGCGAGAACACCCAGGTCCGTTGTTTTGTGAATGGCGAGCAGCGGCAGAATGCTTCCACCACCGACCTGATCTTCAATATCCCAAAGCTGATTGCAACGCTCTCTGCGGGCATCACGCTTTATCCCGGCGACATCATCGCCACGGGCACCCCAGTGGGTGTCGGCATCGGCTTTAAGCCGCCGAAGTACCTGGTGGCAGGTGACCGGGTGCGGGTGGAGATCGATGGCATTGGCGCCATCGAGAACCCCTTAATTTAAGGGGTGTAGACCTCGGGCTCGTTGTCTTTTCTCTTAGGCGGCTTGACCAGGTCTTCACGCTTGATCCCCAGCCACATGGTAATCGGCGCCATGACGAGCACCGAGGAATAAATGCCAAAGACAATGCCAATGGTTAAGGCCAGAGCAAAGTAAAACAGCACTGGCCCACCGAAGATCAGCATGGCCAGCACCATGGTCTCGGTAGTGCCGTGGGTGATGATGGTGCGGCTCATAGTGCTGGTGATCGCGTTATCAATCACTTCTCGCACCGAGGCCTTGCGCATCTTGCGGAAGTTCTCGCGGATACGGTCGGCCACCACCACCGACTCGTTCACGGAGTAGCCCAACACGGCAAGAATCGCAGCAAGCACCGAGAGCGAGAACTCCCACTGAAAAGCTGCGAAAAATCCCACGATGATCACCACGTCGTGCAGGTTGGCGATGATCGCGGCCACGGCGAACTTCCACTCAAAGCGTATGGCCAGATAAATCATGATGCCCACCACCACAAAGAGCAGGGCCATGGCACCATCGGTGGCGAGCTCCTCGCCCACCTGGGGGCCAACGAATTCCACGCGGCGAAGCTCAACCCCTGGTGTAGCGGCTTTGAGTGCTGCCATAACCTTTTCGCTTTGCTCACTCGTGGCTTTGGCTGCGGCTTTTTCGTCGCTTGCGGCCTGACCTGCTTTGAGTGGCAAACGAATCAAAAGATCACGCGAGGTACCGAAGTTCTGGACCTGGGCATCAGCGTAGCCCAGGGATTCAACGGTTTTGCGGACTTCCGCAATCGGTGCGGCCTGCGGATAGGAGACCTCCATGACCGTGCCGCCAGTGAATTCAATCGAGAAATGCAGGCCACGGACTGCGATAAAGGCAACCGCAGCAACAAAGGTCAGCAGCGAGATCACGTTGAAGATCAACGCATGCTTCATAAAGGGGATATCTTTTTTGATGCGGAAAAATTCCATCTCAGCTCCCCGATTTGCCTGCAGTAGGCGGAATCCAGATCTGACCCACCGAGAGTTTGGCCAGTTTCTTCTTGCCGCCATACCAGAGGTTCACAAGACCTCGCGAGAAAAACACCGCAGAGAAAATGGAAGTCATGATGCCCAGGCAGTGAACTACCGCAAAGCCACGAACAGGCCCTGAACCAAATACCAGCAGTGCCACACCCGCAATCAGCGTGGTGATGTTGGAATCCAGAATCGTGGCCCAGGCGCGGTCATAGCCCTGTTGAATGGCAGTCTGCGGGCTTGCACCACCACGCAGTTCCTCACGGACCCGTTCATTGATCAGCACGTTAGCATCCACCGCCATGCCCAGGGTAAGGGCAATCGCGGCAATGCCCGGCAGCGTCAGCGTTGCCTGAAGGAGCGACAGAATTGCAAACAGCAACAACAGGTTCACCGAGAGTGCCGCCACCGAGAACACGCCAAAGAGCATGTAATAGGCAATCATGAAGACCGCCACTGCGATAAAGCCGTAGAGCGTGGAGTTAAAACCCTTTTGAATATTGTCCGCACCCAGGCTTGGGCCAATGGTGCGCTCTTCAATAATTTCCATCGGGGCGGCCAGTGATCCGGCACGTAGCAGCAACGCAGTATCCGCTGCCTCGGTGGTGGTCATGCGGCCGGAAATCTGCACGCGGCCGCCGGGAATCTCGCTACGAATCACAGGCGCCGTCACCACTTCGCCTCTGCCCTTTTCCACCAACACAATCGCCATGCGCTTGCCGATGTTCTCGCGGGTGATATCGCGAAATACCCTTGCACCCTTGGCATCCAATGTGAGGTGAACCGCAGGCTCACTGGGGTTTTGTGAGTCAAATCCGGCCTGTGCATCGGTGAGGTTCTCACCCGTAAGCAATACTTCACGTCTTAACAACAGCGGACCACCACCACGCTCGGTAAAGATCTCCAACCCGGCAGGTGCTCGGCCACTGGCCAGCGCGTTCAAGGCCTCCAGGCTGTCATCGACCATACGAATTTCCAGGGTGGCGGTGCGGCCCAGAATGTCTTTCGCTTTGGCGGTGTCCTGCACGCCGGGCAGCTGCACCACAATCCGCTCTGGCCCCTGCTGCTGGATCACGGGCTCAGCCACACCCAGTTCATTCACACGATTGGAGAGCGTTGTGATGTTTTGTTTGACCGCATAGTCGCGGACCCGCTTTTCCATCTCTGGCCGCATGGTGCCCACCAGGGCAGGCTCACCACCGATGGCGACTTCTACCCAGTTCAGATCCGGAATCTGGGCGTTCAGTACTTCGCGAGATTTCTGGCGGGTCTCTTGCTCACGAAAACGGATTTCAATGCCCTGGGCGCCGCGGCTGATGCCCGCATGCCGCAGGTTCTTATCACGCAGCAGCGTACGGGTGTCGGTGACCAACACATCCATGCGCTTTGAGAGCGCAGCAGGCATATCCACCTGCAGAAGAAAATGCACGCCGCCACGCAAATCCAGGCCCAAGTACATGGGCAGGGCCCGCATCGCCGAAAGCCAATTGGGCGAGCTGGAGACCAGGTTAAGCGCCACGATGTAGCGGGGATCCTGGGGGTCGGCATTTAATGCTTTTTCGATCGCATCCTTCGCCTTGAGCTGAGTGTCGGTATCGGCAAATCGCACCCGCACGCTGCTGCCCTCAAAAGCCAGGCCGTTGTTATCTATTCCTGCGATCTGCAGGGCCCGATCTACGCGCTGAGCAATTTCCTGATCAACTTTCACGGTTGATTTTGCGCTGGAAACCTGGACGGCCGGCGCCTCACCAAAAAAATTCGGCAGGGTGTAGAGCAGGCCAAATGTCAGGGCCAGCGCCATCACGATGGCGCGCCAGATCGGAAGCTTATTCACTGCTTAGATGCTCTTGATCGTGCCCTTGGGCAGCAGGGTCTGAACAGCCTGCTTTTGCACATGAATATTTACAGGATTGCTGCTGCCTGCATCGATCGTGACATAGGCCTCGTCGATATCGATAATTTTGCCGACCACGCCGCCAGCAGTCACCACTTCATCGCCCTTGCTTAGAGCAGCGATCATGGCCTTGTGTTCCTTGGCACGTTTCATTTGCGGGCGGATCATCAGGAAATACAGCACCACAAACATCAGGATGAGCGGCAGAAAGCTCATCAAAGAGGACTCGGGCGTGCCACCGGCAGCCTGCGCAAAAGCGGGAGAAATCAGCACGGAAAAGCTCCTTGGTTAAGGGATCTACAACAGGCGCTAAGTATACGGGTTGACGGGTATTCCTCGTCATCGCGATGGCCGCAGGCCCGCGGCGATCCACCGTTGGAGCCCCCCTTAAACCCCGCGGGCCCGATCCTGATGGAACTGGGTCCGCCAGGCGGCAAAGCGCTCTTCAGCGATGGCCTCGCGCATCTGGCGCATCAGGTCCAAATAAAAATAAAGGTTATGCACTGTGGCCAGGTGGGCGCCCAGGATTTCCTGGACCTTT
This sequence comes from Burkholderiaceae bacterium, assembly GCA_018882795.1. Classification (GTDB taxonomy): domain Bacteria; phylum Pseudomonadota; class Gammaproteobacteria; order Burkholderiales; family Burkholderiaceae_A; genus Lacustribacter. Next base: position 6,769 of record VERJ01000053.1, on the reverse strand, counting down.
TGCAGGTGATAAAGATAGCTGCGGGAAAAGTGGGGCCGATGATCCCCATGAACCTGCGGATCACAGACCGGGCAGTGGCAGGACTCATCAATGGGCCCGCGTTCATCCCGATAGCGGGCATTACGAATCTTCAAGTCGCCATAGCGGGTAAACAACCAGCCGTTACGTGCATTGCGTGTGGGCATCACACAATCAAACATATCGATACCCTGGGCCACCCCCTCCACCAGATCCTCTGGCGTGCCCACGCCCATCAGATAGCGCGGCTTATCCTGCGGCAGCTGCGGAGCGGTGGTGGACAGAATACGGACCATGTCTTCTTTGGGCTCACCCACAGAGAGTCCACCGATGGCATACCCGTGAAAATCAATTTCTAAAAGACCGCGTAGCGACTCGGCGCGCAGATCTTCCATCATGCCGCCCTGCACGATGCCAAAGAGCGCATTGGGATTGGCCTGGCGCAGAAATTCTTCTTTGGATCGACTTGCCCAACGCAGGGAGAGCCGCATGGAGTCAGCAGTCTCCTGCCGTGTTGCGGGATAGGGTGTGCATTCATCGAACACCATCACGATGTCGGAGTTGAGCACCGTTTGGATGCGCATGGATTCCTCGGGTGACAGAAACAGGCGATCACCGTTCACGGGGGATTGAAATGCAACCCCTTCCTCAGTGATTTTTCGCAGCTCACCCAAGCTCCAGACCTGAAATCCACCAGAGTCAGTCAGGATCGGGCCCTGCCAGTTCATGAACTGATGCAGGCCACCATGCCGGGCCATCACCTCCAACCCAGGACGCAGCCAGAGATGAAACGTATTGCCCAGCACAATCTGGGCATTGATGGCCTGCAAGTCTGCGGGCGACATCGCCTTGACCGCGCCATAGGTGCCTACCGGCATGAAGATCGGTGTCTCAATCACACCATGATTGAGCGAGAGCCGGCCCCTGCGGGCAGCACCATCGGTGCTAAGGAGTTCGAATTTCATTGATGCCTAGGGCAGAACATCGCATCACCGTAACTGAAAAAACGGTAACGCGACTGGACTGCATGCTGATAGACCTGGCGCATTTTGTCATAGCCGATAAAGGCTGCTACCAACATCAGCAGGGTGGACTTCGGCAGGTGGAAGTTAGTGAGCAGGCCGTCTACGACCTGGAACTGATAGCCAGGGCGAATGAAAATGTCGGTATCCGCCGCACCGGGGTGGATTGCCACGCCCTGCGGGCGCGCAATGGCACGCCCCCCCTGATCACGCTGTGCCGCGGCCTCCAAAGTGCGCAGGCTGGTCGTGCCCACAGCGATCACGCGGCCCCCTTGGGCCTTCACCTGATTGACCAGGTCTGCAGTCTGTTTAGAAATCTCATACCACTCTGAATGCATACGATGCTCTTCAATGTGCTCACTTCTGACCGGGGCAAAAGTTCCGGTCCCGACATGCAGGGTAACCTCTGCCCGCTGAATCCCCCTTGCCTCCAATGCCTTCAACACTGCCGCATCAAAGTGCAGGCCCGCTGTGGGTGCCGCCACTGATCCCGGCACCTGGGCATAGACGGTTTGATAACGCTCGGCATCCTGCGCCCCTGGCCGATGCTGAATGTAAGGTGGCAGGGGAATCTCACCGAAGGCCTGCAATACATCCAACACAGGGCGATCGAACTGCAGCAGAAAACGATCTTCATGCTGCGCATCCCTGCCCAGAATTCTCACCTGGGTGTTGGTGGCCTGATCAATGAGAATATCGGTTCCCGCAGCAGGTTTTTTGCTCACCCGCATCAGACCAATCGCCTGATGGTTGTCCTTCATTCGTTCCACTAAAATTTCCACCTTGCCGCCCGTGGCTTTAGTACCAAAGAGTCTGGCGGGAATCACCCGGGAGTTGTTAAAGACCAGCAAATCTCCAGGGTTGAGCACCTCAACAATATCCCTGAACTGAAGATCGCGTATGGGGTCTTCAACCAGCAGCAGCCGACTTGCGGAACGCTCACTTGCCGGATGCTGCGCAATCAGCTCCGCGGGAAGTTCGAAATCAAAGTCAGAAAGTGTGTAGTTCTTCATGGGAGAGATTTAGGGCTTTCTGCATAGCATGGCAGATCCCAGGCCGCCTGCCGCGGGAATCAAGGCCAAGCCATAATCTCCACTGGGCTGGTGAAGTAAACGCAACACCACGTTGCCGATCAACACGGCACCAGAGGCCCCGATCGCGTGGCCTGCCGCAAGCAGTCCACCACGAGCATTCACGATCTCCTGCGGAAAACCAAGCACAGTCTGATTTTGAATTGCCTGCGCAGCAAAAGATTCCATCAGTTCAACCACGGAGATTCGATCACGGGTTCTACGAGAGTGTTCCGACAGCAGCTGGTGGGCCGCCAATAATCCGCCAATGGCCGGTGTCTCAGGGGCGCAGCCCGCCTGATGTGCATCTACGATCTCAATTGCCCAGGGAAATCGTTTGGCCAATTTCCCACTCACCACGAGAACAGCTGCCGCTGCATCCGCCTCGGGCGCCACTGTCAGAGCGGTGAGTGAATAATGATTGTCACGAATGAGTGGGGGCAGGCGCTGACAGAATGCCTGACGCAGCTCCCTAGCGAATGGGTCCCTCGTGGCTGGGTCGGGGTAATGGGCCAGCGTGCGTTGATGGCTTCTGATCGCGTAGGCCTCCTGGGCGGCACGCGGGATACGAAAGCGCTCGGCAAAATCCTGCGCCGCCCCCAATACTGGAGGGTCTTGCTGTGCTGAAGGCGCAAAGCGCGCCTGAGTATAGGGCTCATAGCCATGATCAGTACGCCGCAGACGTTGAGGCGCCTGACTAAAACTCTCCACACCACCTGCGATGATGATCTGATCCCGACCAGCAGCAATCAGAGCAGCTGCAGTTGCAATTGCATCCATGCCACTACAGCACTGAGTGTCTACCGTAAGCGCTGGCACTTCTTCACCAAGAACGGCCAACGCGCATAACCGAGCCGGATTGCCACCTGCTGCCATTGCATTACCCAGAATCACCCTGTCTATCGGGCTCTGACCCATACCAGCATTTCGGGCCGCGTCAGTGAGATGGGTCAACACCGGGGTGGCGAGCTCATCCAATGTCTTATCGCGGTGCAGACCCCCGCGAGGCGCGATTCGCGTTCGGGCAATTGCAACGATAAATGCATTTTGAGACATGGGCCGACTATAAGGGTTCGCCACCAAAACCATCGATTAGGTTACGGACCGCCGAAAAATCTGTCTTGCCACCTGGCGTTATCGGCCACTGGTCAACAACGCAATATTCACGCGGAATCTTATGGTCATCTACCTTTAAACGAAGATAGGCGATCAATTCAGCGGCCGAGACTGATGCCTTGGTTTGCACCACAGCCACAAGCCGCTCGCCACGCAATCCATCGGTCCGACCGACCACAGCGGCATGAGCCACGGCGTGATGGCCCAATAACGCCGCCTCAATCTCTTCAGGCTGAATCTTCACCCCGCCCACATTGATGGTTCGATCGGTGCGGCCCACAAGAAAAAGGTAACCCTCTGAATTTATCCAGCCAAGATCGCCAACCGTTACCCAACGTCGCCCCTGCTGGTCAGTCGTCTCATCAAATGAAAGGGGAACTGGGCCCAGGTAGCCGGTAAATAGCATCTCAGAATGGACCCAGATGCGCCCCACACGCGACTCCGGTCTCTGCGCCGCGAATTGGTTCTCCTGCAATCCCTGTTCAGACTCGATCTTCAGGGCAACGCCCGGAAAGGGTTTGCCCACCGAATCTGGTGGTAAGTGGCGATCGGCTGTGTGATCGGCCAGGGCGATGAAACTTGTTTCGGAAGCGCCGTAAAAATCTACGATGGCTGCATTCGGAAAAATTCCTTTAATACTGCCGATATTTTCGGTTGAAAATCTGGCGCCGGATGAAAGCACCAGACGTACCGTGGGCACTGGGCTTTGTCGACTGTGCTTAACGATCATGTCCAGATGGGTTGGCACCGCATAGAGAACAGTTGCGCCTAATTCCGTCGCCTGGACAAACAGATTGTCCGGCCGAAAGCCTTTTGCGCATGCCACTGTTGCCCCTGCATAGAGGGCATTGCACACTGCATAGAAAAATAGCGAATAGGATAGATTTCCATGGGCCAGGATGCAGTCATCCGAGCTAATGGCAAAACACTGCCGCTCCAGCAAAAAGCTATTGATCCAGGATTCCTGAGGTCGTGCATAGGATTTTGCGGCCCCAGTTGAGCCGGAGGTCGCCCCCACAATTGGATAACCTAGGCCAAGTCGGGCCAATGCATCCAGCACTTTGTCCGGCATGTTTGCATCGCTATCCACTGTTAATGCATGTGGATCAGCTGATGCGAGAGTCTGCATACGATGTGCGATCTCGCAGACAAGATCAGCATAGCTGATGCGCGTTTTGCCAACTACGATCGCAACATGATCTGGCCAATTCTGCGCATGACGCATTACCTGGGCAATCAAGGGTCCCATCTTTAGGCGGACCGCAGGCCAACACGACGCAATCGTTGCGTGATCCATGCGGCAACAAAGGCCTTGATGAGATCCCCAGGAACAAAAACCAAGCTCACCAGAGCCGCTTTATCGACGGGCATATTCGCGATCCACGCCAGGGTGGGGATACCTAAGGCATAGACGGCGAGTATCCCTCCCAATATCGCAGCCAGCAGTGCTGAGAAAAAAATTCTTCCTGGCCAATGCCGAACCAACCAGAAAAATACTGCGCCACACATCCAGGCGCCAAGAACCCAGCCTGCCAGAAATCCCAGCGTGGGGCCGAAAAAAACGCCAAGTCCGCCACGGCCGCCAGAGAGCACTGGCGCACCCAATGCAACAACAAACAAAAACAACAGAACCGCCAAGAGGCCATTTCGCGGCCCCAGAATCAGACCTGCCAGCATGACACCCAAGGTCTGGGCCGTGATCGGCACCCCCGCGGTGAAGGGCAGGTCAAATTTGGGAATCAATCCTAGCGCAGCAATCAGGGCCGCAAAGAGCGCGATCCGTGCCAAGTCTTTGGTGGAGAGCATGGCCTGGAATTATGGAGCAGCAAAGAGTCTTTTACGACCCTGATCTGCGGCCCGCTTGGCGGGAGGTAATGGACTCCGCGATTTGATCCGTGCGCCTTAGCGCTTGAGAGAGGAAAGGAACCAACAGCCCAAAACCCGGGCGTCGCCGTGAGCGGGCCATAAAGGCCTCGCGCTGGGTCTGCCATTGGCTGATCAGCAAGGGAATAAATCGGATTACCAGCGCCACCGCGAGGGCAACCCTCTTGTGATCCAGGCCAAAAATGCGCAAGGGCCGAAGAAGTGGCGCCACCACCCGCAGCGTCTCCTGCATGGGTGTGGTCACCGTGACAAGATCAGCGAACATGATCATGAACAAGAGCCTTGTCACCGACAGCAAGGCCGAATCCCAATCCATGACCAGGCCTTGAAACACCCCCAGACCAAGGACTATTGGCAGGAGGGCTCTAAGACCCAGCAATCGGTTACGGCCGGGCGCCCCCAGGGAGAGATAAACAATAATCAGCAGAGCAAAGCCTGTCAGCAAGACAGACCAATCCTGAATTGAAACAACGAGAAACGAGACCGACACGAGAGACAACAACTTCGCAGCGGCAGGCAAACGGTGCAGCCAGGTCTGCTTCGATATATAGAGCGAGATCATTAGGATTGAGTCGATTCAAGATAGGCCGCAATCACGTCTGCGGGAGCGCCGTCCGAACGAACAGTGCCCGCATCAAGCCAAATCACGCGATCAAATTTTGTTAACAAATCAAGATCATGGGTGGCCATGATCACCTGTTGCGGGAGCGAATGCAGCAAGCTCATGACTTGCAGTTTGGTGGCATGGTCCAGGCTAGCGCAGGGCTCATCCAGCAGCAGGCATTCTGCGCCATCAGCAAGCACAGAAAAAATACACACCAGCTGTTTTTGCCCATCGCTCAGCTCATGGGTCGCTTTTGATGCAAGGGCTTTGGCGCCATGGCGCTCCAATAGCTTCATGGATTGCTCTTGCGCCAGAGATTCCGAAATGCCTTGCTCAATGGCACCAAAGCAGAGTTCCTCCATCACAGTGGGAAATAGCAGCTGATGCTCCGGATTCTGAAAAACGAATCCGAACCGGGCAGTCGAGACAATTTCGCCGGAACGGGGCAAAAGCAGCCCCTTGATCAGCCTGAGAAGGGAACTCTTACCAGAACCGTTGGGGCCGATCAGGCCGATGCGTTGCTCATTCAGCGCAAGACTAAAGTCTTGAAAAACCTGCGTCTGGTCACGCGTTAGCGAAATGCAGCGAAGTTCCATCGCCGGTATACTAAGCGCCTTTGCTTCCCGCCGGGGTGGTGGAACTGGTAGACGCGCCGGACTCAAAATCCGGTGCCAGTGATGGCGTGAGGGTTCGAGTCCCTCCCTCGGCACCAAACCTCAGAATCAGCCTTTCCTTAAGTCAAGCCAAAGTAGTAACACCAATAAGCTGTACATCAGGGCAGGATAGCCCCTACCCTCCCGGGACTCCAGCCACAACCGCCGCACCGACCGCAAGTTGAGCCAAGGCGCCAGGTCCTGGGCTCTCGATATCAGGTCATCGCCAAGTTCGCGCCATGCTGTCTGAAGTAACTGTCTAATTGGAACAGAAAAGCCATGCTTCGGACGGTTCCAGGCCGACTCGGGCAAATAACGACGACTGAGCGCCTTTAGGATTGCCTTCCCGTTGCCAGACTGGTAATGCACAGAGGCGGGAAGCTTCAAGACCGTATCCAGAAC
>VERJ01000081.1 GCA_018882795.1 Burkholderiaceae bacterium | reverse complement strand
GCATGGTGTCCATTGGGCGATGGGCGGTACGGGTGCGCTCGCAAGTGGCATCGTGGATCTGATCCTTGGTCAGGGCAATGACGTGCGGTGCAATGCAGAGGTGAAAGAGATTCTGATCCAGAGTCGTCGTGCGCATGGCGTGCGGCTCGCAAATGGCCAGGTGATTGAATCCGACATTGTGGTCTCGAATGCGGATACCGCCTGGACGTATAAACACCTGGTGCCCGCGCAGCACCGCCGACACTGGAGCGATGCCAAGATCAAAGGAATGCGTTCTTCGATGAGTTTGTTTGTCTGGTATTTCGGCACCAACCGTCGCTTCGACGATGTCCCGCATCACATGATCCTGATGGGGCCACGTTATAAAGAGTTGCTGAGCGATATTTTTAAGCGCAAGGTGCTGGCAGAAGACTTCAGCCTGTATCTGCATCGGCCAAGCGCCAGCGATCCTTCGGTTGCGCCGGCAGGCTGCGATACGTTTTATGTGCTCTCGCCAGTGCCGCATCTGGAGAGTGGTGTGGATTGGGCTGTTCAGGCAGAGCCCTACCGGCAGGCGATTGCCAACTATCTAAACAACTCTGTACTGCCTGGGTTCGAGGCAAACATCACTGAATCGCTCTTGACAACGCCGCTGGATTTTCAGAATCGGCTGCTCTCCTATCGCGGTGCGGCCTTTGGGCCGGAACCTGTGCTCACCCAGAGCGCTTGGTTCAGACCTCACAATCGTAGTGAAGATATCGAGCGACTCTTTATGGTGGGGGCCAGCACCCATCCTGGTGCCGGCGTGCCCGGTGTGATTGCCTCTGCCAAAGCACTGGAATCCGTGATCCCCGATCCGCGCACACTGGTGGCCGCACATGCGTAGTGCCTTGAGCCACAGCCAAGAGGAGATTCTGGCGAGCTGCGAGCGGCTGATGCGCACAGGGTCACATTCTTTCTTTGCCGCCTCACGGATTCTTCCGGCCCGATTTCGCCACGCAGCTGCTGCGGTCTACGCTTTTTGTCGGGTTGCTGACGATGCGGTGGATGAAATGCCGCATGGCGCATCCATCGATGTGGTGATGCGTTATCTACATGAACGGCTGGACGCGATTTATCGCGGCGAGCCTTTTGCGATTGATGCGGATATCGCCTTTGCAGGTATTGCGCATGAATTCGGTATTCCCAAGGAAATTCCTCTGGCCCTGCTGGAGGGATTTCAGTGGGATGCTGTTGAGCGGCGCTATGACACCATCGAGGAGCTTCACGATTACGCCGCCCGCGTGGCGGGCACCGTGGGCGCCATGATGACGCTCGTGATGGGTGGCCGATCCGCGCAGACATTCGCCCGGGCCTGCGAGTTGGGCGCCGCGATGCAGCTGACCAACATCGCACGCGATGTCGGCGAAGATGCCCGCCGTGGCCGGATCTATTTGCCGATACAGTGGCTGCGCGAAGAGGCCATTGATCCTGAGGCCTTCTTGGCCAATCCACAATTTACACCTGCGCTTGGCCGCGTGGTGCATCGGCTTCTCTCCACCGCAGATCAACTCTATGTTCGGGCAGAGACAGGGATTGCCTGTCTGCCGCGAGACTGCCGTCCGGCGATCATGGCTGCGCGCCTGATTTATGCCGACATCGGCCGGGTCATCCGGCAACGCCGATGTGATTCGGTCTCGTATCGTGCGGTGGTGTATCGGCCCAGAAAGTGGTGGCTCATGGGCCGGGCTATGATCGCCTACGTACTGGCGCCACAGCGGGATTTCATGCTGCGGCCGCTGGCCTCTGTCCAATTTCTTGTGGCGGCCACACCTGCGGGAGAGCAGGATGCTGTTCAGCCTGATCTGCTGATTTCCACCATTGGCCTTCTTGAGCGCCTGGGCCATCGAGACCGTTCGCGTCGCGGCTCAGTCTGAGCATCCAGCGGTTTTTCCGTCGAATCTAAGGGGTATCCCAGCCCTCCGAGCGAAGGAAAAATCCTTAGAATCCTGCTGTTGTTCATCGAGAACCAAGAGGAGTCCCGTTCATGAAATTCAAGCAAGTGATTTCCGGCGTGGCGATTGCTGGCGCATTTTTGGCTACCAGTTCTGCATTCGCCTTTCCTGATCGCGAGATCAAGGTAGTGGTACCGTTTACAGCAGGTGGTCCGACCGATGTTGTGGCCCGTACGATGGCTGATGCCATGCGCAAGCATCTCAATAGTCCCGTGGTGGTGGAAAACCTGGATGGTGCTGGCGGCACCCGTGGCCCGGCTGCCGTGGCCAAAGCAAAACCTGATGGTCACACCGTCCTGATCCACCACATTGGCATGAGTACCGCCCCCGCCTTGTATCGCAAATTGCCTTACAACCCGATAACGGATTTTGAGCATATTGGCCTGATCAACGAAGTGCCGATGACCTTTGTGGCG
>VERJ01000014.1 GCA_018882795.1 Burkholderiaceae bacterium | reverse complement strand
ACCACCAAACTTGGTGGACAGCACCGTCGTGATCGCCGCCGTCAGCGTGGTCTTGCCATGGTCCACGTGACCAATCGTCCCAACGTTCACATGCGGTTTCGTACGCTCAAACTTACCCTTGGCCATGGCCGACTCCTCAACAATGTTTCACATCAATCAATAAATTCTGGTGCCCATGACGCGGATCGAACGCGTGACCTCTCCCTTACCAAGGGAGTGCTCTACCACTGAGCCACATGGGCGCTAAGCTCTACTGCAACATCACCAACTCAAACGGAGAAGAAAACCTGCGCTTCCTTCGCTTGCTCCAAAACTCTGGAGCGGGTGAAGGGAATCGAACCCTCGTCGTAAGCTTGGAAGGCTTCTGCTCTACCATTGAGCTACACCCGCCCTACGCTGACCCCTGTATTACTTTCAACACCTGCTTCCCGCTTTTTGCCTACTCTTTGCAGAGAGCATTGCAGCCGGCTCGACGCATGAGCATGGGTGGAGGAGGTTGGATTCGAACCAACGTAGGCGTAAGCCAACAGATTTACAGTCTGCCCCCTTTAGCCACTCGGGCACCCCTCCGCGAGGAACCGGCGATTATGGAATTAAGTGAATAAAGCGTCAAGTTAGGGCTCGCGAACCGTCAGGAGGTCTAGAACCTGTCCCCGGGCCTCCTCGAACCGGATTCGAACGGGCAAAAGACGATCGGTGCGATCCAACCAAACATCGATCTGGCCCTTGAATCGCTCCCCCGCCCGATAGCTAGAAAGGTGGACAGCGGGCACCAACACACCCCCAGGCAAAACGATGTCGGTATCCGACATGACAGTGAAGCTGACCTCTTCGATTTTGTTTCGGCCCGCCATGGGCAGGGGAACCGTAGCTCCGAGGCTGAATTGCTCGGGGTCGACCTTCATCATCCAGGCAAGCTGAATCATGAAACTTAAGCGATCTTGAATACCATTTGGAAGAGGAAGAGATTCTTTTAACGAGGAATAGATGATTTTCTTATTTTCATAGTCGAAGATCGAAATCTCTTCTTTGCCCCGGGGTGACCGATGTGTATAGCGCTCGGGCATAAACCCGCCTGGCCCCAGCCGGCCCACCGTCTCAGCATAAAGCGGATTCGGCGCAAAAATCGAGGCCCAGCCGAGTGCTTTCGTAATCAGGCGGATCTGGTAGCGGTTCTCGGCCGGAAAGCTGAGCTCAATTGATCCTTTGGCAATCGGGCTGTTCCCTTTGTGGTCCCCCCAAAATACACTCAGGGCCACGCCCCCTACCCGGGGCAATTCTTCCAACTGCGGGATGCGGACACTCATATCCTGATGCGGGGCAGCAGCCACCGCTTCGCTCGACAGATCTCCCCCAGGCTTTTCTGGGGCCTGGGCCAATTGGACGGGCTCAATGATCGCCGGTAGGGGCTCGGCGACCGCAGGTGGGGGTGGAGGCGCAGGCGACCTAGGGGGTAAAACAGTGGTCGGCACCGGCAGGCTTAGCATCTGGACGGACAGTGTCTGATTTGGATCCAGTTCCGCATCATCTGTGGAGAAGAGCCCAATCAGGCGATCCAACCCAATCAATATGAGCAGATGCGCAACCAGCACCAGAGCGGCAACCCGTTTCCACGCAACAGGTGGAAAAACAAACATCTGACGTGCGCCCAAACCCTCTCCCTCATCCTTAGGCTATTCTAAAAACCATTCAACACACCCAACAACAAAAGCGCCATGGAAAAACAACAAGCTTTTAACCCCTTTGACATTCTCAACACGCCATGGGGCAAGCTTCCACTTGGCAACGCCCTTCCCGGGGTAGGCAGCTTTAATTTCACCGATCTCAAGGAGATGGACAAACGTATCTCTGAGTTAAAGACGGTTGAGCAATGGCTCAGCCTGAACCTCAGTATGCTCAAAACCACCATCCAGGGGCTCGAAGTCCAACGTGGGACATTGGCGGCACTGCAATCGTTCACTGAATCCATGACCACACCGGCCAAGGACAAACCAAGCACCGGGGATGGGGCCAAGGCAGCGGCGGGTGCCAACCCTTTTGCGGTCCCTGTCTCATTTACCAGTGGCCATGTCACTCCCCCAGCAGAGCAGGCCAACGCCTGGTGGGACGCTATCCAACAACAATTCGGCCAGATGATGGTCGCCGCCCAAGCCAGCGCACAGTCCATGATGGACCCTCAGGCCCAAACGCAAAAAAAGACCAACCCCAAAAAATCGGAACAAAAACCTGCAGAGCCTAAGACTGGAGCTTGAGTTGGGTAAAGGCCAGCGGATCGCTTTGGACTAGCGGGCCTGGCGATGGCGCCAGGAGGCGAGACTGCCCGCCAAATCAGAGAGCTCAGACACCACCCGAATATCCGGCGGCGGCCGACGCTGCAGCACAGGGCAACGGCCCCCAGCCCAGATCTCGATACTGCGTGGTAATTTGGCCCGCAGCTCGGTCAGGCCTTCAAGCACCTGGTTGGGATTCATCACCGGCGAGAACGATAGGGCCACGATATCCACTTCCTGGGCTGTCGATGCCAACACGATGTCCCAGATCGGTGTCTGAGTGCCAAGAGAAATACAGCGGCATCCCTCCAGGGTAAGCAGGGCCTCCACCATCAGGAGTCCCACCCCATGGGACTCTGCCGGGAAGGTGGTTAACAGAGCCCTGGGCCGGTCACCGGGCAGGGGAATGGTACTGATGGCATTACGCAGCACCACCTGAATGGACTCGGTGTAAAGATGTTCTTCATAGATTTCCATCTGCCCACGGGACCAGGCATCCCCGATGCGCTGGGTAAGCGGGGCCACGACTTCGATGACAAACCGGGCAAGCCCAAGCCGAAGCAAGCGCTGGCCCAGCTGGCGGCGGAATTCCTCTATATCGTGAGATTTGACGATGTCGATCAGGTGAGAGAGGTCTGGATTGGTGTCCTGCTCACGCTCCAAGCGATTGGCAGCGCCGTTGCCGACCGAGGTGTCGGCCAAGGCACGCAGTTCATCGATGTCTAGGCCAATAATTTTTCCAGGCCGGTGGCCAACATCCATCAGGCGGCGGATAACCCGCAGACGATCAACCTGCTCCAGGGGGTAGATCCTCTCCCCGAAGGCATCCCGCATCGGGTTGGGAAAGCCATAGCGGCGCTCCCAGACCCTGAGCGTGTCTTTGGAAAGACCAGTATCCCGCTCCACAGCAGAAATGCTGAGGCTTACAGCCGCGGAATCAAGGTTCTCCATTTATCCCTCTTTTGTCATGGACAAATTGTTGACTGGGGTAAAGTCCGCCCGTAGTATAAACCTTGAACCTGTAATGACCAAGACAATATCCCCAATGTTTCTGAACGCTTCGCCTGAGTCCGGCCCTCTTGCCACCAACCGCCTTCCCCGCGGTTGGCAACGTCGAATGCTCGGCCTATGTGCGCTTGTCTTACTCGCACTTGCACCCCAGGCCTGGGCCAGCTCGGCATGCCCCAGCCTGCTGAACCACACCTTCCCAAGACTACAAGATGACGTGCCCCAGCCCCTATGCCAATACCAGGGCAGTGTCATTTTAGTTGTAAATACGGCGAGCTACTGCGGATTCACGAGCCAATACGAGGGGCTTGAGAAGCTCTACGCCAGATATAAAGACCGCGGCCTGGTCGTGCTGGGATTTCCGTCCAACGACTTTGGCAATCAAGAGCCTGGCAGCAATAAAGAAATCGCAGAGTTTTGCAACAACACTTTTGGGGTGAAATTCCCCATGCTGGCCAAGACCTCGGTCAAAGGCAGTAATGCAAACCCACTGTTTAAGCAGCTTGCCAAACAGTCCGAATCCCCGGGCTGGAATTTTCACAAGTACATCATTGATCGCGATGGAAAGCTTCTGCGGAGTTTTTCCAGCCTGGTCGGACCGTCTGACCGCCGATTGATCACCGAGATCGAGCGGGCCTTGTCCGCCCCACGGTCTTAATCACTTTTTATTCCACCCAGGAGTGACGCCATGAACGCGCCCGAACAACTCTTTGCCTCCGTCAACGCACTGCCCGATGTGCAATCCCATGCAGACCACCGTCAGCTGGCCATCCAACGTGTCGGTGTGAAGTCTTTGGTCCATCCCGTGATGATTCAAACCACCACCGGCCCGCAGCCCTCAGTGGCAACGGTCGACATGACCGTATCGCTGCCCCCGGAAATCAAGGGCACCCACATGTCTCGCTTTCTGGAGGTGTTTCAAACCCATCAAGATCCGCTCTCCTATCACGCACTGCAATCACTGATGAATGCCATGCTCGTGCGGCTGGAGTCACAACAGGGCTATATCAAGATTGCAGTGCCCTACTTTGTTCGCAAATCCGCTCCCGTCTCCGGTGTGGAGAGTCTGATGGACTATCAAGTCACGCTCGAATGCGAAGAACTGCAGAATCAACGCCTGACAACCTTTACCGTAGTAGTGCCGGTAACAAGTCTGTGCCCCTGCTCGAAAAAGATTTCCGAATATGGCGCCCACAATCAGCGCTCGCATGTCACGATCGCGGCACAGATCGAGGGGCCAGTGGAAATCGAGGAGCTGATTACAGTCGCGGAGCGAGCAGCATCATGTGAGCTCTGGGGGCTCCTGAAAAGGCCCGACGAGAAATACGTCACAGAGCGAGCCTACGACAATCCCAAGTTTGTGGAAGATCTGGTGCGCGACATTGCGCTGGCCCTTTCCCAAGACCGACGGATTAAAGGCTATAGCGTGGAATCAGAAAATTTCGAATCCATTCATAATCACTCTGCCTACGCAAAAATCGACCACCTCCACTACTCATGAAAATTGCCGTTATCGGGAGCGGGATCTCGGGATGCGCCGCCGCCTGGGAATTGTCCTCCTGGGCCCAGGTCTCTGTTTTTGAATCCGATGACCGACTCGGCGGACACACGCATACCCAGCACATCCGGCTGGAAAACAAAAACTTTCCGGTCGATACTGGGTTTATCGTGTTCAACCACCGGACCTATCCGGGGTTGAGAGCCTGGTTCGACATGCTGGGCGTTGAGACCGCAGCCAGCGATATGTCTTTTTCAGCGAGTCTGAATCGGGGCCAGATCGAGTGGTGCGGCACAAACTTAAATACGGTGTTTGCCCAGCGCCGTAACCTGATCTCGCCGAGATTCTGGTCGATGCTCAAAGATATCCTGCGATTCAATCGCCAGGCGCCGGAAGATGCAGCTCGATTCAGAAATATGGCCGATGGCGGACCAAGCCTGGGTGAATACCTGGATCAACAGCGCTATGGCCCGCTTTTCCTCAATGCTTATCTTCTGCCGATGGCAGGCGCGATCTGGTCCTGCCCCACCGAGCAGATGCGCGCATTCCCCATGGCCACCTTCACGCGCTTCTGTGAAAACCATGGCCTCTTGGCCGTCTCTAACCGGCCACAGTGGTACACCGTGCGAAATGGATCAGCGACCTACATTCACAAGCTGCAAGCCCGTATCGCTGCTGATGGACGCCACGTGCAATGGCAAACACAGTCTGCCATTGATGCTGTCGTACCAATAATGACCCCGGAAGGCGGAAAAAAAATCAAGCTGCAGGGATTTCATACTGCCCACGATGCGCCACAGCCCTTTGAGGAAAGCTTTGATGCGGTAGTGCTGACATGCCACTCCGACCAGGCCGCACAACTGCTGCCGCAGGCGAGCCCTGCACAGCAACTGGTCTCGAAGATTCGTTACCAGAAAAATCTGGCGGTCCTGCATACCGACCAGCAACTCATGCCCAGGCGCAGATCAGCATGGGCTTCCTGGAATTATCTGCATGATCAACATGAAGCGCACGACGGCAGTGTCAGCGTGACCTATTGGATGAACCGTCTGCAGCCACTGCCCGTTCAGACCCCTGTGCTCGTGAGCCTGAACCCGATCCGGGCACCAAGACCGGAGCACATCCTGCAGTCCATGCAATACGCCCATCCGATTTTTGATGGCCCCGCAGTCCGGGCACAGCAAGAGTTGTCGAGAGTCCAGGGCCAGCACGGCATCTGGCTCGCTGGAGCCTGGTCCCGCTATGGCTTTCACGAAGATGGTTTTCAATCCGGCACGCAGGCAGCGCAGGACCTGCAGCGCGCCTTTGCTGCGACAGGCCAGGCCCCGGCAATGCCCAATGTTGCATGAGCCAAGACTGGTCAGTGGCCATGTATGGCACTGCCGCCTCAGACCCTTCCGGCACGCATTTCGCTACCGGGCGTTTTACCTTCAGCTGCCAATCAAAAGCCTGCACCGGCAGTCGGTGAAGGGAGCAAGCGCTGGCCTAAAGTCAGTCGGCTGGGCTCTGAACCATGGCGCGCTACTGAGTGTTCATGATCGTGACCATGGCGATGGTCGGCCACTGCTGGAATGGGCGGAAAATACCCTTGCAGAAGCAGGCATCACCGATGTGAATGGAGAAATCTGGCTGCAGACTTTTCCCAGAATGTTCGGCTATGTGTTTAAGCCCGTGAGCTTCTGGTTCTGCGAACGCAGCGACGGTTCGCTACGTGCCGTGATTGCGGAAGTGAACAATACCTTCGGTGATCGTCATGTGTATGTCCTACAGCCGCCAGCGACGCAACAAGCCATTCGCAACGGCCAGACTCTGGAATCGACCAAGTCGTTTTATGTCTCACCTTTTTTCGAAGTCCGGGGGGGCTACGAATTCCGTTTTTTCAAGTCCCCGACAGGTGGGAAGGACCTCGCCCGCATTGAGTATCGCGATACGGCCGGGGCCCTGCTGCTGACCTCCATGGGCGGGGTCTCCAGGCCACTAACGCAGTGGGCTGCCGTCCATGCCTGGTTCAGCTTTCCATTGTTTTCACTCGGAGTCATTGCCAGAATCCACTGGCAGGCCTTGCTGCTGTGGATCAAAGGCGCAAAATTCGTGCCCAGGGTGCGCCCCCATGCCTGATTAAACTAAGCGCTTCGCCCAAACTGACACATCTTTCGCATGAATCAGCCTGCCAACCCAAGCGCAACGCTCGACACAAAATCCGTGACCGCGTTTCATCCCGATATGCAGACACGCCTGGTGCTGCGCCTGCTGCAATCGCTGCAGATTGGCGAGCTGCGACTCGCACTTCCCGATGGGAGCGAAAGAACGTTCTCCGGCCAGCGGCAGGCCGGCTGCCAAGACTGCCGTGCCGACATCACCATTCACGATACCGGGACGTTTTCCGCTGTACTCTCGCGGGGCGATATTGGATTCGGCGAAGCCTATATGCAGGGCCTCTGGTCCACCACCGATCTCTCGGCCCTACTGAAACTGCTGCTGGCCAATCGCGATGCCGTTGCACAGGTCATCTATGGTCGGTGGTGGGCCACACTGATTGATCAGATTCGGCACTTGCTGCGCTTTAACCGGAAATCACAGGCAAGAAAAAACATTTCAGCCCACTACGATCTGGGCAATGACTTTTATAACTGCTGGCTGGATCCGACGATGAGTTATTCCAGCGCACTCTTCGATGGCACCGGCTGCTGGGCAAGTCCGGTAGATCTGCAAGAGGGGCAGTTACGCAAGATCGACCGGGCCATCAGCGAGATGCGGCCCGAGCGCTTTGGACCAGATGCCCATGTGCTTGAGATCGGCTGCGGCTGGGGAGGCCTTGGACGACGGCTGCTAGAGAGCACCTGCGCCGATTACTCTGGACTGACACTTTCCCAAGAACAGAAGCGCTGGGCAGATCAAGTGTTAAAAGCCCACGGTGGCCAGCGGTTCGATGTGCGGCTTCAGGATTACCGTGATGAACAGGGCCGCTACGATGGCATCGTCTCCATTGAAATGTTCGAGGCAGTGGGAGAGCGCTACTGGGACGCTTACTTTGCCATGCTGTCCCGGTGCCTTAAATCCGATGGCATTGCAGTCATTCAAACCATCACGATTGACGAGCGGCTTTTCTCACGCTATCGCCGTGGCACCGATTTCATTCAGCAATACATTTTCCCCGGCGGTATGCTGCCATCAGCCACTGAGTTCCAGCAGCGGGCCCAGGCCCAGGGGCTGGTAGTAACGAAGACCTTTGCCTTCGGCCAAGACTATGCCCGCACACTGGCCGAGTGGGCCAAGGCCTTCGAGCAGCAAAAATCCACCATCGATGCGCTCGGTTTTGATGAGCGCTTTCAGAGAATGTGGCGTTTCTATCTCGCTTATTGCGAAGCAGGATTCGCCCAGGGCGATATCAATGTCATGCAATTCACACTGCAGCATTCATCATGAACCGCAAAGAAGAAAGCTTCTCTAATCACGCGAAGAAATTCGCTCTAGGACTGACGGCCACCACTGTGGTGATGGCAGGGCTAATGAAGGCCGCCCAGGCCAATGTCGAGGAACTGCAGCTCCAAGGTGCAGGCACCCTACGCTGGCTGGGTCTGAAAATCTACGAGGCACGACTCTTTGCTCCAAACCGTTTAAATCCAACGCAGATCGCGCAACAGCCCTTTGCGCTGGAGCTAACCTATGCCCGTGACTTCACCGGGGTGAGCATCGCCGACAGAAGCGTTGATGAAATCAAAAAGCTGGGCCTGGGCAATTCAAGCCAACATCAGACCTGGCGTGCCCAGATGCTGGCGATTTTTCCCGATGTTCGAGCCGGTGATCGAATCCGTGGCATTCACCGCCCCGGTGCAGGCGCACAGTTTTTTCATAACGATAAGCCCATCGGCAGCATCAATGACGCTGAATTCGCACAGGCATTTTTCGCCATTTGGCTGGATCCCAGAACGGCCGAGCCCTCGCTTAGAAGAGATCTTCTTGGCCTGACCACGTCAGCCCGCCCCTGATGCCGGGGATCGGCCAGTCGCTTCGCTATGGGCTGCCAGGTTTTACGCTGGCTTTTGCTGCTCTGCCGCTTTATCTGCTGACACCAGCGCTCTATGCCCAGCAATTCGGGCTTGGCATTGGGCTAATTGGCCTGCTGCTGATGCTGACACGGCTGACCGATGCGATTGCAGATCCGTTTATTGGCCGATGGATTGATACGAGCAAAACACAGCTCTGGGTCTGGATGTCAGTGGCACTGCTGGTGATGGCGGTTGGCCTTGCCTTGCTCACAAATCCGCAGCTGATTGCCCCTACCCATGCTGTCGGCAATGAGGTCCGACTGGCGCTCTGGCTGGTCGCCTGCACTTTGTTGGTGTCTCTCGCCAACAGCACCGCCACCCTGGCCCACCAGAGCTGGGCCGTGGCCTGGACTGCCGACACCACTGGCCAGGCCCGGCTGATCGGTGCTCGGGAGCTCTGGGCATTGGTCGGCGTAATTTCTGCGGCTGGTATCGCTGGCCAGCAATCCGGACTGGGGCTTGGTGCAGTGGCGGTTGCGAGTGGTGTGTTGGCAGTGTTGCTGACCTTCGGTCTGCGTGGGCAGGGCCTACGTACTGCAGAAAGGCGCCACCATCGGCTGGCCTGGAGTGCGCTGATTGCCCAGCCAGGGTTTCGAAAATTACTTACTGCCTTGGGCATCAATGCACTGGCCAATGCCATCCCGCCGACCTTGATTCTGTTTTTTCTTCAGGATCGGCTCGGTGCATCGTCAAACGAATCCAGCCTGCTGCTTGCCAGCTACTTTGTTGCTGCTGCCGCAGGCGTACCCCTGTGGTCTTGGGCAAGCCATCGCTTCAACACACGTTATGTGTGGATGGCTGCAATGATGGTCGCACTGTTGGCCTTCGTCTGGACACTCACCCTGGATCACGGTGCGTTGTCTGCCTTCACGATAATCTGCCTGGTGACAGGGTTTGCACTCGGTGCGGAATTGGTCTGCCCGCCCATGCTGCTGGGCAGGCAAATTGATCGAGCCCACCACCGTGGCAGCCTGGAGGCCAGCTACTTCGGTATCTGGAATCTGGTGATCAAGCTTGCCCTGGCCTTTGCCGCGGGACTCACCCTGCCCGCACTGGCCGGCATGCACTACACGCCAGGCGATACGAGTTCTGCCAATAACCTCACCGCCCTGCAGTGGGCCTATGCCGGCATTCCCTGTGTGCTGAAGTGTTTTGCAATCGCAGCGCTTTTCACGCTTAGCGATCATGATGAAATTCCAGCCAATCAAAGAAAGGACTAATCCATGCACATCTCTAACCTGAAGCCCCAATGGACCCTACCCTGGTGGCCCTTCACACTGGCTTTTGTGCTGCTGCTCTCACTTGTGGCTGGATGCGCTGGTCCAGATTTATCACGTTATGCCGATCAGAAACCCGTACTTGATCTGAAGCAGTACTTCAATGGTGAGATCAAGGGATGGGGCATGGTCCAAAACAGAGGCGGCCAGGTCGACCGCCGATTTGTAGTGACCATCAAGGCATCCTGGAATGGCGATGAAGGCACTCTGGACGAGTACTTTGATTGGTCCGATGGCGAGAAGCAGCGCCGCATCTGGAAGCTGAAGGCAGTGGGGCCCAATCGCTATATCGGCACCGCGGAGGATGTGAATGGCCAGGCCATCGGCGAGATCAGTGGCAATGCCCTGCGCTGGCGCTACAGCCTGAATGTGCCCTTTCGTGGCAGCACCATTGATCTGGATTTTGATGACTGGATGATCCTAATCGATGATCGTGTCATGCTTAACCGTGCAGCATTCAGCAAGTGGGGCATTCGCATGGGCGAAGTCACACTCTCATTCAGCAAATAACTTTTGATGATTAGCGCATGTCATTAAATCCGCGAATCCAGCACTGGAAGGGTCTGAATGTCTGGATTGTTGGGGCCTCCTCTGGGATTGGCCGCGCCCTGGCGCAGGACTTAATCGTTACCGGTGCACGGGTCACGGTAAGCAGTCGACGTGCGGAGGCCCTGTCCGATATCACGCCTGCGCCGTTTCTGTGTCTGCCCTGCGATATCAGCCAGCCTGAGTCTGTGCAGGCCGCGATTGATCGCCTGCAGGCCGCCGATGCGCTGCCCGATGTAGTCTTCTGGGTCGCCGGGGTCTATCACCCCATGCCATCGCATGCGCTCGATCTGAACGGAGTGCGCGAGACATTCGAGATCAACACCCTCGCGGGCTATACCGGATTAAAGCTCATGCTAAAGGCTTGGGAATCAGCGCCAGCCCGGTCAAGACACTGGAGCTGGATATCGAGCGTAGCGGGCTATCGCGGTCTTCCCCAGGCCGCAGCCTATGGGGCGAGCAAGGCAGCACTCACCTATCTCGCCGAGGTCACCCACCTGGAACTCAAATCCCGCGGCATTGCTGTCTCGGTGGTGAATCCCGGATTTGTCGCAACACGGCTAACCGCGCGCAATGACTTCACCATGCCGGCCATCATCACGCCCGAGGAAGCCTCACGCGCAACCCTGGATGGTCTGGCCCGCGGCGAATTCGAGATCCACTACCCTAAGCGGTTCACGCGCTGGTTAAAGTTCCTCCGGCTCGTGCCCTACAGTCTTTATTTCAGAATAATGAAACGCACACTGCCAAAGTCATGAAGACACTCCCGTCTGCCATGGACATTGCCGGATTCATTGCCGCGGCGGAAGCACTCACTCAGAATTCAATCGAACAGTTATCAGCGTTTTATGCAGAGGACTGCCGCTTTAGCGACCCCTTCCAAACGGTACAGGGGCGTCGTCGAGTCCAGGCGGTCTATCGCGACATGTTTGCACATCTGGATCGGCCCCGCTTTGCGCAGGTGCGGGTGCTGGGTGCGCCCGATCACCAAGGCCGAGAGGTCATGATCGGCTGGGATTTCGAATTCTCCCTCGCCAAGGGCCGGCCCCGGCAGGTGATCCATGGCTGCAGCCGCCTTATCCTGAACGCCGAAGGTAAGATTCAGGAACATATTGATTATTGGGATGCCTCCCGGCTGATGCAGTCTTTCCCTTTGGTTGGTCCGGTCATCGGCTGGATAAGGAAAAAAATCGGTCACGACACAAGTCAATGACTTTACAATTGGCGCCTGTTGCTGACCCACACCACCGCCATCATGCGTTCACCACAAACCGATGACATGCTCTACCCCGAACTGTTTCGGGCATTCGAGCGCATGCGCTGGGATCTGGAAAAGGATATTGACTGGCAAGCCTTTAATGGCCAGTTGCTTTCCGATGAACAGGCCCAGACCATCAAGATGAATGCCATCACCGAGTGGGCAGCCCTGCCCGCCACGGAGATGTTCCTGCGTGATAACCGGCACGACAGCGATTTTTCCGCCTTCATGTCGATCTGGTTCTATGAAGAGCAAAAACACGCCCTGGTGCTGATGGAGTATCTGCGCCGATTCCGGCCCGACATGCTGCCTACCGAGGAAGAGCTCCATGCCGTACGGTTTGAGTTTGATCCTGCGCCAGCGCTTGAGACATTGATGCTGCACTTTTGTGGCGAGATTCGCCTCAATCACTGGTATCGCTGCGCGGCCCAGTGGCATACCGAGCCGGTGATCAAGCAGATCTATGAAACCATCGCCAAAGATGAGGCCCGACACGGGGGCGCCTATCTGCGCTACATGAAAAAAGCACTGATCAAAACGGGTGATTCAGCGCGGGCTGCCTTTGCAAAAATCGGCGTGCTGATGGCAAGCGCACGACGTACCTCGCAGGCGCTTCACCCCACCAATCTGCATGTCAACCAGTCACTCTTTCCTAACGACACCGTGCAGAGCCGCACCCCGGAGCCGGGATGGCTTGAGCACTGGCTGGA
The DNA here is from genome assembly GCA_018882795.1 of Burkholderiaceae bacterium. Taxonomy (GTDB): domain Bacteria; phylum Pseudomonadota; class Gammaproteobacteria; order Burkholderiales; family Burkholderiaceae_A; genus Lacustribacter. Next base: position 27,833 of record VERJ01000014.1, on the reverse strand, counting down.
TCAGCAGATCCGCTTTGATGCTGTCTGGGAAGGCAAGGTGGCCGAGCGCATCCTGCACAATCTGTCGCTACTTTTTGATCAGACCTTCGTTAGCGTGCAGGAACTAAACCGCTATCGCAAGACCATCACGGCTTGATTGCGTGTTTTCAGCACCCGCTTTCGAATCAAAAATCACTCCGCCACAGCAGATTGCGCAGCGTGCATCAACGCTAGCGCAGCCCGTGGTGTTCACCAATGGTGTGTTTGATCTGCTGCACCGTGGCCACGTGACTTATCTGTCCCAGGCACGTGCGCAGGGTGCATCGCTGATTGTGGCGCTCAACGACGATGCCTCCACAAAACGACTGGGCAAAGGCAATGATCGGCCAATCAACACATTGGAAGATCGCATGGCAGTGATCGCTGCGCTGGAATGCGTGTCACTGGTAACCTGGTTTTCGGAAGACACACCACTGAGTCTGATTCAGGCCATCACACCGCAGGTGCTGATCAAGGGCGGCGACTGGCCGATAGAAAACATTGTGGGAGCAGACTGGGTAGAGCAACATGGCGGGCGGGTGCTCTCAATTCCCTTTGAGCACGAACGCTCCACCACACGGATGCTGGAAAAAATCCGCCGACACTAGGCGCTGACGTTTAACGAAGGATGCGATAGCGCTCCAGGGCCAGCAGCCCGGCAAACGCAAGATGTGGTGCATCGTGCACTGTGAGTGAAACCACCGATGCCGAATGAAGGGCCGACAAATAAGCGCGCCACTGGGTTGCATCGCCGCCATGCAGCCAGAGCTTCGTCACATGATGCTGTTTGGCGATTTGGCCGATAAAGCCCGCCTGTGCCAGACCAATACCCTGTGAAATCGCCGTGCGCGAATCAGTAGGAATGGCCGCATCGGTATTAATCGGTAACTCTGTGGACTCACCCATCAATCCATCGAGATCACGTGTTTTGACCCGCAGGGCCTCATTCATCAGCCCAATGCCAGGCAATATCCAGCCCCCAAGAAATACAATGTTTTGATTCGCATCTGCGCGAATCAGATCAACTGTGGTGGCCGTTCCCGCACTGACCACCATATGGGTCTCACCCGGCGCGATCACGCTCTGGCAAGCGAGACCCAAGGCAGACACCCATCGATCCGCGCCGAGTTGTTCGGCATGCGTGTAAGTGTTTTTAAAATAGGCTAGATTCAGTTGCGTGAATTCCACTTGAGCAGATGGCTGCCAGGGATCTGGCGCATCACAACCGGATACTTGTTTGAAGGCGACGCGCACCGCCTGAACAATAGACTGGGGCCCAACCGATACCCAGGATAGCCGCAGGGGGCCTGCCGATTCCGGCAGACCCAGAGATCTCCATGCGGCAAGCAACCGTTCAACAGAGACCTCAGCGTTATCCATGCGTTCAATGGGCGCTGCACGGAGTTGCTCAAAAAGTGTCCGCGGCCGATCCAATTGTTCTGCAGAGACATGCACGCGCTGGCACTTCACTGCGGAGTTTCCGCAATCCAGCAAGAGCAGATTTGCCGTGCTCATAAGATGGGCGCCACCTTGCGCAGCGACACCTCACCATAGGCAATCTCGGTCTCGGTGGCCTGCTGCAAAAGACGCAACTTACCCTGCGCAGAGATGCCACGATGAATGCCCTGCGCAATGATGTCGCCTGTAACAGGGTGCACCACGCTCACATGCGCGCCCTGCCAGCGATCAAATCGACAATAGCGGTCCCACCATGGCGTGGCCTGCGACGCTTCTTTGATCAATTCAGAAAGCCCGGCTGCAAAAGCCTGCACCAAATCCCCGGCATCCACCGCATCAAGGCCCAGATTGCGCAGACTGGTCACTGGCCGATCCAGGTCGGGATCCTGATCCCAGCCCAGATTGAGGCCGATACCCGCAATCAACCACCAACGCTCCGCAACACGATGTCGCGAGACCAAAACTCCTGCCAGTTTGTATTCCCCCGACATGACATCATTGGGCCACTTCAGGCCGAGCCTTCCGGCCAATATTGCGAAACGGGACTGCAAGACTTCCAGCACCATCAGACTGATACGCACAGGCCAGGCCGATTGTTGTGGTGTTGCGTTTTCACTCTCCGGCCAAGCAAAAGACATCGCCAGGCCGCCACCATGGGGGCTGTCGCGCCAAGAGCGGCCGTGGCTGGCCATTCCCGCAGTCTGATGGGTGGTCCACAAACCAAAGCCCTCCCCACAGTTGAAATGGTCTGCGATCCTGCGCAGCGCTTCCCGCTGAGTGGAATCAATGGTCAAAAGCCGTTCACATCGCCACATTCTTGGCATCATAGCCGGATGATCAAAGGTTCCCTATGGGCATAAGCCGCGCAACATCACTGTCGATCGCTGCACTGCTTTATGCAGGGGGCTTGAGTCTCATTACCCTCTCGCCACTGACCGACTGGCGCTTTATTCCGGAGCCGCCCTGGGAATTTTTATCCCAACCCTGGCCACGCTACTGGACAGGCTTTGATGTGCTGGTCAATGTGCTGGCCTATATTCCGCTGGGCTTGCTGGCAGGCCGGGCTATCAGCTATCAGTTGCGCGGCTCAGTCTGGGGGCCATTACAGTCATTTGTGATTGCGATTGCACTTGGCCTGCTGCTCTCCGTAATACTCGAGGGCCTGCAGACCTATCTGCCTACCCGCCGGCCCTCGGTTTTGGATGTGATGGCCAACACCGGTGGCACACTGCTGGGCGCATTCATCGCAAGTGCCTATAGCCAGAGCCTTGCGCGGATGCAGATCACGGAGGCAAGGCCCATTGAGCTTGGCGGCCTCTTGCTGTTTGGGCTTTGGCTCACCGCACAGGCCGCGCCCCAACAGATCTGGCTTGCGCTAGGCGACATTGGCCTGCATCCGGAATTCAGACTGGGCTTCACATGGCTGGTAGGGGGGCCCTTGCCAACCCCAGGTGTCGCCGAAGAGGTCTTTGCGGCACAACGCATTCTTGCGGAGGCCCTGTGTGTGGGCGCTGCCATGACCAGCTGTGCATTGATCCTACACCTGACGATGCTGGAATCCCCCCGTTGGTTCGCCAATTACCGTCCCGAGCATTGGTCTCGCACCATCATCAGCGTGGTTGTAATCACACTCGTGGCCCGTGCCGCATGGGTGGCGGCGCTCTCCCCCTCGGCCCCCGCTGCCTGGCTCAACGCGGGGACCCAGGCCGGGGTGGTGCTCACACTACTCACCGCCTATGGACTGGCCGGCGCAAGACTCAGCCAACAGCGGCTCTCCGCCCTGTGCGGCCTCGCCGTAACCCTCATGCTCTCGAACACCCTGCCCGAAAACGGCTATGTTGCGGCCAACGCCATGGACTGGTCGCGCGGCCGGTGGCTGAATCTGCAGCTACTGGCCAATCTTGCGGCCACGATATGGCCTTTCTTGGCAATGGCCTGGCTGATGGTGGCCCTGCCACGCCGATCAATCCGGGCGCTTGAACGGGCCTATGAAGGCGATGCCAGCCGACATAGACCGGAGAATCGGGCCATATAAAATCGAACCATGTCCTATTTCGAAAAACACGTCTTTTTCTGTATCAATCAGCGCGAGGATGGCAGCGCATGCTGCGCCGACTGCGGCGCCAACGACATGCAGGCCTATGCGAAAGAACGAATCAAGGCCCTGAAAAAAAATGGGCAAGGAATGATTCGCATCAACCGCGCGGGCTGCCTTGATCGCTGCGATGAGGGGCCGGTGATGGTGGTCTATCCCGAAGGCACCTGGTATCGCTATGTCGATCAGGAAGATATCGATGAGATCATCAATGAGCACCTGCTGCACAACCGCCCAGTGGAGCGGCTCAAGATTTGAATTCCGCGACTGAACGGTTCCTGATCCCGGGGCCTGCTGGCGCTATTGAGGTGGCTCTCGATCGGCCACCCGCAGACCATGCCCCAAGGGGGCTTGCCGTGGTGGCCCATCCCCACCCGCTCTTTGGTGGCACCCTGGATAACAAGGTCGCCCAGACCATTGCGCGGGCCTTTGTGAATCAATCGATGATCGTGCTGCGGCCCAATTTCCGTGGTGTTGGAAAAAGCGAAGCCGATCACGACCATGGCCATGGCGAAGTCGAAGACCTCTGGGCCGCCTGGCGCTGGCTGATCGAACAACATCCCAATATCGGTGGACATCGCTGGGTTGGTGGTTTCTCCTTTGGTGGTGTCATGGCCACCCACCTGGCCCATGAATGGCCAAGTCATCCTGTTGCTCAGGGACAGCCATCGCTGGATCGTGTGATTCTGGTGGGCCTTGGCATCGCCGATGACCGCCGTCCCGCCGCCCCCTTAACCGCTGCTGCACGCCTGATTCATGGTGAAGAAGACGAGGTCGTTTCATTAAAAAGCGTTCTCGACTGGGCGGCACCCCAGCAGCATCCGATTTTGGTAATGCCCAAGGCAAGCCACTTCTTTCACGGCCAGCTGCCGTTTCTGAGAGATTGCATCACCCGTTGTCTGAGAGATTGAGCGCCATGCATCCCCGCCTGGGCCAACTTTTCTTTTTCTTGATACTGCTCCCTGTTCTCACACTCGGCAGTCGCGCAACCTTTGCGCAATCATGGCCCGCACCACCCAAGCTTGCTGCACCGAACTGGATGCTGATTGATGCCACCACTGGCCAGACCCTAGCCTCGGCCAATGCGGATAGCCGGATCAATCCTGCATCACTTTCCAAACTCATGACAGCCTATCTAACTTTCGCAGCACTGCGCGAGCGAAAGATCAGGCTGGATCAGAATGTGGCCTCGCCCACAGAGGCGGAAATCCCCCAGGGGGCACGCATGTTTCTCCTGCCCAGCAAGGATGTGTCAGTTGCTGAACTGCTACAGGGCCTGATCATTCTGGGCGCTCACGACGCTGCGATCGCATTATCCAAGGCCATCTCGGGTTCTGAGTCCGCGTTTGTCGAATCCATGAACAAGGCCGCGCAACGCCTGGGCATGAGCAACACACACTTTGCTAACGCCACTGGAGTACCCCATCCAGAACACTACAGCACGGTAGCGGATCTGGTGAAACTGGCCAATAACCTGATCAGCGAATATCCAGAACACCTACGTGAATTTGGGCGGCGAGAGCTAACCTATAACGGCATCCGACAGGTCAACCGCAATCGATTGCTCTGGTTGGATAATTCTGTAGATGGTCTGATGACGGGCCGCAGCGAGACCGAGGGATTTGCACTGGCCGTCAGCGCCCACCGTCCCCAGCCCCTGGGCACCCGGGAACGGATGCAGCGCCGACTGATCGCGGTCATTGCAGGTGCCGCAACCGAAGAGGTACGCGCGCAGGAAGGATTGAAACTTCTGAACTTTGGCTTTCAACAGTTCGATATCCTCCGGCTCTTTAGGGCTGACGAAGCCAGTGAGAACATTCCAGTATTCAAAGGCACATCGGGCACTGCAAGGCTTCATTTCCCGCGCGATGTATTGGTGGCAATTCCGCGTGGAAGGGCCGACAATATCCGCACCCAGCTTGAGCGGCCCAATGCCCTGTTGGCACCCGTCTCTATTGGACAGCCAGTGGGGCAGCTGCGGATCTGGCTCGGCGATACCGAAATCCATCAGGTACCGGTGAGCGCTGCAGAATCTGTAAAAGCCGCCGGATTACTCGGCCGGGCCATCGATGCAATGCGGCTGTGGTGGCGCGCGCTTTAACCAATAGGAAACCATCCCTTCATGATTCAAGGTATTCAAGGAAATCCCACGGTCTATCTCAATGGCGACTGGGTGCCACTGTCAGAGGCCAAGATTTCAGTGCTGGATCGGGGATTCATTTTTGGTGATGGCATCTATGAAGTGGTGCCAGCCTATTCCAGAAGGCCTTTTCGGCTTGACTCACATCTTGGTCGACTGGAGCGCAGCCTTGCAGCGATTCACATCAAACCGCCACTTGATGCCGCACAATGGTCCAGACTCATTGCTGAGCTGATTGAACGCAATGAGGGTGAGGACCAATTTCTTTATCTCCAGGTCACACGCGGTGTTGCCAAGCGAGACCATGCCTTTCCAAAGCCCGAGGTGCAGCCCACGATCTTTGCGATGTCTACCCCTTTCACGCCGCCAACCACACAGCTGCGCGAAGAGGGCATCAAGGTGATTTCACTACCTGACGAACGTTGGCTCCATTGCGATATCAAGGCCACTGCCTTGCTGGGTAATGTCTTGGCGCGTCAGACTGCCATCGAGCGCGGCGCCACAGAGGCGGTGTTGTTTCGTGATGGTTTTCTCACGGAAGGCGCCGCATGCAATATCTGGATGGTTAAGGATGGTGTGCTGCATGCACCGCTGAAAAATCATCTGATTCTGGAAGGCGTCCGTTACGGCCTGATGGAGGACATTGCCGAAGCGCTCCATATTCCTGTACAAATTCGGCGCATCCGGCAGCAGGAAATCACCAACGCCGATGAACTGCTCCTGACCGCGGCCACCAAGGAGGTACTGCCCATCGTACGCATGGACCAGCGGCCGGTGGGCAATCCCACCCATGCAGGCAAACCTGGCCCGGTGTATTGGCAAATCCGCAAAGCCTACGATGAAGTCATTGGAAAACTGCGCGCAGGCCAGCTGTGAATTCACACCAGGAATCATTGATCGACTATCCCTGCAGCTTTCCCATCAAGATTATGGGCGCCAGGGTAGATGGATTTGCAGAAACCATCTGCGAGTTGGTGCGCCAGCATGCCCCTGACTTCGATCCCAGCAGCCTGGAGATGCGGCCAAGCCGCAACGGCAACTACCTGGGACTCACAGTCACCATCACCGCACGATCGCGCGAGCAGCTTGATGGCCTGTATCTGGCACTGACCGAGCACCCGATGGTCAAGGTCGTGCTCTGACCGCGGCCATGAATCGCGGCATTACAAGAAAAGTATTGCGGCAGGCCGACTATCTGGCCACCTTAGAGGCCATGCGCGCCTTCACCAATACGCGGACAGACGACACACCCGATGAACTCTGGCAGGTGGAGCATCCGGCCATCTTCACACTCGGCCAGGCGGGAAAAGAGGAACACATCCTGAATGCGGGCAATATTCCCGTGATCCGCACAGAACGTGGGGGCCAGGTGACCTATCACGGCCCAGGCCAGGTGGTGATCTACACCTTGGTTGATATTCGCAGGCAGGGCCTGCTGGTCAAAGACACGGTGCTGCGGCTGGAACAGGCCATGATCAACACACTGGCCGATTTCAATACCCCAGATGCATCGCGTAAGCCCGATGCGCCGGGTGTCTATGTGCCCGATGGCGAAGCGCTCTCCAAGATCGGCGCGATTGGTTTGAAGGTCTCGCGGGGACGGATCTATCACGGCATTGCACTCAATGTCTGCATGGATCTTGGGCCGTTTAGCGCAATCAACCCCTGCGGTTATGCGGGCCTTCGCACGGTAGACATGGCTACAATGGGTATCTCTGCTGATTGGCTGACCGTTGCAGATCGGCTCTGCGATCACATTGAGATTCAACTCAACCAGTAAACATTTTTTATCCTGCCGTGACCACCTACGATCCGACCAAAAAACAAAAGGGCGCAGAAAAAACCGCCCGGATTCCGATCAAGGTGGTGGCCACTGATCCGTTGCCCAAACCCGATTGGATTCGTGTGAAGGCGGCAAGCGCAAGCACGCGGTTTCTGGAAATCAAAGACATCCTGCGCAAGCACAGCCTCTACACCGTCTGCGAAGAGGCCTCCTGCCCCAATATCGGTGAGTGTTTCGGCAAAGGCACAGCCACCTTCATGATCATGGGGGATAAGTGCACGCGCCGCTGCCCGTTTTGCGATGTCGGCCATGGCCGCCCCGATCCACTGGATATCAATGAGCCTACCAATCTGGCCAAAACCATTGCGGCGTTAAGGCTGCGCTATGTGGTGATCACCAGCGTTGACCGCGACGACTTAAGGGATGGTGGCGCCCAGCATTTTGTCGATTGCATTCAGGAAGTGCGGCGTCAGTCACCCGAAACAATCATTGAAGTGCTCGTACCCGATTTCCGTGGTCGGCTTGATCGTGCGCTGGGTATCCTGAAGGCAGCGCCGCCAGATGTCATGAACCACAATCTTGAAACCGTGCCAAGACTCTACCGTGAGGCACGCCCGGGTTCAGACTATCAGCATTCCTTAACGCTTTTAAAACGCTTTAAGGAAGAAGTGCCTGGCGTTCCCACCAAGAGTGGCCTGATGGTGGGCCTTGGCGAGACCGATGAAGAAATTCTGCAGGTGATGCAGGACATGCGGGCACATGACATCGACATGCTGACCATCGGCCAGTATCTTGCACCTTCCAACAGCCATCTGCCGGTGCGTCGCTACGTACACCCGGATGTCTTCAAGATGTTTGAATCACAGGCCAAGGAGATGGGATTTACCCATGCGGCGGTGGGCGCCCTGGTGCGGTCTTCCTATCATGCCGATCAACAGGCCCACCAGGCCGGTGTGTTTAACCCGGCCTGAAAACATTAACTCTGGTCAAGCCTCTGGTGTCGCTCGTTTCGCGGGCGGCCTAACTCAGCTCGCGTGAGAGCAGCTTACGCAGCTCAGAGAAATTTGGCTCGCCGACATAGCGCTTCACAATTTTTCCATCGCGGTCCACGACAAACGTGGTGGGAGTGACCGCCACATCGCCATAGGCCTTGGCCCAGGCGCCGTCGCGATCATGGACCACCAGAAATGGCAGTTCCCGATCCTTGACAAAGGTGGCGATGTAATCGGGCCGGTCATAACTCATGGCCACCGCAATGGTATTAAAACCTTTGGCCGCAAATTCCTTATGGATTGCAATCAGGTCGGGCATTTCCTTTACACAGGTCACACAACTGGTGGCCCAGAAATTCACAAGATAGGGCCTGCCTTTCAATGCAGCGGTATTCACCGCCTCGCCAGAGATGGTCTGGCCCACCACTGCGGGTGCAGGCTGGGATCGCAGCATAAAGGCTGCCCCGAGGGCAATCACTGCAAGCATCAGGAGCACCGCCAGCAGCGGCAGCTTGGACGCGCCCACAGCACGGGCAGAAGATAAGGGAGTACGTATGTTCATGAATGGCATTATAAGAACATGAAACCGGTCGATCTCCACATTGATGGCATGACTTGCGCGGCCTGCTCAAGCCGCATTGAAAAAGTCTTGCGCAGGCATCCGGGTGTGACCGCCGACGTCAGCCTGCTGGAGCATCGGGCCAGGATCACGGGCCTATCGGTCGATGAAGCCATCGCCGCAATTCGCCGTGCGGGCTACGATGCTAGCCCCCTGGATCTGCGACAGCCGCGCGATCAGGAATCCTTTACAGACCCTTCAGCTTCGCACGGCATGGCTGGGTTCCTTGAACATTTCCGGGTCTGGTTCTCGATTGCTGCACTGGCCATCATGCTGGTGGAGATGGGTGGCATGGCCGCAGGCCAGCACGGACTGATTCCGGTACTGCCACAGCTGATGTTGGCCACCATCATGCAGACCGTCGTGGCATGGCCTTTTTATAAAGGCGCCTGGCGCGCCTTGCGTGCGAGCAGCGCCAATATGGAAACGCTGATCAGCATTGGCACACTCGCTGCTTATAGCTGGTCGCTGCTAGCGGTCTCGGGCCTGCTGCCTGATTTGGCAAATCCGCACAATGGCCTTTATTTTGAAACCTCGGTCGTGGTGCTGGCCATGGTGCGGCTGGGAAGAACACTGGAAACACGGGCCCGCGGTCAGGCCCTCAGAGCCCTTTCACATTTGACTCAGCTGGACCAATCCCCGGTCGAGACGTTTGATCCCACCGCCAATCATTGGATCAGCAAAAGCCCCAGCGCAATTGCAGCCGGAACACTGATTCGATTCGCCGCCAATCAGCCCATCAGCCTGGATGCCGTGATCACCGAAGGCCAGACCGAGGTGGATGAAAGCAGCATGACGGGTGAGAGCATGCCGGTGGTCAAGCATGTGGGTGACACAATCTATGCGGGGTGCTTGAATCTCTCGGGTCGCATCACTGCGAAAGTGATCAGCGAGTTCGCATCATCGCGGCGGGCGATGATCGGCGAAAAGATTCTTTCCGCACTATCTTCCCGAGCACCGATTGCGGCATTGGCGGATCGCGTTGCTGCAGTCTTTGTGCCTGCGGTGATGGTGATTGCATTGGCCACACTCTTTGGCCATATGGCGATGGGCACGAACACCGGCAGCGCGATCGCCCATGCAGTGGCCGTACTGGTGGTGGCATGCCCCTGCGCACTGGGACTCGCCACCCCAGCGGCAATTGCCGCGGGCCTTGCCCGAAGTGCACAGTTTGGCTGGTTTTTTCGTAGTGCGGATGCGCTGCAGCGGGCTGCTGAAGTGGATCACGTCGTGTTCGACAAAACCGGAACACTCACCTCAGGCAGGCCGAAACTGATTGCGATTGCCGCGGCTTTACCAGAATCCGATAGCGCATCCCGTGCCATTGAACACGTGGATCTTGAGTCATCCGCGAGCCCCAAACCCTGGCCCGACTGGCTTGCGGCTGCAAGCGCCGCTGAACAAGGCATTGAGCATCCCCTGGCAGGTGCATTGTTGTCTTATGTTGCAGGCAGGTCCATGCCCCACTGCAGTGACGTGCACAATCATCCCGGTGATGGTGTGTCCGCATTGATCGAAGAGGGCTTCTACCGCAGCCAACGGATCCGTGTGGGCAAGCCTGCATGGGTGGATCCATCCGGCAAGGCAGGCCAGGCCACTTTAAAACTCAATTTAGAAAACAAATCACCACACGACATCACACTTGATCAGCTCCATGCCGATGCAAGTGCGATCGATGTTGCAATCGGCGAACAATGGTGTGGCCGATTGTGGGTCAGCGATAGTCTCAGGGCCGATGCACAGGATGCAATCACACAAGTCAAACAGCTTGGTGCACAGGCAACGATTCTGAGTGGTGATCGAAATTCAGCGGTCCAACGGATAGCCCGTCTGCTGGAGGCAATTGAATACTTTGGCCAGCAGGGACCGGAAGAAAAGGCCCAGCGACTTGATCAGTGGCGAAAAGATGGCCGCCATGTGGCCATGGTGGGCGATGGCATCAACGATGCAGCAGCGATGGCACATGCCCACCTGGGCGTGGCGATGGCATCGGGGGCTGCCCTCACGCTGCAGAGCGCGGATCTGACCATCTCCACACAGACGCCGCTGCGAGACGCAATCAATAGCCTTTCACTTGCGCGATCCGTGATGCGGCGTGTGAAGGAAAACCTGGGCTTTGCATTCGTTTTCAATATTGCCGCGATTCCGCTTGCCGCCTTCGGGATTCTGCCGCCCGCCATCGCCGGAAGTGCCATGGCGCTCAGCTCAGCAGCCGTAATCACCAATGCCGTGCGGCTGCTTGGCTGGAAAAAGCCTTAGACTAAAACCTAAATCAGGAGGTCCATCATGAAATCCACGGAATTCCGTGTGCAGGGCATGACCTGCGGCGGGTGCGAACAATCTGTCATACGCACCATCTCTGCACTTGCCGAAGTGGCCAGCGTGCGCGTGGATCGCGGTCAGGAAAAAGCGGTTGTCACATGGAAAGACAGCATCACCTCGGACGGCCAGGCAAGGGCCAGCAAATCCGTCTGCGAGGCAGTCGAGGCAGCAGGCTTTGAGTGTGCCCCCGCCTGAGTTTGTAACACCCACGCGCTAGACAACAATCAGCACACAACCTTAGCGGATCGGTGTCACGACCGTGCCGCTATCACCGGAGGGCGGCGGGGTCGGCGCTGATGGGCTAAGTGCCGCGGGCGATTGGCTGGCCACAGGAGTGGCGGGCTGGTTTACTGGTGCCGCATTTGAAGCACCGCCGGATTGCAATTGAATCCGCGCAAGCTCGGCCTCGGTGATGACCTCAAAGGCACGAATTACCCGACGCACGCCCGAGACCCGCGATGCGATATCAGTGGCCCGTTTGGCCTCTCGCTCGGTCACTACACCCATGAGATACACGGTGCTTGAATCGGTGTAAACCTTGATCACATTGGCCTGAAGATCCTTGGCCTCTACCAGGGAGGCCTTGATACGGGCAGTCAACAGGGTATCGGACCCATAAGTGCGAAGCGAAGGCGCAGGCCCCAACACCACTTCATTGATGACCGAGCGCACGTTATCGATCGACGACAAAATTTTTGCAGCTTCAGCGCGCACGCTGTCATTGGGTGCATAGCCTGTGAGCAGGGCAATCCGATTAAAGCTGATCACGCTCAGTGACACCTGATCTGACTTGAATTGGTCACGAAAACGGTTGAAGGCCTTCAGTTCAATCGCCTGATCTTCAGCCTGGGCGCCAGTGGTGCGTCGATCAGAGACCGACAAAGCACCCGCCACCATGCCCGTGGCCACCACCGGAAAGCAACCGGTCAACGTTACGGAGGTGGCACCGAGCGCCATCGCGATGATGCCAACGCGCAACAACCGGGACTTCTGATTCGAATTCATGGCAACTCCTTCATCAATTGGGGCTGATTATAGGGCGGCATCCAGACCGAAGGCAGCAGTGATCCACTGGATATCATCGCCATCAATCGCAAGTACATCGAACCGACACACCGGCAGTGTGCCGCGCACTGAGTGTCCTATCCAGCAGTGTGCCGCCCGGATCAGACGCTGTTGTTTACGGATATCAACGGAGGCTGCGGCTGTACCAAACCGGGAGGGCCTGCGGAATCGGACCTCCACAAAGACCACCACAGCGCCATCGCGCATCACCAGATCCAGCTCACCGACACGGTAGCGAACATTGCGGGCCAGGCAGGTCAGGCCCCGCTGGGTCAGATAGCCCAAGGCCAGGGCCTCGGCATGCTGGCCCTGACGCTGCTTCGGGCTTAGGCGAGAATGGCGGGATGCAGAAGCACTCATTGGCGCCCGGATTGTATGTGGCCGCAACTCCCCTCGGCCATCTGGCTGATATCACCGATCGGGTGCGTCAGGGGCTCGCTCAATGCGATCTACTGTTTGCCGAAGACACCCGACGCGCCCAGTCACTGCTTTCAGCGCTTGGTATTCACCGGCCCAAGTCATCAATTCGGGCCCTTCATGGTCACAATGAAAAAGAGGTAATTGATGATGTGCTTGAAGCACTTGGCCAACAGCAGTCGGTGATGCTGATTTCCGACGCCGGTACACCAGGAATCTCGGATCCCGGCAGTTTTTTAGTAAATGCTGCCTGGCAGGCAGGTGCTCATGTCACGCCACTACCGGGTCCAAGCGCAGTGATCACCGCCTTAAGTGTGAGCGGATTTGTGCGCTGGCCAATGAGCTTTTGGGGGTTTGCGCCGGCCAAACCCGGTCCGCGCCGCCAGTGGCTTGCTTCCATTCATGCGGCGCGCGGCATTGCCGTGATGTTCGAAGCCCCCCATCGTGCCAAGGATTGCCTTACCGATTGCGCTGAGATTTTTGGTGCTGATACGCCCATGCTCTTTGGCCGCGAAATCAGCAAGCAACACGAGACGCTTATTCGCGGCAGCATCCATGAAGTGCAGACAAGCATTGAGGCGCTTCAGCAGCAAGATCCTGGCGCGGCCAAAGGCGAGATGGTCTGGGTATTTGATCTGGGCGATCAGCCCAAGGTCAGCATGGATGTGGCCCAGGTGGGCCGCTGGGCCGAGTTGCTCATACACGAGATGTCCGCTGCAACTGCGGCGAAATGCCTAATGAAAATGGCAGGCATTTCGCGCGATGAGGCCTATCAGGCGGTGTTGAAAGCCCAGAAGGCTTGACTTTATAAGGCGCTAACGTTTGGCCTTGCGCTCCTGAGCGATCAGATAATCCACCACCTGCAGGGCCCGTGCATGACTGCCACCCACCATGGCCGGTGAGGTGACGTAGCGGCCATTGATGCCAAACATGGGCACCCCATCCACCTTGTAAGCAGCGACCAAGGCATTGGCCCGCTTCTGCTGGGTCTGCACGCCAAACGAATTCCAGGTGGATTCAAACTTGGTGATATCAAGGCCCTGCTGTTTTTTCGCCCACTCCACGACATCCATTAAGGCTGGCAAAGAATTATTACGCTGATGGATCTCATCAAAGACTCTAGGACCAAGGACATCAGCCTTCCCTAAGGCCTCCAAGGTGTAGAAGATTTTCTGGTGAGTGTCGCCACGAAAGGCCACGTGCACGCGCTTAAACACCACATCCGGCCCAAGGCTGGATTTCCACTTCGCGATGTGCGGCTCTAAGTGATAACAATGCGGGCAGGCATACCAGAAAAATTCCAGTACCTCGATCTTGCCGGGCGTGGAGGTGGCCACGGGTTCGCGTAAGGTGCGGTAATCAATGCCTTCATCGGGGGTCTGCTGCTGGGCCCAGGCCTGGGGCTGCAAGCCAATGACAGTGAGTGCGGCGCAGGCCATGGCTGCGATGAATGCTCTTTTATTGGAGATCATGATCGGTCGATGATGAAATTAAGAATGACAGAATAAACCAGCACGAACCGCCGAAACCCATGCTCAATTCATATTCACACGAATGACTGTGGATTCGATGCCATTTTCCGAAACCCGAAGCTTGGCCTTATTGAGTTCCTCAATCGAACTATAGGGGCCCACCCGAACACGGTGCAGGGTCTGGCCGTCTTTTTCCGTGTTGCTCACCCGGGCCTCAAATCCAAGAATCGCCATCCGTGCACGCATCTGCTCAGCATCTTCAATGGCCTTGAAGGCCCCGACCTGAATCAGGTAGGTCATGCCGGTTGGTGAGACTGACTTGGTCTCGATACCGGCTTCTGCTGCAGTTTCGACTTCGCCCGAATCCTTGGCAGTCAGTCCCTTGTTGGGATCAATGATCTGATCGGTTTCAGGCTGCTGCCCAGGGGACTTGGCTTTGTCGGCGGGACGGCTGCCCACACGATCCACAAAAGGCAGGGGCGACTGGGTGATGTATAGCGCCACCAGGGCAGCGGTCAGCAGGCCTGCCGCCAGGCCTGCCATGAAGGGGCTTAAACGAAATCGGCTGGGCTTTGGCTGCCTGGCTCGTGAATTGGGAACTGCACTCGGGCGCATGGCAAAAGACTCTACCACTACATCCTGACGGGTGCAGAGACTCCAAGCAATCCCAGACCAAGGCGCAGGACCTGGCTCGTGGCAGCCACGAGCAGCAGTCTTGCGCTTTTCAAAACCGCGTCGTCCACCAGTACCCGTTCACTGTTGTAAAAGCCATGGAAATCCGCAGCAAGATCGCGAAGATAAAACGCCATCAGATGCGGCGAGAGTTCCTTGGCGCAATCCTGGATCACCTCTGGAAATGCTGAGAGGCGATTGAGCAGCGCCTGCTCTTTGGGTGCGCTGAGCTGACCCAGTAGGCTGGCTGCTGCGGCCTGGCCAAGAATCTGTGCGGCATCTACGTTCGCCTGCGCCAGCACACTGCAGCAGCGGGCGTGGGCGTATTGCACGTAATAGACTGGGTTATCTTCGCTGCGCGATAGCGCCAGATCCACATCGAAGGTGAATTCGCTGTCGGCCTTACGCGAAACAAGAAAGAATCGCACCGCATCGCGACCGCGCTGCTCATCTACAGCAATGATCTTGTCGGTGGGATCTTCGATTTCACCGGACCAGGTAATCAAATCCCGCAGGGTCACATAGCTGCCTGCGCGTTTTGAGATTTTTACTTCCTGGCCGCCGCGCATCACGGTAACCATCTTGTGCAGCACATAGTCTGGAAAGCCCTTGGGGATGCCGATATTTAAGGCCTGCAGGCCTGCACGCACCCGGGCGATCGTGCCGTGATGGTCTGATCCCTGGATATTGATGGCCTTGGAAAAACCCCGTTCCCATTTGGTCACGTGATAGGCAACATCGGGCACGAAATAGGTGTAGCTGCCATCCGATTTGCGCATGACACGATCCTTGTCATCGCCAAAATCAGTGGAGCGCAGCCAGAGCGCGCCTTCGTGTTCATAAGTGTGGCCGCTTTTCACCAGCGCATCGACCGTAGCACCAACCCGGCCATCGGAATACAGCGATGACTCCAGGTAATAACGATCAAAGGCCACACCAAAGGCCCGCAGATCCAGATCCTGTTCGTGCCGCAGATAGGTCACGGCAAAGCGCCGAATCTCTTCCAGATCCTCGACATCACCATTGGAAGTGATGGGCTCGCCATCAAAGGCCCGCACCGTTTCTTTGTTTAAGTAGGCCTGGGCAATATCCGAGATGTAATCGCCGCGATAGCCATCTGCGGGAAAGGCCGGGTCATCGGTGGAGATGCCCTTGGCACGGGCCTGAACCGAGATTGCTAGATTGTTGATCTGCGCGCCCGCATCGTTGTAATAAAACTCCCGCGAAACACGCAGGCCACTGGCAGAAAGCATGGCGGCTAAGGTGTCGCCAAGTGCCGCCTGACGGCCATGGCCCACATGCAGCGGGCCAGTGGGATTGGCGGACACGAATTCAATCAGCACGTGTGGTGCATCGGCTGCAATCGGCTGCATGCCGAATGTCTGGGGGTTAGCGGCGATCAGGGCCAGCACCTGGGCGCGGGCCACATGGGCGAGGCGAAAATTAATAAATCCTGGGCCCGCGACCTCAATGGATTCGACCAGGGCAGCAAGGGCCGGACTGGCTCTCAATGCTGCAGCAATTTCCTGGCCGATTTTTGGCGGCGGCATTCCCAGGGGCTTGGCCAGGCGCAGGGCGATATTGGTGGCGATGTCGCCGTGTTCGGACTGGCGGGGTTTTTCCAGAGCCGAAGCGACTGTCGCCAGATCAATATCCGGAAGCGCTTTGGATTGCTCCCGCGCCAATGCGTGAACCGCATCGTGCAAAAAGCTGGCAAGTTGTTGTCGTTGTGATTCAAGCATGATGTTTGGCGCTGAAATTTTACCCGGGCCTGTTGCACTGCATGAATCAGGCGAAATTTATCCTTGCAAATTCAACTTTCAAAGTTAAATTTGCAAGGAAGAAATTGGCGCGTCTGGCAGGAATTGAACCTGCGACCCTTGGCTTCGGAGGCCAATACTCTATCCACTGAGCTACAGACGCTTGACTGCGGTTCCGGCGGCCCCAGCGTGGGCGGCTGCCTTGATTCGGGAAGGGTCAGATTCTACCCGCAGGCCCGAATTTGCAGGATTTTGAGCGGCTTTTGAGTTAAAACAACCCGGAACGCGGAAGAAATTGTTGCAGTGCAGTATCATAGCAATGAAGCATTTTTGCCACCGAAACGACACCCGGCAATGCTAAAAAACACATCAAACGTCCTCGGTGAAAGCACCGGAAAGCACAACAACCCCCATGTCTTCTGTCCTGACCCACGAAATCCTTGAAAACAAAACCTTCGACGAGATCGCACTTGGTGATTCGGCCCGGCTGGTCCGAACCCTGACCAAGACCGATGTAGAAGGGTTCGCCGCCGTATCGGGTGACACTAACCCCACCCACCTGGACAGCGCCTATGCAGCAGGCAATTCGCCGGTCAATGAAATTGTTGGCCACAGCATGTGGAGCGCATCACTGATCTCCAGTGTGCTGGCCAATTCGCTGCCCGGCATCGGCACGGTTTATCTCGACCAGAAACTTCACTTCAAGCTTCCGGTAAAGATCGGCGACACCGTTACCGTAACGATCAAGGCGATTTCGAAAAATAACGCGGATAAATCGATCACCTTTGACTGCTTGGTCCAGAACCAACGCCAGGAGACCATCGCAACGGGCGAGGCCACAGTGCTGCCGCCCAAGACCAAGATGCGGCGCGAGAAAATCAACGCACCCCAGATCCAGCTCTTTGATCCCGATGCACGACTGAAAGCCCTGCTTGCGCTTGGTGCGCATCTTGATCCGATCCTGTGTGGCATCGTGCATCCCTGTGAACCGGGAGCGTTGCAGGGCGCAATCGAGGCGGCGGAGCAGCGACTGATTCAGCCAGTATTGATTGGGCCAAAGTCAAAGATTCTCGCCACCGCAGAGGAAGCGGGATTAGATGTTCAACACTTTGACATCATCGACACACCCCATAGCCATGCCTCAGCAGAGATTGCTGCGCAGATGGCAGCAGAAGGAAAACTTGAAGCCCTGATGAAGGGTAGCCTGCATACCGATGAACTCATGGGTGCAGTGGTCTCCAACCACAAGCTGCGCACCAAACGACGCATCTCCCACATCTGGCGATTTGAGGTACCCCTCTACAGCAAGCCCCTGCTGATCACTGATGCAGCAATCAATATCGCACCGACTCTGACTGAAAAGGTCGATATCATTCAAAACGCGATCACGCTGGCCCATGTGCTGGGCAATCCCCTGCCAAAGGTGGCAATTTTGTCGGCAGTGGAGACGGTTAATCCGAACATCAGCTCCACGCTGGATGCCGCAGCCCTGTGCAAAATGGCCGACCGTAAGCAGATCACGGGTGGGGTACTTGATGGCCCCCTGGCCTTTGACAATGCGATTTCAATGGAAGCTGCGCAAATCAAGCATATCGAGTCCCCCGTCGCGGGCCAGGCCGATATTCTGGTGGCGCCCGATCTTGAATCGGCGAATATGATTGGCAAGCAGCTGGAGTACCTTGCAGGCGCAACATCCAGCGGTATTGTGATGGGCGCCCGAATCCCCCTGGCACTCACCAGCCGCGCCGATGGTCCGATGTCGCGTATGTCCAGTGCGCTGCTGGCCAAGCTGCTGGCCCACCACTACCGCGCTAATAAGCCCTGATCACGATGCACATGCAACCCGCGCCCACAGCCCGCTCGGCCATTCTTGCCGTCAATATCGGTTCGTCCTCCGTTAAGTTTTCCGTACATCCAATTCAAGATGTTGAAGGAAGCCAGTCGGTTGGCGCCAGCTTGCTCAGCGGCAACATCCAAGGCCTGGAGCCTAGCGGAAACCCCTTCATCAGCTGGTCCAATCATGGCGGGCCGCATCGCGAGGATCTTCCGCTTCAGGCAAAGGAAGATGGTCTGGAAGCAGCACTGCGCGTATTGCGCGACCTGCTGCCACGGGAGCTTCATGGACTGAGCATTCTTGCGGTAGCCCATCGGGTGGTCCACGGAGGAGAAGAATTTTCTAAGGCAGTTTTGGTTGATGACAAGATCCTGGAGCAGCTGCATCGCTTAGACCCCCTGGCCCCACTGCATCAGCCGCATAACCTGCGCGGAATCGCTGCATTCATGCAGATCTTTTCTGGTGTGCCTCAGGTGGCCTGTTTTGATACTGCCTTTCATGTGGGTATCCCGCGCGCAGAAAAAACCTTCCCGCTCACGCGTGAGCTGTTTCAACAAGGTGTGCGGCGCTATGGATTTCATGGCCTGTCTTATCACTATGTGTCCTCAAGACTTACCCAACACACCGCCGCTGCGGGCAAGCGCTTATTGATGGCGCACCTGGGCAATGGATCCAGCCTGTGTGCCTGTGTGGGGGGAAAGAGTTTTTCGACCACCATGGGTTTTTCGGCAGTGGGCGGATTGATGATGGGCACCCGTTGTGGTGATCTTGATCCCGGCGTGGTGCTGTATCTGGTGCAGCAAGGCTATGACGCCAAGGCCTTGGAGAATTTGTTCTATCGGCAGTCTGGCCTGAAGGGGCTCTCGGGGATCTCGGCGGATATGCGCACCCTGCGCGCAAGCGACGCCGATGAGGCCCGTTTCGCAGTTGAAGTCTATGAGCACCGCGTGATCCGTGAAGCGGGCGGCTTGATTGCCGCCATGGGCGGCGTAGATGCCATCGCCTTTGCAGGCGGCATTGGAGAAAACGACCGCATGCTTCGGGCCGATGTCTGCGCGGGTCTGGGCTTTCTGGGCCTAAAGCTTGATACACAGGCCAATCTCGCTGCGCCCAATGATCAGATCACCCCAATCCATGCAGCTGGAAGCAGTGTGGAAGTCTGGGTCGTGCCGACTGATGAGGGCATCATCGCCGCAGAAGAAGCACTGGCTTTACTCTAGCCCGCATGGCGCTGATTGTTTTATCCGATGCGTGTTTAGCCTTTGGCCATGTCGATCTGCTGGCGCACACGGATTTTTCGCTGCTGCCCAATGAGCGGGTTGGACTGATTGGCCGAAACGGCACGGGCAAATCATCACTTCTAAAAATTCTTGCAGGTGTGCAGAAGGCGGACTCCGGCACCCTGCAACTGCAACAAGGTTTGCGCATTGCCTCGGTCGCGCAAGAGCCACTGCTCGATGCGAACAGTACCATCTTTGATCAGGTGGCCATTGGACTTGCCGAGGCTGTGGCCCTTCGACAGGAATTTGAGCAGCTCGATCATGAGCGGGATCACGAGCGTTTCGATGCGATCTCGATGCGACTGGATGCGGTCGGTGGCTGGACATGGGAACAACGGGTGGACGAAGTATTGCAGCGTCTGCGCCTGGACCCAAAGGCAACGATCGCCAGCCTTTCCGGAGGAAATAAAAAACGGGTGGCCCTTGCCCAGGCGCTGGTGGCCATGCCCGATGTGCTGCTGCTGGATGAGCCGACTAACCACCTGGATATCGATGCGATCCTATGGCTCGAAGAGCTGCTTCTGGCCTTTCGGGGCGCGGTGGTGTTTGTCACCCACGACCGGGCATTTTTGAATAATGTCTGCACCGCGATTGTGGAGTTGGATCGCGGTGAGCTGAAACGTTACCCCGGAAACTTCGCCAGTTATCTGGTGCTAAAAGAGCAAGAGCTCGCCGCCCAGGCCAAGGCCTTTGCAAGGGCCGATAAGTTACTGGCGCAAGAAGAAGTCTGGATCCGCAAAGGCATTGAAGCCCGCCGCACCCGCAGTGTGAGCCGAATCGTGCGGCTGGAAAAACTGCGCGAACAACGTGCCCAACGCCGCGAGGTGATGGGAAAAATTAATCTGGATATTGCCAGCGGGGAGCGCAGCGGCAAGATCGTGGCCGAACTGGTCGATGTGAACAAGGCATTTGATCGGCCGGTCATACGCAACTTCTCCTCAACGATTCTTCGTGGCGATAAGGTAGGGCTGATCGGCCCGAATGGTGCGGGCAAGACCACGCTTTTAAAAGTCATTCTCGGAGTGCTTGGGCCCGATAGCGGCACAGTAAAGCTGGGCACAAAGTTGGAGATTGCCTACTTTGATCAGATGCGCGATGCGCTGGATTTGGATGCGACGCTGGAAGACTTTATTAGTCCGGGGAGTGAGTGGATCGAAATCAATGGCGAGAAAAAGCATGTCAAAAGTTACCTGGGTGACTTTCTGTTTGCGCCGGAGCGTGCCGCATCCCCGGTAAGGAGCCTTTCTGGGGGTGAGCGCAATCGGCTCTTACTGGCGCGATTGTTTGCGCGGCCTGCCAATGTGCTGGTGCTGGATGAGCCCACCAATGACCTGGATGTGGAAACCTTGGATCTACTGGAAGAGCTACTGCAGAACTATTCCGGCACCGTGTTTCTGGTGAGCCACGACCGGGCATTTCTGGACCAAGTGGTGACCAGTGTGATTGCTTATGAAGGCGATGCCACCTGGCGGCAGTATGTGGGCGGCTATGAGGATTGGGTGCGGCAGCGCGAGCGCAGTGCTCCGCGTGAAGAGGCTACTGGGAAAAAACCTTTGGGAGATTCCACTGCGGCCAAGAAGATGGGGACCCCGCCGCCCCCTGCTGCGAAACCCAGTGGGGCGAAAGCGCTCAGACTCAATTCAAAAGAAAAACAGGAACTTGCGGTCATTCCCGATCGGATCACAGAATTGGAGAAGGAGCAGTCCGAGATTAGTGCGTTACTGGCCGACCCCGAGACCTACAAGACCGATGGATCTCGGGTAGCCCAGTTGCAGACCCGATTCCAAGAGATTGAGACGCTTAACGAAAAACTGCTGATGCGCTGGGAAGAGCTGTTGGCGCGGGAATAGGTGCATCGCAGAAACTAGTGCAGCGTACTGACTGTTGCAATCTCCGGCCCCTCGGCCCGCAGTGAGAACACCGGGATCTGCGCTTCGAACACCGTGGCATCTTCCGCAATGCAGATATAGGTGCCGTGCATGCTACCCACGGGGCTTGCGATCTGGGTTCCGCTGTTATACGTAAAACTCTCTCCCGGCTGCAGCAAGGGCTGTTGGCCAACCACTCCCAAGCCTTTCACCTCTTGATGATTGCCCTTGGCATCTTCAATGACCCAATGCCGACCAATTAACTGTGCAGCAATATCGCCGACGTTTTTAATCGTAACGAAGTAAGCAAACGTGTAAGGGCCGGAAGCAAGATCAGACTGCTCGGGCAGGAACTGCGGGACGACGGAAACATCGATTTTGGGTGAGGGCATTTTTGAATCAGGCGGAAAGAACAAAGTCGAACGATAAACCATTGACCGCACGCTCCATGATCAGGCGATGATCAAACAGGAAATCCCCTTTGTTCGCCGGGTGATCTTCCAGGTAGAGCTGGGTAGTAAGAATGCGGCCACCAGCGCGCTGGGCTTTGACATGAATGTGCGGCGTGCGGCCTGGGTAGAGTCCCGGCACCACGGTTTCGAGCCGATAGAAACCTTTTGAATCTGTGAATTGGTGGCCACGCAAACGATAGCCTTTGTTGTCGTAATGGCCACGGCCATCGCACTGCCAGAAATCGAGTAGCGCATTCGCAATGGGCTTACAGGCCTGATCCAGCACGCGGCCAGTCAGAATTAGCGAAGACCCCATCACTCCGGATTTCACGATGTTATTGCTGCGTGGTGAATTCGGCGTAAAAAACGGTCCCTCCAGTTGTGAAGGGGTTTGCCTGCCGCAGGCGGGTGTTGCGACTAAAGCTGGGCGGGTGAGGCCCGCCGGCAAAAATGCGGCAGCTGCGCTGGCAAGGATAAGTTGACGGCGCGAAGTATTGGGATCAGCTTTGATCATCTAGGATTAGTTTCGCTGGCGATCAGAAAATTCCATTTTTAATTTAGGCATTCAGGCTTCTTAGTTGCCCTGATTCGCCTCCAAGCAGCGTTGCCCAAGAGCCGTCAGACGGTAGCGCTGACTGCGGCTGTTAGGTTTGTCAGGAAGTGTCATTTCGATGACGCCCTGCTCTAAGGCGGGTGCTAAATAGGTCTTGCGGAAGTGCTCTCGGTCGGCTAGCCCGAGAGCATCTTGTATGGCCTGCCGGGTCATCTCCCCCTCTATTCTCGACAGCAACATCCCTACTTGCGGGGTGACTTGCGGGGTGACTTGCGGGGTGACTTCCCGGGTGCCTGGTGACGGAACTAGCGCCAGTGGGTGTCGGGGCAAACGGATCACAAAGGACAAGCGGTCATCATCTGTCTCGAAAAGTGGCGCGGGCGAGCCATTACTTGTCATTTCTTTCAAAATTTTCGGGATGCCGGTGGAGCGCCCTTCGGTCATCTCTAGTTCCTTGAAGAACTCCCCGATGCGACGGTTGCGATAGCGACGGCTGACTGCGCGACCGGCCTGCAAATCCTCCAAACGAATCGAGCGATCAGGGCCTGGGAAGCTAACGACTACAAGTTCATCATTACTGATACGCACCTCAATAGGCTCGCGCTCTTCGTATGAGCGGTGGTACACCGCGTTGACCAGGGCTTCCTCGATGGCGGCATAGGGGAAGTTCCAGACCCGCGTAGCTTCAGCCCGGTCAGGGTGCTTGATGACCGTCTCGCGCAGGTGGTTGCGCTGGATATAGCTTAAGGCTTCCCGAGTCATCCGGGCCAGCGGCCCCTTGAAGATCTTTTCCTCGAAACGATCACCGCCAGCGCCTTCCGGGAACCAGACCACATCAATCTGTACGCCCGGGAAGAACCTTTCAGGCGTTTCATTGAAAAATAGCAGGCCCACGTTCTTTGGCCACGGTGATTCGGTGGGGCCACCCGCCACGTTCATCTGCCGCGCCAATGCCTCAACTGAAAGCCCCGGCGCATCCGCCGCCAGTTCGCTGCCTACCTCTTGTAAGAATGCCTGCATCAGCGGTTTGGACAAATCGTTAATCCGCGCCGACTGGTTGTAGCGGTCATCAAACGGCACCTTCGCAGCTAGGCTCAGCAACTCTTGCTCCGCTTCGCCCTTGGCCTCGACCGTGCTGCTGTAGCGCCGGATGTAGTGATGCCACGTCTTTTTCTTGGCGGTGACGGACTCCGGCGCTTTGTAGGGACGGTTCTGACCGCCTGGCGCCCAGAGCACGATCACCTTGCGCCTCTCCACTTCTTCGATGCTTAAAACAGGGAAATACGGCGGCTGAATCGTTTGGCAGGCGGCCAACAACTCCTGCTGAATCTTGTCGAGTTGGTTATCGGCTAACCCAACAGGCGGAAACACCGGTTGACCATTGACATCACAATCTTGGCCAATCACCATATATCCGCCGCCGAGGTTTTCAAAGTCGTTGGCGAACGCACATAGTGTGCGGATGATTGGGTCCGGATTCCACCCGGCTTTGTATTCGATACGCTCGCCCTCGACCGTGCGTTGGCGCAGCAGGTCGGAAAGGTTGATCGGAAGCTTCGTACTCATGCGAGGGCACCCCCGGCATCACTACCGCCCAAGGATTTAGACACCAGTTCAATAATCAATTTTTTGATGATTGGATTACCCAATTTTGCAACGATTGGAATCGTATTATCGCGCCCAAGGTTCCAATGTAATCCGTCATCAAAAATGACTCGCAACAAATAATGAGTTTCGGGAATGGTGGCTCCACGCTGCGCGGCCCAATCAAGCTTCGGGCTTGTCTTATGTTCATCGAAAAAACCTCTTGCATCTTTCAGATGCAGAACCTGGTTGTAAGCAAGAGCCTCGACCGATCTACGCGTAATAGCACAAATCGCCAGCGGATCATATGCTTGGCCGCTTTGATACTTCTGGAACTCTTCCTTCAGAAACTCCTGGAATTTTCCATTTTTCCCCCAGCTCGAACGGGTTCCGCTTATTGCGGCGAGATCGGCAGAGAAGTCGAAAGCGTCTACGTGATAATGGACAAGATATTTTGAAATATTGTTCTTTGTCGTATCGCCGACCCCTTTGTCTTGTCGCGCTGCTATCAATTTCTTCATCGCGTCAATCGAGTCAAATGTTTGGTTTTTGTTGAGGTAGATGACGTTTTGATTACTGAAAACGTAGTTCTTGAAGAACACTGGGTTCAAGTGGGTGAGGATAATGGGATATATCGCGCGGCCCTGCCGCTTGTAGTCTTCGATAAGCTCTGTTATGTAGAACTGCGCCACGGTCAAATTCGCATCGTCAAGATAGTCAAACACCTCATCGATAATAAAAATGGCTTTACCTTTGGTAAGTTGATACTTGGCCACATGGAACATCGCCACCAATAACAGAATATCTCTCTGCCCATTTGAAATGTGCGAAGGGTCAGGGACTTCGACGACCAGCTTGCCGCGGGACTCCTTTACCGTAGCGGCCTTCCAGGATGTATTAAGGTCCGCCACATGGGTTTTGAGTGACTTCTTGATTTCCTTGTAGCGCAGGCATTCCAAATAGTCTTGCAACTGCGCCTGCTCGCTGCGTGAAACAAAAGCAATCTGCCAAAGCGTCAAGAAAACTGCGTTTTGATCGAATCCCGATGTATCCGCAATAATTTCTTCTGCCAAGTGGAAGTAGGTATCACTGAAAAGTTGCTGTATATCGGCTTTAACCGATTCAATGGCGTCTTGATCGCTGCCGGTGTGATTTGCAATTTTCGTCTGTATTGCTTCAATCTTTGCCCATTGACCCGGTTTCAAAAGAGGATTTAGGGCTTGAATGAATTCCGTTGAACGCATTAGAAACTGCGGCGAAGCGAAAATCGAATCGTTGAGATTCAGCAGCAATGAACTGTGTTTTCCAAACGTCCGTTTGGCATCCGTAATTTTGTAGGGGCTGGCAGCGTCTTTCGGTTTGTCGCAAATGACAATAGGGTCGATGACTTGTTTTGCGCTCGCTCGGGAAAATCCGCCCATGTTTTTAGCGCTGGCCTTGATTTTGCGCATATCGCTAATTACATGAATATCAAAATGCTTGCGAATATCGTTGGAATGCGCCAATTCCGTCACGCTTAGCATTTTCTTTGTGCCGTCTTCATCGACTTCCAAACTGATTTTGGCTGACCTGGCTTCATCGTACTGATGTCGTGCCTCGTCGGGTAATTTGATCGAGGTTTGATTGGCCGCGTGCTTGAATGCTGTCGCGATGGAGGTTTTTCCAAAGCCGTTGCAGGCGACCAGGATATTCGGTCGGTTTTTAAATACACGGCCCTTTATCGTTAGCGACTGTATGCCTTTGACGTTTTCGATAGTGATTTCAAGAATTGTCATTGCTCAGGGCCCACACTTGTGCAATAAGCAAATTTGGCAACGCGACCTTGCGCTAGACCTCACGCCTACCCTCTGTTTGAACCATTAGGTACCGCTTAACAGTTGCCTCGCGCGCTAGTTCGTTCTTGGCGACGAAAGTCAGGTATTCCGCGGACGAGGAACGGACTAGGGTGACCCCAGTTTTCTTGCGCGGCTGGAGCGGTTTGGGTGCGGACATGGTTAGGCCACCGTCACTTGGCCGTTCATCAGCAGGGGCAGGAGCCAGTCGCGGAGTTGGGCGAGTTGCTGGTTTTCCTGCTCGAGCACATCCTGACGCTTGAAGATAGATTCAACCGATTCAGTGAACTGCGCTACAACACTTGACTTAGGCAAAACAATTTTTACGGTCTTCAATACCCCGGCTGACACCTCCTTGAAGGTCGATCCGGATGCATATTGAGTGATCGTTTTCAATTGCCCTTTAACCGTGTAATAGATAAAAGCCGTTGAAAACCCGTTGACCGGAATAAATGACTTAAACCCTTGATTTGTAGTCAGCTCAGTTCGCGCAATGGCCATATATCCTATGGGTGCACGGGAGCTTAACAATACCGTTCCCGCAGGTAATTTTTTCAGCGAGGCATCTTTGATACCCTCGTCTGATACGTCTTGGGTGCCACGGGTAATGAATTTGTTTCCTTGGTTGCCGGAGAGATCGTAAGGAGTAATCCATGGAGTCCCCTTCAAGGTGAAATTGCTCAGTCTCTCGGTGCTAGGAGTACTGCCCCCAACAATTTGGCCTAAATCATCCAGGGTGCCATCCTCCCACCCCTCCGGAATCAATCGCTTCAGCGTGGCGTTGAAGACCATCTTGCCACCGGAGGATTTGTAGGGTTTGCCGTAGGCGGCGGGGAAATCGAACTGCACGAACCAGTAGTCGTATAGCGTTTTAGCCATCGCCTCTAACTCGGCGTTGATGCGGTTGTTGCAGTCGATTTTGGCGTCGAGGGCCGAAAGGACGGCGGCGATCTTATCCGCTCCCTCAATCAGAGGTATTTCAAGCTCCTTCAACAATGGGATTCGCAAATTACTAACGATAGAACCTGTTTTGTCGCTCTGATTAATTTGCCCCTGTACAAAGCCAGAAAGCATCGCATATAGAAGATACTGACTATTGACCTTGCCAGGATTGGGTTTGATAAGGACCATGCGTTGGCCAAGACAGCATTCAACACCCTTCGGAATGATACAAACCTCCCCCATCGGGGCTTCACGAGTAATGATGAGATCGCCAGGCTCAGGTTTTGCGCGGGAAATTCTTTCATTGAAAGTAGCTTCATCCGTGTAGGACGGACTGCTCAAATCGAGCTTGCCATTTTTAATGTTGAAGTTTCTAACAACGATCTTTCCCCAGTCACGCCAAACGGGTGTTGAGTGATGACAATCCGTAATAGAGATGCAGAGATCCTGCAATTTCCGTGCATGGCCAGAAAATGATTTTCTGGTCTTGATCGTGTTACCCATGCCGCAACCTCGACAAATGCATCTTGATTTCTTGCTCCAGCTCGACTGATTCTTTAAAAAAGCCATCTAGCCGATCTGTAAAACCTCGCAGCTTGGCGGAAAACTGTGCGGGCGTCAGATCGCTGTATTCAATCTTCACCTCGAAATACTGGCCTGCGCTCAGGCTGTAAT
>VERJ01000080.1 GCA_018882795.1 Burkholderiaceae bacterium | reverse complement strand
TGACAATTATGTGATTCCGGCTAAAGTACGCGCCTGCCTTGCCCAGATGGCGGAATTGGTAGACGCACTAGGTTCAGGTCCTAGCGGTGGCAACACTGTGGAGGTTCGAGTCCTCTTCTGGGCACCAATCATTATGGACCGCCACGCCCGCCTTCGGCGGTCTCGCGGTGACGATTCAGGGTCAACATCCAAACGCTCGCAACGGTGCAGCCGTAATAACACGTAACTCGTCATTGCGAGGCCCGAAGGGCCGTGGCAATCCATCACTGAAACGGATGATCCAAGAGTATTGTGTCGGCGCGATCCGCACCGGTCGAGATCATTGCAATCGGCGCCCCCACCACTTCAGCCAATCGATTCAGATAACGCTGCGCATTTACGGGCAATCCGGACCACTCGCGCACGCCCTGGGTGGTCTCTGACCATCCCGGCATGGTTTCATACACCGGCGTGCACTGACCCACTGCATCCGCACCAAAGGGCAACACATCCATGCGGCCATTGGGCGTGTCATAGCCCACACAGAGTTTGACCTCTGGCATGCCATCCATGACATCCAGCTTCGTGATGCACAAACCCGTTACACCATTGATCTGCATCGACCGACGCAGCGCCGCAGCATCGAACCAGCCGCAACGGCGAGGCCGGCCCGTGACAGAGCCGAATTCATTGCCGCGTTTAGCAAGGCCCTGTCCGATCTCATTGGTTTGCTCTGTGGGGAATGGACCGCTGCCCACGCGGGTGGCATAAGCCTTGGTGATGCCAAGCACGTAGTGCAATTTGGAAGGCCCCACGCCCGCACCTGCCCCTGCAGCGCCGGCCACGCAATTGCTGCTGGTCACGAAAGGATAGGTGCCATGATCGATATCGAGCAACGACCCCTGCGCGCCCTCGAAAAGCAGATTCTCGCCACGCCTGCCTGCCTCATAGAGCAGCTGGGGAACATCGGCGGTCATCTTTAAAAGCCTTGGGGCCATGGCCATGAGTTCGCTGTACACCTGATCCACCGAGATGGGCGTCGATTTCAGGTGATGCTCCAAGACAAAGTTGTGCAGGCCCATGGTCTCGGCAAGCTTGGATTTCAACGCCTGCGGGTCAGTGAGATCAAGTAGGCGAATGGCGCGACGGGCAACTTTATCTTCATAGGCGGGGCCGATACCCCGGCCCGTGGTGCCGATCTTGGCATCGCCCCGGGCAGCTTCCCGGGCCTGATCGAGCGCCACGTGATACGGCAGGATCAGCGGACATGCCAAGCTGATTTTGAGTCGGGACTCAACATCAATACCGTTGGACTGGAGTTCATCAATCTCGCCCAAGAGCGCCGTGGGCGAGAGCACCACGCCATTGCCGATGTAGCAAGTTACCCCCGGATGCAAGATCCCCGATGGGATGAGTCGCAAGACTGTCTTCTTGCCATTGACCACCAAGGTATGGCCCGCATTGTGGCCGCCTTGGAAGCGGACCACGCCGGCCACCTGTTCGGTGAGCCAATCCACAATTTTGCCTTTGCCTTCGTCACCCCACTGGGTGCCGATCACGACCACATTCCTGCCCTGGCCTGCAGTCTTTGCTGCAGCGATTCCTGCCGACATGCTTTTATCCTGACTTGAGTTACGCAACGATCCAGCGACCTGACTGAAAAACAAGCCGCTCGCCAGACCACACACTCAATTCTGCATCAGGAAGACGAATCACGGCCCGGCCGTCCTGCCGAAGTGCCGAGATGGCATGCCGCAGGGCCTGGTCATCCTGCCAAGGAGCGGCCACCGGCGCCGATCCAATGCCACCAGCACCCCCAAACTGGGCGATTTCCAAAAGCTCCCGCAACTCCAGGCTAAAGCCTGTTGCAGGCCGTGCACGGCCGAACCCTTTACCGGCGCCATCGTAGCGACCACCCCGCACCACGGCATTGGGAAGACCATCGCAATAAATCGAGAACATGACCCCATTGTGATAACGGTAGCCACGAAGATCGGCCAGATCGACTGTCAACACACACTGGGGGTGCTCGGTGAACATGGCGGAATTCGCGACCGCCTGAAGGCGATCCAAGGCCTCGGTAATGGAACCAATCACGGGCAACACACCACGTGCACGATCAATCACACTGTCTTTGCCACTGGCTGGGCCATAAAGATCGATAAGGGCAGTTAGTGCCTTGGCGGACTCCGACGACACCTGCGGCAACAATGACGACAGACGCACACGGTCCTTGGACTGTAGGGCCGCGAGCACATCGGATTCACAGCCTGCCAAACCAGGATCACGATCTCGCAGAGCCAGGAACACACCCCGATGCGAGAGATCAAGCCGGACCTTCTGAATGCCGGCCGCATCCAGCGAAGCAAGGGCGAGTTCCTGCACCTCCAGATCAGCCTCTAGGCCGTCGTGGCCGAACAATTCGCAGCCCACCTG
>VERJ01000052.1 GCA_018882795.1 Burkholderiaceae bacterium | reverse complement strand
CGCCATGCAGCGCAATTTCATCCAGGCCTGATCGGGCATGAACCACCAACACATGATTACTGCCCAGCTTGCGCAAGACCTCGGCCTGAATCGCTACGAGCTCGGGGTGGAACACACCCATTAATTGATGGGCCGCATTCGCAGGATTGGTGAGTGGGCCAAGAATGTTAAAAATCGTGCGCACACCGAGCTCTTTGCGTACTGGCGCAATGTGTTTCATGGCTGGGTGGTAATTCGGTGCAAACATGAAACCGACGCCACATTGGCGAATCGATTCCGCAACTTTTTCCGGCGCAAGATGAATGCTGGCACCGAGCTTTTCAAGGATATCCGCGCTACCGGTCGCCGATGAAACCGATCGGCCACCGTGTTTGGCTACATTGGCGCCCGCCGCAGCCGCTACAAACATGGCTGCGGTAGAAATATTGAAAGTCTGGGCCCCATCACCGCCCGTGCCACACATATCGACCAGGTGCGGCACGTTGACCTCGACCTGGGTGGCGAATTCGCGCATGACGGTTGCTGCTGCCGCAACCTCGGTGGTGGTCTCGACCTTCACGCGCAGGGCAGTCAACACACCGGCCGTCTGCACCGGTGAGGCATCACCCGACATGATCGCGCGCATGATGTCGATCATTTCTTCATGGGTGAGGTCTTGATGAGCAACAACCCGATTTAGGGCTTGGGCGATGGTGAAGGCCATAGGGAGTCCAGTGCGGTGGTTTTGATCGTGCTTTGTGAGCGGCGTGTTATGGGTGATCGAGGAAATTTTTCAGCATGGCATGGCCATGCTCACTCAGAATCGATTCAGGATGAAACTGAACACCATGGACCGGCAGTGTTCGATGCTGCAGTCCCATGATCTCGCCATCAGCAGTCCAGGCGGTCACGATCAACTCTGCGGGAAGCGTCTCACGTTCTAGCGCCAAGGAGTGATAACGGATCACCGTGATGGGGCTGGGCAGGCCCTGAAATACACCCTGGCCAGTGTGCTCGATTGCAGAGGTTTTTCCGTGCATCAGGGTCTGCGCACGGATCACTTTCCCGCCGAATGCAGCGCCAATCGCCTGATGACCCAGGCAGACGCCCAGTAGCGGGATCTTGCCTGCGGCCTGTTGAATCAAGGCAACCGAGATGCCAGCCTCTGCGGGGCTGCAGGGCCCGGGAGAAATGACGATACGATCCGGCCGCATGGCGGGGTTTCTTGAAAGAATCTCTTCGGGTGTGATGGCGTCGTTGCGGATAGTCTCGACTTGGGCTCCCAATTCGCCAAAGTACTGCACCAGGTTGTAGGTGAAGGAGTCGTAGTTATCGATCATGAGGACTTTCATGTCGACCGCTCCAGCCCATTTTCAGCAAGTTCAGCGGCCCGAATCAGGGCACGGGCCTTGCTCTCCGTTTCTTGCCACTCATTTTCCAGCACCGAATCCGCCACAATACCCGCACCCGCCTGAGCATGCAGCAGGCCATCTTTCAGCACACCCGTGCGAATCGCAATTGCCAGATCCATGTCGCCCGCAAACGAGAGATAGCCACAAGCACCGCCATAAACACCCCGTTTGGTGGGCTCCAATTCATCAATGATTTCCATGGCCCGAATTTTCGGCGCACCCGTTAGCGTGCCTGCGGGAAACGCGGCCCGAAGCACATCGAGGGCAGTGAGCCCTTCCTTCAGAAGGCCATCAACATTGGAGACCAAATGCATCACATGGGAGTAGCGCTCGACCACCATTTGCTCGGTGACTTCCACCGTGCCAATTTGCGCAATACGACCAATATCGTTTCGGGCCAAATCGATCAACATGACATGTTCGGCACGCTCTTTGGGATCGGCCTGAAGTTCCTTTTCCAGAGCCAAATCCTCTTCAGGGGTTCTGCCACGGGGCCGTGTTCCCGCAATCGGCCGAATCGTGACACGAACTTGTAGCTTTTGATCCACCACCACATGGTCCTGGCGCACGAGAATTTCGGGCGAGGCGCCGATCACATGAAAATCGCCAAAGTTATAAAAAAACATGTAAGGCGATGGATTAATGGATCGCAGCGCACGATACAGCGTCACCGGTGAACCTTGATAGGGCTTGCGCAAGACCTGACCAATCACCACCTGCATCACATCGCCGGCCGCAATGTATTCCTTGGCGCGGCCCACTGCCTTCAGAAAATCTTCTTTCTTAAAATCACGAATCACTTCAGAAGGCTTGAGGGTCTCGGGCTTGGGTACCACCACTGGTGCGTGCAGCTTCGCCTCGAGCTGATCGAGCTGGGCCAGGCCCTGCGCATAGGCTGCATCCATCGCGCCACCGCAGGCATTCGGATCCACATACACGATCAGATACAGGCGGCCTGCAAGGTTATCAATGATGGCGAGCTGCTCAGTGAGCAGCAGCACAATGTCGGGCACATTGATGGGATCGGGCTTGCTCTTGGCCCGATCAGTGGAGAGCCTGGATTCAATATGGCGCACCGTGTCGTAGCCAAAATAACCCGCGAGTCCACCACAAAAGCGCGGCAGACCAGGGGTTACCGCGGCCTTAAAACGCGACAAGTACCGTTCAGCAAACGCGATGGGATCGGCCTGCGCAGTTTCTGTTTCCACGCCATCGGTCAGCACCGAGATCGATTGGTCTCGCGCTTCAATGCGTGTGCGGGCCGGCAATCCGATAAAGGAATAGCGGCCAAAACGCTCGCCGCCCACGACCGACTCCAGGAAAAAACTATTGGGTGCGTTGGCAAGCTTGAGATAAAGCGACAGGGGCGTGTCGAGATCAGCCTGCAGTTCGCGAACCAGAGGTATTCGGTTATAGCCCTGTTGCGTCAGGGTGAGAAATTCTTGTTGAGAAATCATGTGGATTGCTACGTCGCGCTTGGCGCTCCCCGCAATGGTGGCCTGTTTCTACGCGGCTGCCAGGGCAGAGCGGAATTTCGAGATCACACCGTGATAGCCGCCATCGGCATCGGGCGCACCGAACACCGCAGAACCGGCAACAAAGGTATCAGCCCCTGCGGCGGCGGCGGCCGCGATATTGTCGACCTTGATGCCACCATCGACTTCAAGCAAGATGGGCTGGCCACCCGCACTGGTGTGGGCATCAATCTTTTGGCGAACCGCCGCAAGCTTTGCGAGTGTTGACGCAATGAAGGACTGGCCCCCGAATCCCGGGTTGACCGACATCAGCAGGACGATATCCAGCTTATCCATCACCCAATCCATATGCGCAATCGGTGTGCTGGGATTGAGCACAAGACCTGCCTTGCAGCCCTGATCGCGGATCAGTTGCAAGGTGCGATCGACATGGGGTGAGGCTTCAGGATGAAAGGTGATCAGATCGGCACCCGCCTTGGCAAAGTCCACCACCAGGGCATCCACCGGTGAGACCATCAGATGCACATCAATGGGAATCTTCACGTGGGGCCGGATCGCCTTACAGACCATGGGGCCGATGGTGAGGTTCGGCACATAGTGGTTATCCATCACGTCGAAGTGAATAAAATCCGCGCCTGCAGCTTCTACGCGGCTGACTTCTTCACCAAGTCGGGCAAAATCCGCTGACAGGATGCTGGGTGCAATGCGATAGGTTTTTGATTTGCTCATAGGGGCATTCTAGATCAGCGCTTTCCGCGCATGGTCCACCAGACGATGAAAACAAAAATGGCCAGGGCAAGCCCTGCCTCCAGGAAAATAAGCCACATGCAAAGCCCCCTTCAGACCAACCGAATCCATTTTACGAGGCCTGCGGTCCGCCCTATTTCAGGCCGATTCATCAACAAACTGCTGGCCCAACTGATTTTGGTGACAGGCGCATTGTGCTGTCTGCAGCCGACCCAGGCCCAGGCCGAAGCCAAAACCCGGCCGATCTCATTTCAGGAGCTGCCCGGCTGGGCAGAGGAAGACCTGCGAGGGTTCTGGCCCGCTTTTTCCAGCAACTGTGGCGTAATGCGGCTTCGGGCGACGGCCTGGGCCCGAATCTGCAAAGAAGCGGAACAGCTCAACACAAGCGATACCCAGGGACTACGCCAGCTGATCGAATTGCGTTTCACGCCCCATGAACTTACGGATAGCAAAGGCACCCGATCAGGGTTGATCACGGGCTATTACGAGCCACTGCTACGCGGGTCCCGAGCGCGGGGTGGGCCTTATCAGATTCCACTTTACAAAACACCGAAAGATTTGATCAATGTGGATTTGTCTGCAATCTATCCGGAGATTAAATCGCTTCGACTGCGTGGTCGCCTGGAGGGAAATCGCGTTGTACCTTATCCCACGCGTGCCGAGATCGAGACCAAGGGGCTTCTCGCAGGCCAAGAACTGCTTTGGGTGGATGACCCGGTAGAGGCCTTTTTTCTTCAGGTCCAGGGTTCAGGCAGAGTCCAGCTGCCCAATGGTGAAACGGTACGGGTAGGATATGCGGAGCAAAACGGTTATCCCTATCGATCCATCGGACGCTATCTGATCGATAAGGGGGAACTGAAACCCAACGATGCCTCCATGCAGAGTATCAAGGCCTGGGTCGCTGCCAACCCCCATCGTCGCGATGAAGTGTTGCACCAAAACCCCAGCCTGGTCTTTTTCAAAGAGATCACTGCACTGCCGTCTGCGCAGGGCCCCCTTGGCTCTATGGGGCTACCCTTAACAGCCGGCCGATCGCTGGCCGTTGATCCACGATTCGTCAGTGCAGGCAGCCTGATTTTCATGTCCACCCGAGTGCCGAAAGCGGGTGCACCGCCAAAGGATCCGGGGCTGCCATTCCAACGACTGATGATTGCCCAGGATACGGGTAGCGCAGTCTTGGGTGCACATCGAAGCGATATCTTCTTTGGCACGGGTAGTGAGGCTGGCGAGGTGGCTGGCCGGATGCGTGCTGACGGCCGAATGTTCGTGCTGCTGCCGAACTAAAAGTATTAGTTACTTCGCTTCTGCGAAGAGTTGCTCGAGTCGATCCTTCGCGATGGCGCCGGTGAGGCGGCGGCCATCCGCAAGGAAGGTGGTGGGCGTGCCCGAGATGCCGAGGGATTTGCCCAGTTCGATGATCTTTGCACTCTGAAACTTGCAATCAGCACCGGCCTTGGATGGTTCCTTGCCCAGAAGCATCCAATCATTCCATGTCTCTTCCCGATTCTTGGCGCACCAGGCATTACGCGCAACAGTCTCGGATTCCGCGCGCAGCATGGGATAAAAGAAGGTATAGACCGTGACATTGTTCAGATCGGTCAAGGTCTTGCGGTAAGTTCTGCAAAAACTACAGTAGGGATCCTCGAACACCGCCAAGACCCGCTTGCCATTTCCGCGCACGGTCTTCATGGCAAGGTCTTTGGGCAGCTTTGCAAAATCGATTTTGTTGAGCTCTTCTATCCGCATGGCGGTGAGGTTTTCGCCGGTCTTTAGGTTCACCATCTGGCCTTCAACAATCGCGAAGAGGCCTTTTTCATCGGCATAGATCAAATCAGCGCCAATCCGCACTTCAACAATGCCCGGCATGGCGGTTTTAGAAACACTCTCTACCTTAAAGCGGCCCTTCAGCCAAGACTCCACCGCAGTTTTCACCGTAGACTCAACCGCCGGGGCCGCTTTTTCAGGAGCCGCCTGAAGGCTAAATGAAAGAGCGGTGAAGACGAGTAGTGCACTTGCCCGAAGTGTCCGCATGATTGTTTCTGAAAAGTTCGACTGCGATCGTGTTTTCATGAATTCAGCCTATTGCGGTGAGATCGCCTGTTTAATCAGAAACTGCCGTAGTGGCCCGATATCAGCCACTAGCCGCATGCCGAATTCGCGCAGCCGGGAAAGCGCGGGATGCGACTGCGTGACCAGTCGCTGCAACACATCAAGCCCCCACTGGACACGCTTGACCCGAAAGCGGCGAGATTTTTCATAGGCATGGATGGCAATGGTGCTGCCAGGATCATGCCGATGCTCTTTCCACAGGGCTTCAAGCGACAATAGATCCTGTACACCAAGGTTCAGGCCATATCCTGCCAAAGGATGCACGGTATGGGCAGCATCGCCCACAAGCACGGTCCTAAGCGCGGACTGCTGTTCGGTGATCATCATGCGCAAGGGAGCGCTGACCGCATCCCCGACCAAGGTAAGTTTTCCAAAACGACCCTGGGAGCGTTCCTGGATGCCGGCAACAAATTCATCCATCACCGCTGCGGAAGTGGGCTCTGGCCGAGATGTGGACCAGACCATCGATAACTGATGGGAATCGGCAAGCGGCAGCAGGGCAAGGATCTCGCCCTGATCGAACCACTGCGTGGCCACGCCACCGTGCGGATACTCGGTCTGAAAGGTTGCCACTACCCCTTGTTGGGCGTAATCCCGCTGGCCCCAGAGAATTCCTGTCTGACTGCGGACCCAGGAGCGGGCACCATCGGCACCCACGACGAGCTGGGCTGTGCATGTCTGGCCCCCCGCAGTAAGCGTGACCTGGTCTTTCGTGACCGATATCTGATCAGGCCTGGCGGTGATGCGTTGAATCTGAGGCCGGAATTGCACCGCCTGTTCCAATGCACTGAGCAGGTCCCGATGCAAGACCATGACCGACAAAAACTCTGCCCCGGCATCGGTGGCAGACAGGTCGATTCGGGCCTTGCCAGAGAAAACTTCCATACGGCTGACGGTGCAGGACAATGGCGCTACGGCAGGCCAAACACCGATCTGCTTCAATAGATCAACAGTGAGTGGCGAGAGTGCGTAGTTACGCGCATCCGCCCCATCGGTGCGGCCCTGTTCGGCAGGACCGATCCAGGCAACATTGATCCCCAGGTGGGCGGCGGTCAGCGCGGTTAGGGCGCCCATGATGCCGCCGCCAACCACAGCAATCGTGGGCGCGGCGGGGGCGTGGGATGAGGTGCGACGTGAGCTCATTAAGCTACTAGGATCGCCCGAGATGGCCTGTGGTGGCAAGTCAGGGGGCGGTGATCCGCTATACTGGCGCCTCGGTTTTGGCGTGGGGAGCCCCCATTCCAACCAGTGGCTCGGTAGCTCAGTTGGTAGAGCAGAGGACTGAAAATCCTTGTGTCGGTGGTTCGATTCCGCCCCGAGCCACCATTCTCAAATATTAAAAAATTACAAGGAATAAGAATGAATCGATTCAAAAGTTTCGGCGTTGCAGCGGCAGTGATCGTTGGACTCGTGGGCTGCCAGGCCAACAAGCCTGTGGTTTTTGATCCAACGACTGATGAATCCCGGAACATTTTCGGAAAGCGCAACGTTTATTTCGATAACAACAGCGCGGCCATTCGAGACGACGCAAAGAAAATCATCAGCGCCCATGTTTCCTACATGCAAAACAACAGCGCTGTGATGTTGACCCTGCAGGGTTCGGCGGATTCAATCAAACCGAATCCCAAGGATCTAAAACTCGCCACGGCACGGGCAACTGCGGTACGTGATGCCATGGTCAAAGCCGGCGTTGAGGCAAAACGCATCGATGTCAAAGCAATCGTGGATACTGAAGCTGCGAAGCCAGGCAAAGACCCCGCAAAAGGCCGCAATGCCGCTTTCATTTACAGGTAAACAAAAAGCCACCTTCACGGTGGCTTTTTGATTTATCAGGCATCCAACCAGTAAGCTGAACCCTGATCCACTCACACGCTTGCCTTTTCTTCACGCAAAGGAGACCTTTCAATGAATAGCAGCTCAACACCAAAAGCACTCGTCGTAGTACTCGCCGCGGCATTGCTCGTTGGAGGGTGCTCAACACTCCAATCGGCCTATGACACAACAGCCGATACCGCCAAATCGGTATATGAGTCTACGGTGAATACTGTGTCGGGTTGGATGAAATCAGACGACAACAAATAACTGGATGCAAAACGAGATGAATATTTTCTCTAGATCAACCCTCTTGGCGGTATCGGCTGTCTTAGCCGTGGGGCTTGCTGGCTGTGGATCAATGAAATACTCCAAAGGAGGGGAATTTCACGAAGATATCGAGAAAGATCTTGCTACCTGTGCCTCGTTGATCAACGAAAAATACGCGAAGCTGGCACCCGCCGAGGATGACCTCTTTGTGAAGATGAATTTCTATTTCAAAACGTTGTCCGACCGCCAAAAA
The DNA here is from genome assembly GCA_018882795.1 of Burkholderiaceae bacterium. Taxonomy (GTDB): domain Bacteria; phylum Pseudomonadota; class Gammaproteobacteria; order Burkholderiales; family Burkholderiaceae_A; genus Lacustribacter. The sequence goes on along the minus strand of VERJ01000052.1, from coordinate 2,735 downwards.
GATGAGAGCGATTGCATGACTGCGAAAGGTTATCAAGAGCGCCGCTGATCAGCGGCGTATCGCTTGAGCCAACATTCCCAGCCACTCATGGAGCGCCATTTGCCAGCGCTCCAGACTACCGGCGAGCGAGTACTCTGTGAGGGCTGTGGAATCACCTGTCGTGAAATCTACGGGGAAAGGTGTGACATTACAGTCCACTGCATCAAACTCTGCCATTGAACGCGGCATATGCCAGGCAGATGTGACCAGCAACCACGGCTGCCTGCATTCATCTCCAAGCAATTTGGCTACTTTTTTGGCATTTTCGTGGGTGTTTCGAGCGCGGCTTTCCAGCCTGATTCGCTCCATGGGCAGGCCCTGCTGCTGATAAAACGCCCGGGCCAATTCCGATTCAGCAATACCGGTTGTCAATAGCCGACCCTCACCGCCAGAGAACACTAGCTGCATCTTGGGGTGCTGGCGCATCAGTCCTACTGGCACGGTCATGCGCTCTACTGCATCCCCCAGGGGGACCTGACCTCGGGCCACAAAACTCTCCGGGTGACCCAGCGCGCCGCCTAATACGATGAAGCCCACGTACTGATCAATCGATTCTGCTGCCGGAACCGAATAGCGGTTTTCCAACGGTCGCAGCAGGAGATCAGGAATGGCTCGAAAACCGAGTAGGCCCAGCGCAAGCATCCCTAGCCAGAGCATATTGACCGCCGGTTTTCGCCAACGATTCAAAGCCACCAACGCAATCACCCACCACAGGGCCAACCAGAACATCGGCTGGGTGATCGCAGAGAGCAATTTAGAAAGGATAAACATCACCAGATCGAACTATGAATCTGCTTAAGCTAAACCAAACCTATCGCTTGGGCCTCAGCTTCCTGCTCCAGATATACCCAGTCTACGATTTCATTGCTCGGCGTATTCCGCCATGCCGTGTCACCTTGATTAGGCCGGCAGACGGGCGCAAGTTGCGCGCGCGGTGTGGAGGTTTGTACAAAACTGAGCAAAGGTAGCACCGAATCGGGGCTGTCACAAGGGGGCGGACAAATACTCTCCCAGATCCGCCCTGGAGAGAACTCCTAGCCCGCCTTGCGCAGGCCAGTCAACGATACGTGCACGGTCACGGGCTTACTCAGCATCTCTATCAACACCATGACCCGGCGCTCGCCGTCCGCCATGTGATAAATACCCTCGATACCCGCAAAGGGCCCCTCCGTCAGGCGCACCCGCTCGCCAGGTCTAAAGAGCCGCTCTGGTTCTGCCTGAACCAAGGCTTCCTGGATCCGCAATTGTTCGATTAGGCTGTCGTGTACCTGTGCTGGTTCTAACCCGAAACGCACCAACCGACTGACACCCCTGGTCGAGCGAATCGGCGCCCAGCTTTTGGCGGAGTCGTCCAGACCCAGCCGAATAAACAGGTAGCGCGGGAAAAGGGGCTCGTTGACGACCTTCAGTAGCCCCTGACAGAGCCTTTCTGACGGGATAGTCGGCAGATAGCACTGGTAGCCCTGACGATCGAGATTCTCCAGGGCAACCTGCTCTCGTCTGGGTTTGGTGTGGACAAGGTACCAGTGCATTACTGTTTATGAGCATTATTTTTAACCGTTAGAGTGTACCCCACACCCCAAGGTGCTTCTATGATCCCGGGAATAAAAGTTGAGGGTGTGATCTGAGAGAATTGCGGGGTTAGGCAAGTCCAATTTATCTCAAACATCCTACCGAACGAAAAGACCATGCGCCAACTGATCTCCAGCGGTTCCCCCTTCGAAAAAACCATGGGTTACTCCCGGGCAGTTGCCCAGGGTCCGTTTTGCTTTGTCTCGGGCACGACAGGTTATGACTATAAAAAAATGGAAATGCCAGATGCTGTGGCGCAACAGGCCGAAAATGCGCTTAACACCATCGAGGGTGCGCTTGAGCAGGCAGGATTTTCACTCGCCGATGTAGTACGCGCCAATTACTACATTGCAGATGCTGCCGATGCGGATGCCATCATTCCGGTGCTTGGAAAGTTCTTTGGCGAGATACGTCCTGCTGCAACGCTGTTGGTTACCAAGCTGATGAAGCCCGAGATGAAAATCGAGATTGATGTAACGGCGTTTAAAAATTCGGGCGCCTGATTGAATCGAAACAAGGGTCTGGGTGGAATTGGCCCTGACAAGGCTTGGGGGCGGTAGCTCAGCTGGGAGAGCGTGGCGTTCGTAATGCGAAGGTCGGGAGTTCGATCCTCCTCCGCTCCACCTCAAGGCACTGTGCGCCGAGTGCAGGCGCTCGTCGGACTTCATCATCGACCAGGTGGCCAACGGCCCCTCGGCCAGACTCTACACCTCGCCCTTCGGCAGCTTGAGCAAATCGTATGAACTGGCGGGCTTCCGCCCCGGGCGGGATCTGGAATTCCCCGAAATCAACCGGCGCCTGCGCCAACTGCACCCGGAAATCGTCGAGCGCACCCAGCACACCATTGCTGAGCTGGGCGGCGATATCTGGCGCGATCCACAAACCGACCTGCTGCACCTAAATCAGGAACTGGTCATCAGCTTGGTACTGGCGCGTTGCCAGCAACTGCCCAATGGCCTGCAGCGCTGGCGCATCCGCTTTGACCCCAGCCGCTACCACCCGGACATCACGGTGGCGGTTCGCCTCGATCCCGGCAATGCCGCCGAGCTCGATTACTACCTGTTGCCACGCCTTGACCTGCCCAGCCAGGAATTGCAAGTCACTGCTCGCAACAGTGCCGAGAT
>VERJ01000013.1 GCA_018882795.1 Burkholderiaceae bacterium | reverse complement strand
GTCGCATCACCGTCAATCTGGCGCCAGCCGATCTGCCAAAAGACTCCGGCCGTTTTGATCTGGCGATCGCCGTGGCCATTCTTGTAGCCAGCGGCCAGCTGCGGTCACCGGATCTGGCCGTTGCGCTGCGGGATCTGATCTTTGTTGGAGAGCTCTCTCTGACTGGCCAACTTCTGCCTATTCGTGGCGCCTTTGCTATGGCTGCAGGCTTTGTCCGGCATCAGCAGAGCGGTCAGTGCCTGGTGCTGCCGTTGGAAAACCAGGCCGAGGCCTCGCTCATCGGCTCCGATCATCTGCGTTTTGCAGCCAGTCTGCGGCAGGTGGCCCTGCATCTGAAATCCCGCGAACCCCTCATGACTCCCCAGGTCCTGCCAGTGCGGCCCCTTGAATCAGAATCCCAGGAGGACTGGTCCGAGATTCGGGGCCAGGGCTTTGCCAAGCGTGCGGCGCTGATTGCTGCGGCAGGCCATCACAATCTGCTGATGCTGGGCCCACCCGGCATCGGCAAATCCATGATTGCCTCCCGGATTGCGGGCCTATTGCCTCCCTTGACCCATCAGCAGGCCTGCACCCTTGCTGCGATTCAAAGCCTCTCGGGTGGCATTGATCTCGCAGGCTGGCAGAAAGCCCCCTATCGTGCCCCCCATCACAGCATTTCTTCCCGCGCCATGATTGGCGGTGGCCAGCCGGTGCGGCCCGGCGAGGTCTCGCTGGCCCACCATGGGCTGCTCTTTCTGGATGAGCTGCCTGAGTTCCCGCGTGATGCCCTGGAGAGTCTGCGCGAACCCCTGGAGAGGGCCGAGGTCAGTATTGCCCGGGTCCGCGATCGGGTGAGCTTTCCTGCTGATGTCATGCTGATAGCGGCCATGAACCCCTGCCCCTGTGGCTACTTTGGCGTACGACGTGCACGTAGGCCCTGTCGGTGCAGTCCCGATCGCGTCTTGCGCTATCGCTCCCGAATCTCTGGCCCGCTGATGGATCGTTTCGACATGGTCATTCAGCTTGAGGCGCCAATGGCAGCGGATCTTTCTGAGTCCGCAGGGCTGGATTCCGACCCAGATCAGACCACCGAATCACTTGCCCGATGGGTGGGCCAGGCCAGGGAGAAACAGCTTGCACGGCAGTCATGCGCAAACGCCAGGCTCGGGCCAACACCTCTGCTACAGCATGCAAGCCTGGAGCCCGCTGCCGAGCAGCTGATGCTGCGTGCAGCAGGCCGATGGGGCTGGAGTGCCCGCGCATGGCATCGTGTGCTGCGGGTGGCCAGAACAATTGCGGATCTTGATGCTACATCCCGAATTGAACCGGCCCATGTGGCCGAGGCCATCGAGCTGCGTCGGGCTATCGATATTGAACCGGACTGGTCGGCATCCGAATCAGCCAGATAAGCGAAAAAATCTGCGCCAGCATCCAGCAGATGAAGGCCGTTTTAAGTCCGCCCGCCTGATCCTGGCCCAGTGACATGGCCAAATCCACGATCAAACCCAGGCCCCACTGCATGACAAAGGCGCCAACAAACACAATGAAATTCACACTCGTGTTGGCCCGACCGCCCATGGCTACCGGAAATGCCAGGCTAACTTTTGCGTAATTCACCGCAGTGATGGCGGTGGTGATGAACATGAGCGACCAGCCGAGCACAGGATTACCCCAGACATCAAAAATCGCTGCCGCCGTCGCCATCACCATAAGCGTGCATCCGACCAGAATCACGCGATCCAGCGACAGTCCCCAGGCCCTGAATTTTGTGCCTAACCAGCTCATGGTCATGTGTGAGCACATCACCACAATCCCCAGGATCAGCAGACTGGTTGCAGCCTGCCCCGCACTCTGCCCATCAACAATCCGAAACCAGGGCCCCATCCACAGGCCCTGAACAGCCATAAATCCTCCATGCGTAAAGATGCACAGGGGAATCAGTCGCCGCACTTCTGGATGGGCGAAGACTTCGCGCGCACCTGAAAACATGTCATGCCAATAGGGCTTTGCGTTTGGCGTTGGGTCGGGTAGCTTGGGTAAAAGCCAGATCAATGCCAAGGCAGACAAAGAAAACAAAATGGCAGTCACATAAAACACCCCACGCCAGCCGATCACAGGCAGGATGAGTTCGACAGGCAGTGTGGCAATCAGGGCGCCAAAAGAGCCGACCATGAGCATCAGTGAGGCAAGACTGGCCTGCTGATCTCCGCGAAAACAAATGCGATAGGCCTTATAAGAGGCCATCAGACAGGCCGAGACACCGATGCCAATCAGGGCACGTCCGATCCATAACGCAGTAAAGCCCTGTGCAGTGCCGCTGATCAGGCAGCCAATGATGGCAAACATTAGCAGCACCACCTCCACCGCCTTGGGCCCCCGCCGATCAAGCAAGGCGCCCAACGGAATCTGCATCGCTGCAAATGTCAGGAAGTAGCTGCTTGAGAGCAGTCCAAGCTGTGACGCAGTCAGTGAAAATTCCTCTGTGAGCGGCCCAGACAGCACAGCATTGACCGAGCGCATCACATAAGACAACAGATATGCGGCCGCAAACGGCGCAAATACGTGAAGGATGCGGAAGCGTTGTTCGGCGGTGGATTCAATACCGGACATTGTTTTATTGCGAGAGTTTTAGCGATTCAATGAATTGGCGTGCATCTTCTTCACGTAGCTCTTGCGCGGGCCCGAGCGCAATGATTTCAATGGTAGTGAAGGCTGCTTTGTTTGGCGCGGCGGTGCTGGTCTGGCCGGGGCTATTGGGGCGTTCCAGTACAAGGCTGCGCATCCATAGCCGGGCTGGCACTTCTGGGGATGTTGCATCGACGCGCATCCGGCCTTCAGCCAGCAACTCATGAACAGTCTGCCCTTCAATCACAAGCGCCTTACGGCGAATTGACGACTGCATGGCCTGGATATTGGCGAGCATGGCAGCCTCCAATTGAGAGCGGGCATCCTGTGGGCCATCCATCACCCATCCCAGGGCAAATAGGGTGTTTTCGATGCGCGCCGATTTCAGGGTCAGCGTAAGCGGCGATGCTGCACTGGAGGGTTGCAGCGTGCGGCTCACCTCCACGGGCTTGGCGGGGAAGAGCACGCTTGCGCCGATAGCCTGTGGCCGCACTTCCCGCCAGTCCATCTTGGGGCTGCAGCCCAACGCCAGCAGCGAGATGCTCGCAAGCAGTGCAGGCCCTTTGATGCTGCGGAATAAAATGGACAGATTGTTCATCGGGGGCAGTGTAGCGTGATCATTGAATTTAAAAGTAAGGCGGCCGGCGCATTTTTTATGACGGAGCCGGTAATGAAAATGGTGTTTGCGGCGATGGAGGTTGAGTTCGCACCCAAGGGCATCTTTACAGAGGAGCGTGTACCCCTGGTGCGTGAGAAGCTCGCTCAGGCTGTGGCCCGTTCCCGACAGCAGGACCAGGCTCGACTAAACCAACATGAGGAGGCCGCGCGTGCTGGAGAAGCCGTGGGTCAGGAGCTGCCGGTGGGCCTATCGCAGCGGGCGTTTCCGCTACTGGAAATGCTGACTGAGGCCGAGAAGAAAAAAGTCTCTGTGGTCTGGGGTGTCTAAAACCCCAGCACCGGTGCGAGCCGCGACCGCGCAACATCTTCATCGACGTTGGCCCGCTTTGCGTAATCTTTAAGCTGGTCTTCGCCGATTGTGCCCAGGTTGAAGTACTGGGAATCGGGATGCCAGAAATAAAAGCCGCTTACCGCTGATGCTGGAATCATTGCGAGGTTTTCGGTGAGTGACATGCCGATCTCGGAGGCATCTAACAGCTTGAACAAATCAGCTTTGACCGTGTGATCGGGGCAGGATGGATAGCCTGGGGCAGGCCGAATGCCCTGATATTTTTCTTTGATGAGCGCTTCGTTGCTCAGTGACTCATTGGGGGCATAGGCCCAAAACTCAGTACGAATACGCTCATGCAGCCGTTCCGCAAATGACTCGGCTAAACGATCCGCAATCGCTTTGACCAAAATAGCGTTGTAGTCATCACCCTTGGCTTCATAGTCTTGTGCAAGTTTTTCCGCGCCGTCAATGCACACCGCAAAGCAGCCCAGATAATCTGCAATGCCACTGGCTTGATCAGCAACATAGTCGGCCAATGCTTTATTGAATTCACCACTTGGTTTCTGGGTCTGTTGGCGCAGGCCCACCCAGGTGAAAAGCGCCTGGGTCTTGGCCTCATCGGCATAGACTGTAATGTCCTCTGGCGCGGTGCGCTGTGCCGGGAATAAACCAAACACACCGTTGGCGGTGAGCCTGCGCTGTGACACCAGCTTAGTCAGCATGGCCTTGCCATCGGCATAGACCTGACGGGCCTGGGCGCCCACGATGTCATCCTCAAGAATGGCCGGGAAGGGACCTGCCAAATCCCAGGTCTGGAAAAACGGTGTCCAGTCGATCGTATCCACCAATTCATTCAAATCGTAGGACTTGAGCACGCGACGGCCCATGGCCTTGGGTTTCGGTGGCGCAGTTTTTTGAAAATCAATTGCTGGCGCATTGGCGCGGGACTGCTCGAGTGTGAGCAGGGGCGTTGCGGTTTTTGCAGCATGGCGTTCGCGTAGCTTCTGATAGTCGCGCATGACTTCGCCAAGATAGGCGCCCTTTTGCCCAGCGTCGCTGGTGAGCGATTGGGCCACCGGCACTGAGCGGCTGGCATCGGGCACCCAGATCACAGGGCCGGAGTAATTCGGCGCGATTTTCACTGCGGTGTGCACTCGCGATGTCGTGGCCCCACCAATCAGCAGCGGGATCTGTTTGCAGCGGCACCAGTCATCGCGCTCCATCTCTTTGGCCACGTAGGACATTTCCTCCAGCGAGGGGGTGATGAGACCCGACAGACCGATGATGTCGGCATTGTGATCTTTGGCGGCCTGCAGAATCTGTTGTGCGGGCACCATCACGCCAAGGTTCACCACCTCAAAGTTATTGCACTGAAGCACTACGGAAACAATATTTTTGCCAATGTCGTGCACATCGCCTTTTACCGTGGCGATGATGATCTTGCCCTTGGCCTGTGTGGTGCCCGAGGCCTTTTGTTCTTCTTCAATAAAAGGCACCAAGTGGGCCACGGCTGCTTTCATCACCCGGGCCGATTTCACCACCTGGGGCAGGAACATCTTTCCTTGTGCAAACAAATCCCCCACCACATTCATACCGGCCATGAGCGGCCCTTCAATCACTTCAATGGGCCGGCCGCCACGCGCAGCAATTTCCTGGCGCATCTCCTCGGTGTCATCCACAATGAATTCGGTAATGCCATGGACCAAGGCATGCTCAAGCCGCTTTTCCGCATTAAAGCCCCGCCACTGGAGCTGGGTTTCTTCGCGTTTGCCTTCGCTTTTGAGCTTTCCCGCAAAGTCAATCATGCGCTCGGTCGCATCGGGCCGGCGATTGAGCACAATGTCTTCCACGTGTTCGCGCAGTTCGGGGTCGAGATCCTCATAAACGCCAAGCTGTCCGGCATTCACAATGCCCATGGTCATGCCAGCTTTCACCGCGTGATAGAGAAACACGGTGTGAATTGCCTCGCGGGCGGGATCATTGCCGCGGAATGAAAAGCTCACATTCGACACACCGCCTGAGACTTTTGCATGCGGCAGGTTGTCGCGAATCCACTTGGTGGCCTCAATGAAATCGAGGGCATAAGCATTGTGCTCTTCAATGCCTGTGGCGATTGCAAAGATATTGGGGTCGAAAATAATGTCCTGCGGCGGGAAACCGACTTGCTCGGTCAGAAGCTTGTAGGCCCGCGAACAAATCTCCTTGCGACGCTGCAAGGTGTCGGCCTGGCCTTGCTCATCAAAAGCCATCACAATCACCGCAGCGCCGTAGCGGTGACACAGTGTGGCCTGGCGCAAGAACTCTTCCTCGCCTTCTTTCATGGAGATCGAGTTCACAATGGCTTTGCCCTGCACGCATTTCAATCCCGCTTCGATCACGCTCCACTTGGAGGAGTCGATCATGATGGGCACACGGGAAATGTCAGGCTCCGATGCGATCAGATTCAAAAACCGCACCATGGCGGCCTCAGAGTCCAGCATGGCCTCGTCCATGTTCACATCAATCACCTGGGCGCCGTTTTCCACCTGCTGCCTTGCCACCGCAATGGCCTTTTCGAACTCGCCTGCAAGAATCAGCTTTGCAAATTGCTTGGAGCCTGTGACATTGGTGCGCTCCCCCACATTTACAAAAAAGGAGGTCTCATCGATATTGCAGGCTTCCAGGCCCGCGAGTCGAAGTTTGGGTGCAACCTGAGGAACTTTTCGCGCAGGATAGCTTTCCACCGCCTTGGCAATGGCGGCGATATGTTCGGGCGTGGTGCCGCAGCAGCCGCCCACCACATTGACCCAGTGCTGTTCCGCGAAATCCTTTAAAAAGCCGGAGGTAATCGGCGGGGTCTCATCAAAACCCGTGGGTGCCATGGGATTGGGCAGGCCGGCATTGGGATAGATACAAATCGCGGTGTCAGAGAGTTTGGAGATCTCTTCCACATAGGGCCGCATGAGTGCAGCACCCAGGGCGCAGTTCAGTCCCACGGTAATGGGGTTGGCATGACGAATGCTGTTCCAAAAGGCTTCCACGGTTTGGCCCGACAGAATGCGGCCCGAGGCATCGGTGATCGTGCCGGAGATCATGACCGGATAGCGCATGCCACGTTTGGCAAACACCTCTTCCATGGCAAAGATGGCGGCCTTGGCATTCAGGGTATCGAAAATGGTTTCCAACAGCAGCAGATCGGCGCCGCCCTCAATCAAGGCATCGATTTGTTCTGCATAGGATTCACGCAGTTGATCAAAATTGATATTGCGCGCACCCGGGTCGTTCACATCGGGCGAAATGGAAGCGGTGCGTGGTGTTGGTCCAACAGCGCCTGCGACAAAACGGGGTTTTTCAGGCGTGGAAAATCTGTTGCAGGCTTCCTTGGCAAGTCGCGCAGATTCCAGATTCATGATCCGCGCAAGCTGGGGCAGACGGTAATCCTCTTGCGCAATCGTGGTGGCGCCGAAGGTGTTGGTCTCCACAATATCCGCGCCGGCGCTTAAGTACTGATCATGAATCTCAGAAATGACATCGGGCCGGGTAAGTGAGAGCAGCTCGTTATTGCCCTTGACATCAATACCCTGGGCAACTGCCTGCTCAATGGCTTCGCGCACCCCTTGCGGCAGTTGTTTGGCGGCTGTGCCGCGATATTCGTCTTCTGAGAGTTTGTACTGCTGAATCATGGTGCCGGTGGCACCGTCGAGCACCATGATGCGTTTCGCGAGCTGTGCGCGAAACGGGGCAAAGGCGGGGGATTCAGGCAGATTCGCGGGCATGACGGGATTGTAGAGGAGTCGGTGGACTGCTTCGGTGCCGAGGTGTCGACACCCGAGGCTAGGCCCCGAGCCCTCACACCAGGCTATCTAGCCAGCAGACCAAGCCCTCGGAATTCAATTTCAAATCCAGATCCAGCACCTCAAGGCACTGCGCATCGGTAAGCGTGACTCCGTGGGCACGCAAGTCGCGCATCATTGCCGCCTGCAAGTCTTGGCGAATTTTTTCGGCCCGCGCACTGCCTGCATTTTTGTGTCGCAGGGCAATGCCGACAAATTCATCGGCCTGCTCAAGCAAGACCTGCCCATGTCTGGCGACATCACCCAGCTGGGCATAGTGGGTGAGGTAAACATATTGCGGCTGGGCCGCCATCAGCCTGCTCACCGAGTGCTTGAAGTCCTCTGGCGTGAACTGTGAGGGTGATGTGGTGACGAAGCAATAGGCACCATTTGCCGTGTCGAAATCACGATAGGAAATACCAAACGTATCGCCTGTGAAAAAACTATTGGTTCTTAAATCGCGAATGTAGACATGGTGCTTGGCATGGCCTGGCGAATCCCAGAACTCAATGACTCGGCCGGCAAGCGAGACCTGGGCACCTTCGCCGGTTTCAACAATGCGATCTTCGGCAATCGGCACAAGTGTTCCGTATTCCCGTCTGGCCATCTCTTCGCCGTAGACCTCGCATACGGCAATAAACAATTTTGACGGATCCACCATATGCCGCCTGCCACGCGGGTGGACGGTGACTTTTGCATTGGGGCATTGCTGGGCCAGTAGGCCAGCACCACCTGCATGATCAAGGTGTACGTGGCTAAGCAAAATCCAATCAACACACTCGGGCCCAAGGCCCAGGGCCCCGATCGACTCTAGGATGCGCGGCACAGTGTAATTGGTGGAAGTGTCGATGATTGCGACGCGGCCGTTTTCAACAATCAAATGAACAGCATCGAATTCGTCACGAAAGTAGCCTGAATCGATGCCATAGATGCCGTTGCCAAAATCCCGCAGATGCGGCGTCAGCAGCTTCGCCTGCGCGTGTTGGTGAAATTGGTTTGTAAATGTCATGTTGGTCTTAAGACTGAAGTTTTGCTTTGATCAGATCGGTGACCTGTTGTGGGTTTGCCTTGCCTTGGGATTTTTTCATGACCTGGCCGACCAGTGCATTGAGGGCCTTTTCTTTGCCGCCTCTGAACTCTTCTACCATCTTTGGGTTGTCGGCAATGGCTTGCTCCACCAGGCCTGCGATCATGCCGGTGTCTTGAATCTGTTTCAGGCCCCGGGCTTGAATCACCGCATCGGCCGAATCAAACTCACCACTCCAGAGCGCCGCAAAGACGTCACGCGCAATCTTGTTGGAGATCGTGCCATCCACGACACGGCTAATCAGCCCCGCAAGCTGTGAGGCCGATATCTTGCAGCCGCTGATGTCAATGCCGTCACGGTTAAGACTCGAGGCGATATCGCCCATGATCCAGTTCGCAGCAAGCTTGGCTTCTACGCCTGCAGCCTTACCTGCCTCAAGCACCTGGAAAAAATAATCTGCAGTGTCCCGGCTGGCGGTGACCATCGCGGCGTCGTAATCAGAGAGGCTGTGGTCGCGGACCAGACGGGCCCGCAGCGCCTCGGGCAGCTCGGGCATTTGCGATTGAATTTCTTTGATCCAGGCCTCATCCAGCAGCAGTGGCGGCAGATCTGGATCTGGGAAGTAACGATAGTCGTGCGCATCTTCTTTTGAGCGCATGGCCCGTGTCTCTTCGGCATCCGGGTCATAGAGCCGTGTCTCCTGCACGACTGTGCCGCCATCTTCAATCAGTTCGATCTGGCGCTGGGCTTCGACCTCGATTGCGCGTTCAAGAAAACGAAATGAATTCAGATTTTTGATCTCACAGCGTGTGCCAAACTTGGTGTCACCGATCGGCCGCACCGATACATTGGCATCCACGCGAAAGGAGCCTTCCTGGAGATTGCCATCGCAGATGCCAATCCAAGTGACCAGGCTGTGCAGTGCTCGCGCATAGGCGGCTGCCTCTTTGGCTGAGCGCATCACTGGTTCGCTCACGATTTCCAGAAGTGGCGTGCCTGCCCGGTTCAAATCAATGCCTGAGCATCCGGACGGAAGGTCGGCGATACCCTCGTGAATGGACTTGCCGGCATCCTCTTCCAGATGGGCCCGTGTGAGCTCGACGCTCCGCGCACCTTGATCGGTCACGATCGTGACCCGGCCGCCGGAGACAACAGGGATCTCGTATTGGCTGATCTGATAGCCCTTGGGCAAATCGGGATAAAAGTAATTTTTCCGAGCAAAGATGGATCGCGGCGCAATCCTGCCACCCACGGCCAAGCCAAAGCGAATGGCGCAGGCCGCAGCCTCGCGATTCATGACAGGCAGTACGCCGGGCAGGGCCATGTCCACCATGTGGGCCTGGGTGTTGGGGGGAGCGCCGAATTGGGTCGATGCAGGAGAGAAAATTTTGGAGCGGGTTTTGAGCTGCACATGGCACTCCAGGCCGATGACGATCTCCCAGTTCATGGCTGGCCTTTCGTGGCATCGGGATGGCGGGTATGCCAGTCGGTTGCCATCTGAAAATGGTGTGCGGTCTTGAGCAACAAAGACTCCTGAAATCTTGGGCCGATCAGCTGCAGCCCGATCGGCCTGCGCGCATGTGCCTGCTGGCCAAACCCGATTGGAATCGACATGGCGGGCAGTCCCGCCAAGTTCACGCCAAGGGTGTAGATATCTGCCAGGTATTCGGCCAGTGGATCGGTGCTGGCTGTATCGATGTTCCAGGCAACCGTGGGCGCCACCGGCCCTGCGATCACATCACAGGATTGGAAGGCGGCATCAAAATCATCGGCCACCAACCGTCGCACGCGCTGGGCCTGGATGTAATAGGCATCGTAGTAGCCATGCGAGAGCACAAAGGTGCCGATCAGGATGCGGCGTTGTACTTCCTTGCCAAAGCCTTCCGCCCGCGAGCGGCAGTAGAGGTCTTGAAGATCTTTGGCATCAGCAGCCCGATGGCCATAACGGACACCGTCGAATCGGCTGAGGTTGCTCGAAGCCTCTGCCGGCGCGATCACGTAATAGGCGGGGATGCTGAGGCCTGTTCGCGGCAGGCTGACTTCCATGGTCTGACCACCGAGGCGGCGCAACTCGGCGATCGCAGCATCGATGGCCCTGCGGACCTCGTCGCTGAGCCCCTCGGCGAAAAACTCCTTGGGCAGACCAATGCGCAGGCCGGCAAGGGGGGTGGCTGCGGATGCGCCCGCAATCGGCTGATCAATCTGCGCCGCGAAATCTTCTGCGGGAAGATCCAGGCTTGTGGAGTCTTTGTCATCAAAACCGCACATGGCTGAAAGCAACACGGCGCAGTCCAGGGCCGTGCGCGCCATGGGCCCAGCCTGATCCAGGCTGGAGGCATAGGCGATCATTCCCCAACGCGAGGCACGGCCATAGGTGGGTTTGATGCCGCTGAGCCCGCACATGGCGGCGGGTTGGCGGATGGATCCCCCGGTGTCTGTCCCCGTTGCGGCCGGCACCAGACCTGCTGCAACGGCAGCGGCTGATCCGCCAGACGATCCTCCGGGCACTGCGACCGAATCCCAGGGATTGCGCACCGGGCCAAAGGCCGAATGGGTATTACCCGACCCCATGGCGAATTCATCGCAATTTAATTTGGCCACGCCAACCATGCCTGCTGCTGCGAGCCTTTCCACCACAGTGGCATCGAAGGGGCTGATGTAACCCTTCAGGATCTGTGAGGCCGCGGTGGTGGGCCAGTCGCGGGTGACGAAAATATCTTTATGTGCAATGGGTAGACCCAGAAGCGAAAACCCTGGGCCGGAGCACTGGCCTGCACGGGCTTCGGCATCAAGCCGCTTTTGGGCTGCGCTTGCCTGCTGCAGGCTCGCTTCTGGATTGATGGCGAGCACGGCGTTGCAGGAATCGGCCTGAAGGTTTTTCAGCACCCACTCGGTAAGCTCGGGGGCGCTGAAGTTCCGCGCTGCCAGGCCCTGGGCAAGGCTGGCCAGATCGGAAAAGGCTGCTGGGCTCTGGCTCATTCGACCACCCTGGGTACGATAAATAGGCCACCGGCTGCCTGAGGCGCGTTTTGCATCAGGGTCTCGCGGGACGGTAGGGCGGCGGGCTCATCGGCTCTGAGCCTTAAGGCCAGGTCATGAGGGTGGGCCATCGGTGCCACGCCTTCGGTAGGGGCTTTGGAGAGTTCGCCAACCCAATTCACAACGGAGATCAGGGCGGGCAGAACTTCCTTGCGGTCGTGTTCAGAGATGGCAAGTCGGGCGAGTCGGGCGAGCTTGTCGAGGTCTTGGGCGTTGAGGTCCACAGTGTCACGGGTAAAAGTAATGTTTGCTTTATTATCCTGTTCTTTTGACGCAGGTTTCTCATGATTGGCTTTCTTCGTAATTACTTCTCCCAGGACATCGCGATCGACCTGGGAACCGCCAATACCCTGATTTTCGTTCGGGGCAAAGGCATTGTGTTGGATGAACCCTCGGTGGTGGCGATTCGTCACGAGGGAGGCAATGGCGGCAAGAAGGTAATTGAGGCTGTCGGCCACAAAGCCAAACAGATGCTGGGTAAGGTGCCGGGCAACATCGAGGCAATCCGTCCCATGAAAGATGGTGTGATCGCAGATTTCACTGTCACCGAGCAGATGCTCAAGCAGTTCATTCGCATGGTCCATGAGAAAAAGTTTCTCTCACCCAGCCCCCGCGTGATCATTTGCGTGCCCTGCGGTTCGACACAGGTTGAGCGCCGTGCAATTCGCGAGTCTGCTTTGTCGGCAGGCTCAAGCCAGGTGTATCTGATCGAGGAACCGATGGCTGCAGCCATCGGTGCTGGCCTCTCCATCTCCGAGCCTCAGGGGTCGATGGTGGTGGATATTGGCGGCGGCACCACAGAAGTTGGCGTCATCTCCCTTGGGGGCCTGGTCTATGCAGGCAGCGTTCGGGTGGGTGGCGATAAGTTCGATGAGGCCATCATCAACTACATTCGCCGCAATTTCGGCATGCTGATCGGCGAGCAGACAGCAGAGGCCATTAAAAAGCAGATCGGTTCGGCTTTTCCGGGCAGCGAAATTCGTGAGATGGAAGTCCGCGGCCGCAATCTCTCTGAAGGCATTCCGCGCACCTTCACGGTGTCGAGCAATGAAATTCTGGAGGCCCTTACCGAGCCACTGAATCAGATTGTCGTGGCTGTGAAAAATGCGCTCGAGCAAACACCTCCTGAGCTGGCCGCAGATATCGCGGAGCGTGGCCTGATCCTCACCGGTGGCGGTGCGTTGTTGCGCGATCTGAACCGTCTGCTTTCTGAAGAGACCGGTCTGCCCGTCTATGTGGCCGAGGATCCGTTGTTCTGTGTGGTGCGGGGCTGTGGTGGCGCACTTGAGCGCATCGATGAGTACAAGGACATTTTCGCGCATGAATAAGGGGATTGCCATCATCTGACATGGCACTCTCTCAGAGCCCCCCACCACTTTTCAAACAAGGCCTTCCAGCAAGGCTCCGGATGCTGATCGCTGTCGCCGCAGCGATTCTCGTTCTCTATTCTGATCTTCACCTTGGCATGCTCAAGCCCCTGAGACAGGGCCTGGCCATGGTGCTCTATCCAATTGAGCAGCTGCTCATGTTGCCCCGGGATGCCGTGATCTGGTTTGGCGGCTACGCCAGTGTTATCTCGGACGTGGTAGACCGCAAGACCGTTGTGGAAAAAAAGGAAATCGAGAACGCCGAGAGGCTCTTGCAGACAGAACAGCTGCGCCTTGAAAACGATGCCTTGCGTAGCCTGTTGGAGTTACGCAAAGAGATCAAGCACAAGACAATCGCAGCGGAAATCAGTCATGAGACCCGAGATGCTTTTTCTAATCGGATTGTCATTGATCGGGGCAGTCAGCATGGGGTTGCGTCCGGACATCCCGTGATCAATGCCCAGGGGGTGGTTGGCCAGGTGGTGCGGGTCTCGCCGATCACGGCAGAGGTTGCGCTCCTGACCGACCCTGCACTGAACGTACCCGTCAACTTGCCGCGCTCAGGTATACGCACGCTGGTCTCTGGAAGCGGCGATGGGCAGCAGGTGGAACTGAAATATCTCAATATCAATGCTGAGGTAGAGGTCGGGGATGTCCTGGTGACATCGGGCCTGGATGGGCTCTATCCGAGCGGCCTGCCCGTGGTGAAGGTCAATCGTGTGGAGCGTGCGGGCAGTGGTCAGTTTCCAAAAATTACTTCGATACCTGTGGCCACAATTGGCACTCTGCAGCATGTCTTGGTGATTCTGATTGATCAGGAACTGATTCCTCCCGCGCCACGCGAGCTTGATCGGCCAATTCCCAAACCAAGATCTCAGACAACCCGTTAAGGCGAGCGCGATGAAACGAACCATGCTGGGCCGCACGCCCACCACTGCGATGATCACGGGTTCTTTTGTTGCAGCATTTGTATTAGAGCTGCTGCCCTGGGGCAACCTGCCGGTGCCCAATTTCTTGGCCTTGATGTTGGTGTTTTGGAATGTGTTTCAGCCGCGCCGCGTGGGTATTGCCTTGGCCTGGCTGCTGGGCATTGTGATGGATGTCCATTCGGGGGCCCTGCTGGGACAGCATGCGCTGGCCTATTCGATCTTGTCTTATGGTGCGATTGCCCTGCATCGACGTCTCTTGTGGTACTCGCTTGCCGGCCAGGCCTTGCAGCTGCTGCCATTGTTTTTTCTGGCCCATGTTGTTGTTGCGCTGGTGCATCTGTTTTTTTCGGGTATTGGCCCGTCTTGGGTGTTTTTTCTCTCACCGCTGCTGACGGCCTTGCTTTGGGTGCCCCTGACGAGTGGGATTCTTCGCCGCCTGAATCGACCAATCAGTTCCACAGCAGCGATTGGCCGTTAGGGGCAGGAGTAGGCGCAGGTGACGAGTGAATTTCGCAGCAATGACAAAGGGGACTTTCGTCTTCGCGCTTCATTCGTTGCTGCATTGGTACTCATTGCATTCGGCCTGCTGCTGCTGCGGTTTGCCTATCTGCAGGTCTGGAGGCACTCGGATTTTCACACCATGTCAGAGGAAAACCGGGTGGCGCTGTTGCCGCTTCAGGCGCCCAGGGGAGAAATTTTTGATCGGCATGGCAACATCATTGCCCGCAATGGCTCAGTTTTTACGCTGGAAATTGAGCCCCACAAGGTTCCGAATCTGGAAGAGACCCTGGAGTTTCTTGGCACCTTGATTAGCTTAGAGGAGCTGGATCTGCGTCGGTTTCGCAGACTCAAGGGAGAGTTGCGCAAATTTGACAGTATTCCCTTGCGGCCCACGCTCAATGATGCAGAGGTGGCTCGGCTGGTAGTGCATTTGCATCGGCTTCCAGGGGTGGCCGTCAACGTGCGCAGCATGCGCTATTACCCTTACGGAAATTCCTCCTCTCATCTGCTTGGCCATATTGGCCGCATCTCCAAAAAAGATCGGGAGCGTATCGAGCAGTCTGATCAGGCATCGAGTTATTTCGGCACTTCGCATATTGGCAAGCTCGGTCTTGAGCAGGCCTATGAGGCAGACCTGCGTGGTCGTACCGGCTTTGATCGAATGGAGATTACTGCCGGAGGCCGCATGGTTCGCAGCTTAGCCCAGCGATTACCCGTGCCTGGAAAAAATCTTCGGCTCTCCATTGATGGCGAATTGCAGCGGCTGATTGAGGAAGCCTATGGCAAGCGTCGGGGCGCCTTGGTGGCGATGGTGCCAGCGACCGGCGAGGTACTGGCCTTTGTCTCAATGCCGAATTTCAATCCGGCCTTATTCATTGATGGCATTGATTCGGCTACCTGGGATGCCTTGAACAATTCACCGGATAAGCCTTTGTTGAATCGGCCTTTGCGCGGAACCTATCCGCCGGGCTCCACTTATAAGCCCTTTATGGCACTTGCTGCGTTGGAGTCTGGAACGCGCACGCCCGACGACACCATCTATGATCCAGGTTACTTCATGTTTGGTAACCATAGATTTCGCGACAGTAATCCCAACGGTAACGGCACTGTTGATATCCGAAAATCCATCGTGGTTTCCAGTGACACTTACTACTACATCGTGGCACGCGATATGGGTGTGGACCGTATTCACCAGTACATTGAGCCTTGGGGCTTTGGTCAAAAGACGGGCATTGATTTGATTGGCGAGGTCAATGGTATTTTGCCGTCTTCAAAGTGGAAGCAGGAACGTTTCAAGCAGCCTTGGCACCCAGGCGAGAACATGTCGATTGGTATCGGCCAGGGCTACAACTCGTTTTCGGTGCTGCAGATGGCGGTCGCCACTGCTGGCCTGGCCAATCGTGGTGTGCTGATGAAACCTCGGCTCGTGCAGTCAATTGAAGATCCCAACACGGGTGAAGTGATCAAGACCGAGCCCGAGGTGCTGCGCAAGGCTGAGGTCAGCGATAAGCATCTGGATCTGGTGATTGATGCCATGGTGGAGGTCAACAAATCAGGCACGGGTGCCCGAGTCTTTGCCGGGGCGCCCTATGCCGTTGCCGGCAAGACGGGCACTGCCCAGGTGATCAGCATTGGTCAGAATGAAAAATACAGTGCATCCCGGATTGCTGAGCGTCATCGAGATCACTCCTTATATATTGCATTTGCGCCGGCGGATAAGCCGCAGGTGGCAGTCGCTTTGATTGTTGAAAACGGCGGGTTCGGCGCTGCTGCTGCCGCGCCGATTGCCCGTCTGGTCTTTGATCACTTGCTGGTGCAAAAAGGGGATGCCCGTGCAAACTAAAATCCTGCCCCGGGGTTGGCGCGGGCTGTGGGCCAGGCTCGAACCCTTTGTGGCGGTGCTTGATGGGCCCTTCATGATGTTGTTTCTTGGCATCGCCTTTTTGTCTTGCCTGATGCTTTACAGTGCCGGCAGCGATTTTGAGGGCCGGTTTGTCGGCCATGTGCGTAATCTGGGAATCGCAGTTGGCATCATGTGGGCAGTCGCCCATGTGCCGCCGGGCCAGTTGCAGCGGGTGGCAGTTCCCTTGTTTGTATTGGGCGTGCTGCTGCTGGTCTTGGTGGCGGTGGCGGGGGATGTGTCCAAGGGTGCGCGCCGCTGGCTCAATATTGGTATTACTCGAATCCAGCCCTCTGAACTGATGAAGATCGCCATGCCCATGATGCTGGCCTGGCTGGTGCATAAATATGAGGGCCTGCGCACAGCCCGGCATTGGGCAGTGGCGCTTTCTCTATTGCTGATCCCGACTGCCCTCATTTTGTCGCAGCCCGATCTCGGCACGGCGATCCTGGTGTTCGGTGCAGGCATCTATGTACTGTTTTTTGCTGGTCTCTCCTGGCGTCTGGTATTCCTGGTCTTGGGGGTGATCGTGGTCGGCGTCTTATTTCTGATTGTGTTTGGCGATGCTGCCTGTGCTGACGGTGTGAACTGGCCGGGCCTGCGTGAGTATCAACGCCAACGTATTTGCACCTTGCTGGATCCCATGCGGGATCCCCTGGGCAAGGGCTTTCATATCATTCAGTCGGTGATTGCGGTGGGCTCTGGTGGGCTCTTGGGTAAAGGCTGGATGCAGGGCACGCAGACCCATCTGGAGTTTATTCCCGAGCGCACAACCGACTTCCTCTTTGCGGCCTATTCCGAGGAATTCGGGCTCCTGGGCAATTTGTTGCTGGTGGGGCTTTATGCAGCGCTCATTCTGCGGGGCCTGTGGATTGCGATCGGTGCACCGACACTGTTTTCGAGATTGTTGGCGGGTGCGATCTCACTCACGATCTTCAGTTACGCCTTTGTCAATATGGGCATGGTCACGGGGATCCTGCCGGTGGTGGGGGTGCCCCTGCCCTGGATGTCGTACGGGGGCACCGCCATGGTCACTCTGGGTTTTGGCGCCGGAATGCTCATGAGCATTGCCCGAAGCCGCTCCCGGACTGTGCAAGGCTTTGTCTTGCAGCGACAATGATCGCCTTGTGCACTGATGGCTCAGCACTAAAGGAATCGCTCCATGGTCCAGCCGATGGCTGCCGCCAAAACCCTGCTCAGTGGCTTTGACCGTCACTACGCCCGGTTTCGTTACAACGCCCAGCAGGCCAAGCATTGTTTTGAATCGGGGGATTATCACGGCATCCGGGAGTTGGCCCGTGAGCGAATTGCGTTTTATGACATGCGTGTTCTTGAGGCCCACGACCAGATGCGTGATCAGTTCAGTGATGCCCTGGCCTCCGGCACCTTCTGGCAGGAGGTGAAAAAGGCGTTTACCGCCTTGATCTCCGATCACAAACAGCCCGAGCTTGCTGAGACATTTTTCAATTCGGTCACCACCAAGCTGCTGCAGCGGGAGTATTTCCGCAATGATCTGCTTTTTGTCAGGCCACAGATCTCCACCGAGTATCTCGACTCTGATCCTGCTTCTTACCGTGTTTACTATCCCAGGACGCGGGGGCTCAAACAGACCCTCTTGGACATTGCGGTTGATCTTGGCCTGGCCTGCCCCTGGGCGGATATTTCGCGCGATCTGCGTCATGTGCGCCGGGCGATTTGTGAGCGGCTTGAGCGGCCCTGGCATTCACAGGCTGATCTTCAGATCCATGTCCTGCGTTCTATGTTCTTTCGCAACAAAGGCGCATATCTGATCGGCAGGATTGTCAATGACGGTGATCCGGTGCCCTTTGCGGTGCCGATTCTCCGCAATCGTGATGGCCGGATCTATATCGATACGATCCTGTTTTCTCCAGAGCAGATCGCCGTGCTCTTTTCATTTGCGCGGTCCTATTTCATGGTGGATATGGAAGTGCCCTCGGCTTATGTGCAGTTCCTGCGAACACTGATGCCCAATAAGGCCAAAAGCGAGCTCTACACGATGCTCGGCCTGCATAAGCAGGGCAAGACGCTTTTTTATCGCGACTTTCTGACCCATCTGCGGCATTCCTCTGATCAGTTTCGGGTGGCAGATGGCATTAAGGGCATGGTGATGCTGGTCTTCACCCTGCCGTCATTTCCTTATGTGTTCAAACTGATTAAGGACAAACGCAGCAAGGATGTTAGCCGCGAGATGATCGAGTCGAAGTATCAGCTGGTCAAGGTCCACGATCGGGCGGGGCGCATGGCGGATACCTGGGAGTACTCCAATGTGGATTTCCCTCGGGCACGGTTTGATCAGGCGCTCCTGACCGAATTGAGAGAATTTGCTCCTTCAATGATCACCGAGATGGAGGGCCATATTCTGTTTAAGCACCTCTACATTGAGCGGCGCATGATTCCGCTCAATATTTATCTTGAACACGCCACCGAGGCCGAAGTGGATCATGCGGTAAAAGAATATGGCGATGCAATTAAACAGCTGGTGGCGGCCAATATTTTTCCAGGTGACATGCTGTATAAGAACTTCGGCATGACACGGCAGCGCCGGGTCGTGTTTTACGACTACGACGAGATCCAGTACCTTACCGAGTGCAATTTCCGGCGCATTCCGCCGCCGCGCACGCCCGAAGATGAAATGGCCTCCGAGCCCTGGTACACCATTGGCCCCAACGATGTCTTTCCGGAGGAGTTCGAGACTTTTCTGCTTGGCCAGCCGCGGCTCAGGGCAGCCTTCATGCGTCATCATGCCGACCTGCTCAATCCGGATTATTGGATGGCCCAGCAGGAGAGAATCCGTCAGGGCCGGCTTGATGATGTCTTCCCCTATGCAGAAGCCCTGCGTTTCAAGCACTATTGACCCATGATATTTGACACTGTGATTATTGGCGCGGGCAGTGCGGGCTGCCTCTTGGCCAACCGTTTGTCTGAAGATCCGACGCATCGGGTGCTCGTGATCGAGGCCGGGGGAGAAGACGATTGGATCTGGATCAAGATCCCGGTGGGCTATCTGTTTGCGATTGCCAATCCTCGGACAGACTGGTGCTTTAAGACCGAGCCCGATCCAGGACTCAATGGCCGCTCTATCCACTATGCCCGTGGCCGTGTGCTTGGTGGCTGTTCATCGATCAATGCCATGATCTATATGCGCGGCCAGGCCTCTGACTATGCGCGTTGGGTGCAGGCAACGGGTGATCCGCGCTGGGGCTGGGATCATGCACTGCCGCTGTATAAGTCGATTGAAGATTATTTTGCTGGGCCCAACGAGTGGCATGGCGTGGGTGGTGAGATGCGGGTCGAATCACCTCGGGTACGCTGGTCCATTCTGGATGCATGGCGTGAAGCTGCCAGGGAACAGGGTATTCCCAGCATCGAGGAATTTAATCGTGGTGATAACTCAGGCTGTGCTTATTTTCATGTCACGCAGCGCAGGGGTGTGCGGTTTTCGATGGCCGATGCATTTCTGCACCCGATTCGTCACCGCAAAAACCTGACGGTGCTCACCCGTACCCAGGTGCTGCGCTTGATCACACAGCCGATCACTGATAAGACGGTCAATCAGCCACGTTTTCGCCAGCAGGCCTGGGCCAGCGCCAAGTATGAAACCACAGGCGTGGAGGTCTTGCGTGAGGGCAGACGGGAAATCATCACGGCACGGGATCAGGTGATTCTGTCGGCGGGCGCGGTCAGCTCCCCGCACTTGCTGCAGGTATCGGGCATTGGCAATGCGCAAATGCTTTCATCGCTGGGCATCACACCCGTTCATGACCTGCCGGGCGTTGGAGAAAACCTTCAGGACCATCTTCAGATTCGCACGGTCTATCGGGTGGCCAATTGCAGCACGGTGAATACGCTATATAAGAACATCTTCACCCGACTGGGCATGGCGCTGCAGTATGCAATTTGGCGATCAGGACCCATGACCATGCCGCCATCGACCCTTGGCGCATTTGCAAAAAGCCGCCCAGAGCTTGCCACGCCCGATATGGAGTGGCATGTCCAGCCGCTGTCTTTGCCCAAATTCGGCGAACCCCTGCATCCCTTTAACGCGATCACGCCCAGTGTCTGCAATCTGCGGCCAAGTTCGCGGGGGTGGATTCGGCCGGCCCACCCCGATCCCATGGCCTCGCCAAAAATCTTTTGTAACTATCTCTCCACCGAGGAAGACCGGCGTGTGGCGGTTGCGGGCCTGGAACTCACTCGGAGAATCATGGCCAGCCGCGCGCTCGCCGCACATGAACCCCAGGAGCTGCTGCCCGGCCCCGCGGTACAGAGCGAGGCCCAGCTTGAGCAGGCTGCTGGCGATCTGGGCACCACGATTTTTCATCCCGTCGCGACCTGCGCGATGGGCCGGGTAGATGATCAAGGCCGTGCGGCAGATTCCCTGACGGTGCTCGATAGCGCCTGCAGACTGCGTGGTGTGGCAAAGCTGCGGGTGATTGATGCATCTGCCATGCCGAACATTACCTCGGGCAATACCAATGCGCCGGTGATGTTTATTGCCGAACAGGTCGCGCGGATGATGCTGGCCGAGCGCCAGCAGTAACGATCGGCCATTGACCGATGCGTTCCGTGGCGGTGCTGGATACCAATGTGCTGCTGGATCTCTATGTCTTTGAAGATCCGCGCACTGTCTTACTGAAGCAGGCGATAGAAATTAATACGCTTGATTGTCTTACCTGTGATCAGGCGATCGTTGAGCTTACCGATGTGTTGGCCAGGGAGAAGTTTCGGCTTTGCACTCAGCGGCAGCAGGAGATCCTGCTGCATTGGCGGGCCGCATCGCGCGTTGTTGCGGCGACCGAAATTCTTGCAGCACCCTGGCGGTGCAAGGACAAGGCCGATCAGATTTTTCTGGATCTGGCCTGGACCCATCGGCCCTGTGCACTGATATCGAAAGACTTACAGGTGCTGCGCTTTGCGAAGCGGGCGTTTAAAGAGGGCGTGGTAATTTCAGAGACGTTTCAGTAAAGCAATGATTCAGCGCCGCTTCAGACTCAGTAATCAATTACCAGCGGTGCATGATCAGAGAATTTATCCGCAGTGTGAATGAACGTGGATTGAGCAAGTGCCGCAATGCCAGGTGTGGCAATTTGATAATCGATTCGCCAGCCCACGTTTTTCGCTCGTGCCTGGCCCCGCTGGCTCCACCAGGTGTACTGATCGGGCCGTTGGTCGAGCTGGCGAAATACATCCACCCAGCCCAGTTCATCAAAGATACGCGTCAGCCAGGCCCGCTCCTCGGGTAGAAACCCCGAGTTTTTCAGATTACCTTTCCAATTTTTTAGGTCAATTTCTTTGTGTGCGATATTCCAATCGCCGCAGAGAATAAATTCGCGGCCTGTCTTGCGGTGTTCATTCATCCAGTCGGACATGACGGGAAAAAACACATCCAGAAAGCGAAACTTAGATGCCTGCCGGTCCTCAGAAGCTGAGCCTGAAGGGAGATAGAGCGACACCACACTGACGGGTGTTTTTGCGCTATCAAAATCGGCACGCAGCACCCGGCCCTCATCATCGAATTCCTCAACACCAATCCCCCTGACGATGCGTGTTGGCGCAATCGCACTGTAGAGGCCGACGCCGCTGTAGCCTTTTTTCTTGGCGGCATAGAAGTGCCCTGCCATGCTGCGGTCGTTGTGCACGACCGCTAAATGCTCATCAGAGAGATCGGATTCCTGGGCCTTGAGTTCCTGCACGCAGATCACATCGGCATGCTGCTGACCAAGCCACTTTAGGGCGCCCTTGGTGGCTGCCGAGCGGATGCCGTTTAAGTTCAGGGAAATGATTCGCATGGGGTATATTCTCCCGCATCATGGCTTCAGTATCCGACCCCCGCCCCGCCGATCAGGAATTTATTCGGTTTGCCATTGAGACCGGTGTGCTGAAGTTTGGCAGCTTCGTGACCAAGGCGGGCCGTGAGTCTCCGTATTTTTTCAACGCAGGCCTGTTTGATCACGGCGGCACCCTGGGCAGCCTGGCGGAGTTTTATGCCAAGACATTTCTGGCCGCAGAGTTTGATGGCAGGATTTCTGCTGATTCTCTGTTTGGGCCTGCCTATAAAGGCATCACCCTGGCGAGTGCCACGGCGGTAGCCCTGGCCAGAGCCGGCCGTGACATCGGGTTTTCGTATAACCGCAAAGAGGCTAAGGATCATGGCGAGGGCGGTGTGGTGGTGGGTAAAAAGCTCGAAGGCCGCGTGCTCATCATTGACGACGTGATCTCTGCAGGCACCTCGGTGCGCGAGTCTGTGGAGATCATTCGTGCCCATGGCGCCATACCCGCGGGCGTGTTGATTGCCTTAGATCGCATGGAACGGGGTGGCACCGCCGCTGCCCCCACGGATCGGTCTGCTGTGCAGGAAGTGCGGGATCTTTACGGCATCCCAGTGATTGCGATTGCTACGCTGACCGATGTGCTGCAGTTTCTGGAGACCAGCGATAACCGTGAACTCACGCAACATCGGGCCGCAGTCGCAGACTACCGGCGCAAGTGGGGCATCTAAAACTCAGCCCCGCCTAGCCTGGGTAGTGTTGTCTACGGGTACAAATCAGGCCCGGAGCGCGCGGGTAAGTCGACGAGGTGAGCGTCGGAGCAAAACGATTTTGGGTGTTGTTTTGCGACCGCGAACCGAGCGACTACCCGTGCTAGGCCGGGCCGATTCTCCCTAAAGAGAGGGGTCTGGCGGCAGCGTATCGAGTGTCTTGCCGATTGCCTTGGCATACAGCGGCAGCACCTGATCCAGATGTCGCTCAATCTCGGCAATCCGGTTATTGCCTGAAGGGTGGGTCGAGAGCCACTGCGGCGGACTGTTCTTGGAGGCCGCCGACATCTTGCGCCAGAGTGTCACGCCCGCCCGGGGATCGAATCCCGCCCGCGCGGCAAGATCCAAGCCGATCAGATCGGCCTCGCTCTCATCATCACGGGAAAATTTCAGCATCGTGAGCTGGGCGCCATAATCCATCACCGTTCTGCCCACATCGCCAAGGCCCAGTACTGAAGAGAGCACGCCCGCGCCGATGCCGGTGAGCTGGTTTTTGGCCAACCGTTCCCGCGAGTGTTCACGCAGGGCATGGGCGATTTCGTGGCCCATCACCATGGCGACTTCATCATCGGTGAGCTTTAATCGATCCAGAATCCCCATGTAAAAACCGATTTTTCCGCCCGGCATGCAGAAGGCATTGATCGCGTTAGAGCCAAACAGCTGGACCTCCCATTGCCAGTTGGCAGCCTTGGAATTCCAGCGTGAGATGTGAGGCAGCAGGCGTTTAGAAATCGTCCTGAGTCGGATGAGTTGTGGGTGGTCGTCAGGGGCGAGCGCATTTTTTTCTGATGCCTGCCGTTTCATTTGTGCGAACTGTTGGGCCGCTGAACGCTCAAGCTGCTCGGCGGGCACCAGGTTTTTCAGCCGTGATGGCTTCTCCAGCACGATGCCTTCGTCCGCAGCCTGCCCATAGGCGGATTGCAGTGGCACAGTGGACGCCAGCAGGGTGGCGATCAGCAGGAGAGCAGTTGGTCTCGGAGCAGAAAAATTCATAAGCGAAGACAATAGCGCCTCATGGATCAAAACCGCAACGGTCACCAGTCTAATGCCGGCATTCCCACAAGGCCGCTCCTGGTGATGACCTTGTTTCTGGGCTTTGCCAGCGGCCTGCCACTGGCACTCTCGGCGGGCACCCTGCAGGCCTGGCTCACAGTGGAAGGGGTTAATCTGAAAACCCTGGGCTGGCTCACCCTACTTGGACTGCCCTACACCTATAAGTTCAGCTGGGCGCCTTTTCTTGATCGTTATCGCTTGCCTTTTGGTGGCACCTGGGCGGCCCGACGCAGGGGCTGGCTAGTGGGACTGCTGCTGGCTATGGCAGCAGTGCTCTTGGCCATGTCCTGGCAAAGGCCTTCGGCCCAGGCCGAGAGTCTCTGGTGGTTGGCCGCGCTCGCATTGATGCTGGTGGTGCTTTCCGCAAGCTTTGACATCGTGTTTGATGCCTGGCGTGCGGAATCTCTTTTGCCGGAGCAGCGGGGGCTTGGTGCGGCCTGGTCGGTGATTGGCTATCGGCTGGCCATGCTGACTTCTGGCGGACTCGCCTTGATGCTGGCGGATCTATGGCTGGGGTTTCAGGGGGTCTATCAGCTGATGGCACTCTTTGCATTGGTGTTGGCCGTGGTGGCTTTTTTTGCGCCCGAGCCCTCCCGCCTTGCGGCGCCAAGAACCCTCA
Source organism: Burkholderiaceae bacterium (assembly GCA_018882795.1). GTDB lineage: Bacteria > Pseudomonadota > Gammaproteobacteria > Burkholderiales > Burkholderiaceae_A > Lacustribacter. Next base: position 17,021 of record VERJ01000013.1, on the reverse strand, counting down.
CCCAGGCAATCGTGGAGCCATTTCGCGAGTTTTTCAGCCGACGCGGCGCCGTGATGCTCCTGATCACCATCATCTTCTATAAGTTTGGTGATGCATTTGCCGGCAGCCTATCCACTGCTTTTCTGATTCGTGGCGCGGGATTTACTCCTGCAGAGGTCGGTGCGGTGAATAAGGGCATGGGGCTTATCGCCACCTTGTTTGGTGGTCTGGCGGGTGGCCTGCTCATGGCGCGGATCTCGCTGTGGCGCGCACTCATGATCTTTGGCGTGCTTCAGGCCATCACGAATCTGGGATTCTGGTGGCTGGCCGCCAATCCGCCAACGCTTGCGGGCATGACAGCGGTGGTCTTACTTGAAAATCTTGCAGGCGGGATGGGCACGGCCGCCTTTGTTGCCCTATTGATGAGCCTGTGTGATGTACGTTTTACCGCCACACAGTTTGCGCTGCTGTCTGCGCTGGCCTCGGTGGGCCGGGTGTTGATTGGTCCAATCGCCGGGGTTGTGGCCACTGACTGGGGATGGCCCCTATTTTTTCTGCTCTCTACCTTGGCCGCGCTGCCAGGCCTTTTTCTGCTGGCCTGGATCAGGCCCCGGCTGGATTCGCTTAGCGCACCACCAGTACAGGAATAGGGCTCGCACTGATCAGCTTGGTGGTGACCGAGCCCAGGATCAGATCGCTGAGCGTGCTGCGGCCCTTACCGCCCATGACCAGCAGGTCAATGTGCTGCCTTTTAATGATATCGATCATGGTGGGAGCGACCTCGCCGTGGCCCTTAATCACCTTGGCCACCACGCCCGCCTGAGCCAAGGCAGCCTTTGATTCTTTGAGCTCCTCTTCGGCGATCTGGTCCATATATTGCTCGATCTGATGGCGATCAATGCCCTTGGCCACGGGCGAGATCAGTGCTGACATATGCACATTGATCAAAGTGAGTTCGGGAGGCTGCTTGAGCTGCCCGGCAAAAGAAATGGCGTGCTTTACCGCACGCAGTGCATTTTCTGATCCATCAACCGCAACGGCAATATGCATGCTTAGCCTCCAGTGAGATTCCGACTTTATTCTACCGTGACCGATTTCGCCAGATTCCGCGGCTTATCGACATCATTGCCTCTTGCAAGCGCCACGTGGTAGGCCAGTAGCTGTAGGGGCACCACATGCAGAATCGGTGATAAAAGTCCTGCATGGTCTCCAAGCCGAATCACATGCACGCCATTTTCAGCGGACAGCCCCGAACCCTCATCAGCGATGATGTAGAGCTCACCACCCCGGGCCCGGACTTCCTGTAGATTGCTTTTGAGTTTTTCAACAAGCTGATCATTTGGGGCGACAGCCACGACGGGCATGTCTGCATCCACCAGCGCAAGCGGGCCGTGTTTGAGTTCACCAGCGGCATAGGCCTCGGCATGGATATAGCTGATCTCTTTTAATTTGAGCGCTCCCTCCATGGCAATCGGATAGTGGATGCCTCGGCCAAGAAAAAGGGCATGGTGTTTGCCAACAAACCGCTGGGCCCAGGATTTGAATTCGGGCTCGGCAGTCAAGATTCTTGCCATCGCAGCGGGCAGATGTCGAAGCGCGGTCAGGGCCTCTTGTTCCTGAGATTGGGAGAGGTGGCCCTGTGCCTTGGCCAGCACCAGGGTGAGCAGAAAGAGCGCCGCCAGTTGGGTCGTGAAGGCCTTGGTCGAGGCCACGCCGATCTCTGGGCCTGCCCGGGTCAGAAACTGCAGGCCGCAGGCCCGTGTGAGTGCTGATTCCGGCACATTACAAATCGCCAGGCTCTCCATGGCGCCCTCGCGGATCGCATATTGGAGTGCGGCGAGGGTATCGGCTGTCTCACCCGATTGCGAGATGGTCACCACCAGGGTGCTGGGCAGCATCACCGCATCGCGATAGCGGTATTCGCTAGCGATTTCCACATTCACTGGAATTCTCGCGACGGATTCGAGCCAGTATTTCGCCACCATGCCCGCATGAAAACTGGTGCCGCAGGCCAGAATCAGGATCTGTCGCGTATGTTGAAAACTGGTCTGTGCCTCGGCGCCAAACAGTGTTGTCGATAGCGCATGGGCACCCATCACTTCTTCAAGCGTGGCGGCAATCGCGCCTGGCTGCTCAAAGATTTCCTTTTGCATGTAATGGGCATAGGGACCAAGTGCCACCGCGTCGGCCGAAAGCGTGCTGGTGATGGCCTTGCGGGTTACGGGTTGGTTGTGGGCGTCATGGATCAGGATGGCCTGTGACTGGAGTTCAGCGACATCGCCATCTTCGAGATAGACAATCCTGCGGGTCACCTGCAGCAGGGCCGATGTGTCGGAGGCAAGAAAATTTTCCGCCTGCCTGGGATCTTCGCCAAGCCCCAGCAGTAAAGGGGCGCCCTGCCGCGCGCCCACAATCAGGCCGTGATCGGCGCTGCTGATCACGGCAATGGCATAGGCGCCCTCCAGTCTGGAGCGGGCGGCCTGAACTGCCTCAAGCAGGCTTTTGGTGGACCTGCGGCATTGGTGGACCAGATGGGCGATGACTTCTGTGTCGGTCTCGGATTCAAACACATAGCCCTGGGATTGCAACGATGTGCGCAAGGCCTCGTGGTTCTCAATAATGCCGTTATGCACCACGCAGATGCCAAGTCCTTCACGCTCTGAGAGATGGGGATGGGCATTGGCGGCGGTCACCCCACCGTGGGTGGCCCAGCGCGTGTGGGCAATCCCGGTGCTGGCCAAGAGATCCGCGCATTGCCGCTCAAGCTCTGCTACCCGGCCCACCGCCCGAACCCGCTGGATGCCTGCTGGTGTTGAGATGGCAAGACCTGCGGAGTCATAGCCCCGGTATTCAAGTTTTTTCAGGCCCTCGATCAGCACTGGGGCCACATTGCGTTGTGACGAGGAAACGCTTACTGCACCAACAATGCCGCACATGGTTTTTTAGTGTTCCTTTTTGTGAGGCCGCTTATAGCCCTTAATAGACACCTGTCGTGCGCGGGATAGGGTGAGCTGATCTGCGGGGGCGTCTTGGGTAAGTGTGGTGCCGGCACCGAGTGTGGCGCCTTTGCCCACAGTAACCGGCGCCACCAGCTGGGTGTCCGAGCCGATGAAGACATCGTCTTCAATGATGGTGCGGTGTTTTGCGGCGCCATCGTAGTTACAGGTGATGGTGCCTGCACCCACATTGACCCGGGCGCCAATGGTGGCGTCCCCCAGATAGGCCAGATGATTGGCTTTCGATCTGGATCCCAGGGTGGAGTTCTTGATTTCAACAAAGTTGCCAACATGAGCACCTTCACCGAGATTGGTGCCTGGACGCAGTCTCGCATATGGCCCGATCACTGCCTTGGGCCCGACTTCTGCCCCATCAATGTGGGAGAAGGCCTCAATGACAGTCCCCGTTCCGATTCGCGCATTGCGAATCACACAGTGGGGCCCGATCAGTACGCCTTCATCCAGGGTGACAGTCCCCTCAAACACGCACCCTACATCAATGGCGACATCGGCTGCGCAACTTAAGATGCCGCGAATATCAATACGATCGGGGTCTTGCAACCTCACGCCCGCTTGCATCAGGCGATTAGCAAGTTGCCGCTGATAATGCCGTTCGATCATGGCCCGTTGCTCCTGACTATTGATGCCAAGAATCTCGGTGGTGTTTTCTGGCTGTGCGGAGCCGATGGGCTGATTCGCCTGCACCGCCATGGCGATGATGTCGGTCAAGTAGTACTCGCCTTGGGCATTGCGATTATCCAGCGCCCCAATCCAGGCGCTTAAACGATCGGTGGGCACCACCAGAAAACCGGTATTGATTTCCTTGATCTGACGGATCTGGTGATCAGCATCTTTTTCTTCGGTGATGCGACTGATACGGCCTTGAACATCGCGAACAATGCGGCCATAGCCGCTGGGGTCATTGAGCAGGGCGGTCAGGATGGCCATGCCACGATTGTTTTCGGCACTCTCGATCAGTCGGCAAAGTGTGTTGACGCCAATCAGTGGCACATCGCCATACAGCACCAGTGTGGGCGCGGTGTTATTCAGCAAAGGCAAGGCCTGCGCCACCGCATGGCCCGTGCCCAGGGGCGGATCCTGGAGCACCCAGTGCAGGGGCGGCGCGGATTTGGCATCGCGACTGGCTTCCATCGTTTGCTTCACTTGTTCTGCCCCGTGGCCAATCACCACGATGATTCGGTCCGGATTAAGTGTGGTGGCAGTTTTGATTACATGCTGCAACATGGGCACGCCGCCGATCGGGTGTAACACTTTGGGCAGCGCAGAGCGCATGCGGGTGCCCTTGCCCGCTGCGAGGATCACGATATTCATATGTGTCGTGCCTCTCCACCATGGCCATGACCACGGTTCGGTGAGAGTGTGGATCCAATCACCATGCCAAGAGCGCTCGCCATCAGCCCGATCACTTGGGGCTCGACTGGCTCTTCAACACCCGTGATTTCCAGAATCAGCCAAACAATTAAACCCATGGAGATCGCCAATCCTGCGCCCAGGTTGCTCGCCCGCCTCCAGAAGAGCCCTGCGGTAAGTGGCACGAAGGCGCCGGCCAGCGTGATGCGATAGGCATGCTCCACCATGCTGTGGATGCTTTCATTGGTCACGATGGCGTAGTAAGTCACGATTACCGCAAAGGTAAAGACCGTGATGCGCAATGCCCAGAGAAACTGCCCATCGGTCATGCGGGGCGCGAATCCTTTAAGAACGTTTTCCGCAAAGGTGACCGAGGGGGCCAGCAGTGTGCCCGAGGCGGTGCTCATGATGACGGAGAGCAGCGCACCGAAGAAAATCACCTGCATCGTGAAAGGCATGTGATTCATGATCAGGGTGGGCAGAATCATCTGCGAATCATCGGCAAGAAATCTCTTTACCATCTCGGGATCAATGATTGTGGCCGTATAGGCCAAAAATAAAGGCACGGCAGCAAAAAAGAAATAACTGATGCCGCCAAGCGACGTGCCCCAGATTGCTACCGTTTCGTTTTTCGAGGAGTTCACGCGTTGGAACACATCCTGCTGAGGAATGGAGCCTAGCGCCATGGTCATCAGTGCTGCAACCCAGCCCAGCATGTCCAGTGGATCCAATGTGGGGAGCCATTCAAATTTGCCTTCAGCTGCCGCCTTGGCCAGCACAGTGGCCAGGCCCCCGGCCTGATCGGCGGCATAGCCTGTAACGATCAGCAGGCCAATCACGATCACGATCATCTGAACAAAAGTGGTGAGTGCTACCGACCACATGCCACCGAATAGGGTGTAGATGAGCACCACGCCTGAGCCGATCAGCATGCCCTGTGTTTTTGTAATCAGACCATCGGAGAGCACATTGAAGACCAGGCCCAGGGCGGTGATTTGCGCCGAGACCCATCCAAGATAGGAAATCACGATACAGACCGAGAGCAGCAGCTCGGTCTGGCGGTTATAGCGGATGCGGAAATAATCCCCGAGGGTCATCAGGTTCATCCGATACAACGGCCGTGCAAAGATCAGGCCGAAAAATATCAGGCACAACGATGCGCCCAGTGGATCGGAAATCAGGCCGCGTGCGCCCTCTTTAAGAAAGGTGGCCGAGATGCCCAGTACTGTTTCGGCGCCAAACCAGGTGGCAAAGACCATTGCAAGCACCATGACCATCGGCAGGTTGCGGCCGGCGGTGACATAGTCTTTGGCGTTGTGGACTTTGGTTGCGCCGTAAAGGCCAATGGCAATCGACACCACAAGATAGGCGAACACCAGTCCAAGCAACATTGGGGGGACTCCTTGGGCCCACAGCGGGGAAACGGAACAGCCCCGATTATAGGAGGGGCCCCACTGGGTTTTTAAGCCAGCACGGGGCTCCGGTCAGAGCAAAATGCCGCCGAAGTTCAGCCCCAGGACTGCAAGCACGGCCAGCAGCAATCCCACCAGAATCCAGATCGCTCGGCGCAATTGTTGCTGCCCGGCAGCGAGCGCCCGGATCTGGGATTGCAGATCGGGCTGGTCGTCTCGCGCGGCGAGCGTCAGGGCCCGATGCACCAGTCTGGGCACCTGGGGAAGGGTCTGGGCCCAACGTTCAGACTCTTTTTGCAGGCTCTTGCGCAGGGCGCGAAAACCGATCTGCTCCTGCATCCATCGCTCCAGGAAAGGCTTGGCGGTTTTCCAGAGGTCGAGATCCGGGTCGAGCTGCCGGCCCAGCCCCTCGACGTTCAGCAGAGTCTTTTGCAACAGGGTCAGCTGGGGTTGGATCACCACATTAAAGCGCCGGGAAGCCTGAAAGAGCCGCACCAGCACCTGGCCCAGCGAGATTTCTTTTAGTGGCCGATCAAAGTAAGGCTCACAGACACCCCTGATTGCGGTTTCCAGCGCATCAATGCGCGTATCAGCTGGCACCCAGCCAGATTCCACATGCAGTTCGGCCACGCGCCGATAATCTCTTCTGAAAAAGGCAAGGAAGTTTTGCGCCAGGTAGTTTTTATCGACGTCGGACAGGGTGCCGATGATGCCGAAGTCCAATGCAATGTACTTGCCGAAGTGTGGCCCGCGATCCGCCACCAGAATATTGCCTGGGTGCATATCGGCATGAAAATAGCCATCGCGAAACACCTGGGTGAAAAAAATCTCCACGCCATGACGCGAGAGCTGCTTCAGGTCAATGCCCTTGGCCCGGAGCTCATCGAAGCGATTGATGGGAATGCCATAGATGCGCTCCATCACGATGACATCAGTACGGCAGAGGTCCCATACCATTTCTGGAATTTTGAGCAGGCCCGATTGGGCAAAATTTCTTCTCAGCTGACTGGCGTTTGCGGCTTCCCGGACCAGATCCAGTTCGTCATGAAGATAGCCATCGAACTCCTCAACGTTTTCAACTGGCTTTAATCGTCGGCCATCGCTGGAAAAGCGTGCCACAAAGCGGGCGATCAGTTTGAGCCAGGCCAGGTCCTGTTCGATGATCTCCTGCATCCCGGGCCGCAGCACCTTGATGGCGACTTCGCGGCCATCGATCAATCTCCCCAGATGGACCTGGGCAATCGAGGCACTGGCAATGGGCGTGCGATCAAACTCGGAAAAAATGGCGGAGATTGGCTGACCCAGGGATCGCTCAATCGTCGCCACCGCAAGGTTGGAATCAAAGGGTGGCACCTGATCTTGCAGTTTGGCCAGCTCATCAGCGATGTCCTCCGGCAGCAGATCGCGGCGCGTGGAGAGTACTTGGCCAAATTTCACAAAGATCGGCCCCAGACTTTCAAGCGCCATGCGGATACGCTCACCGCGGGGACGGTTCAGAGAGCGTCCAATGCGAGAGACGCGGATCGCGGCATTCAGGAGCCGTGAGTCGAAGGTTTTCGCTGCCCCATCCAGGGCCAATTGATCCAGTCCATGGCGCAACACGACACGCAGAATGGTCAGAAGGCGAAAGAGGGATTGCATGAACTGAAAAATTCAGGAATTAAAGGGGCTGGTTTTTTTCGCACTGAAATGAAGAGTGTGCGCTGTATTGTCGGGGATCTCAAAATCAAAGGCCCGATCTCCCTCGGGATGTGGCTGATCATCAGGCCGGATGGCCTTGAAATCGTGATGCCGCGGATCTAGCAGATGGGATGGTGCGATATTGCCCAGGGCCTGGAACATGGAATCAATGCGGCCGGGGTGGCTGCGTTCCCATTCCTTGAGCATTTTTTTGACCTGCTGCCGCTGCAGGTTTTCTTGCGACCCACAGAGATCACAGGGGATGATGGGAAACTCCCGCAATTCGGCCCAGCGCTCCAGATCCGATTCTTCGCAATAGGCCAGCGGTCGGATCACCACATGCCGGCCGTCATCGGAGATCAGTTTGGGTGGCATGGATTTCAGTTTTCCGCCAAAAAAAAGATTCAGAAAAAAAGTCTGCAAGATGTCATCCCGGTGGTGGCCCAGGGCGATCTTGGTGGCTTCTAATTCAGAGGCAACTCGATACAGCACACCGCGCCGAAGGCGCGAGCACAGCGAGCACATGGTCTTGCCTTCGGGAATCACGCGCTTGACGATGGCATGGGTGTCCTGCGATTCGATGTGAAAAGGAACGCCGCGCGTGCGCAGATAGTCCGGCAGGATGTCTTTTGGGAATCCCGGGTGGCCCTGATCCAGGTTGACGGCGATGATGTCAAAGTCAATCGGCGCACGGGATTTCAGGCTGAGCAAAATATCCAGCAGCCCATAGCTGTCTTTGCCGCCCGACATGCAGACCATCACGCGATCACCGGCCTCGATCATGTTGAAATCAATAATGGCTTGGCCCGTCAGGCGGTGCAGCCGCTTGGAGAGCTTGTTGGCCTCGAAGGCCGCTTTATCGTGATGGCCCATGTTGCCCCTCGGCCCAGCGAAAGACTTCGATGCCCACTGTCTTGCAGTCGGGGTAGACATCGGGCTTTTGGCTCTCGACCCGTGCGGCCCGAACACTCGGCTGCGATAGGCAGAGCGCACAGATCTGATCAATCAGCGTTTCCTGGAGATTGAAATGCCGTGACTGTGCAATACGGCTGATGCCCAACCGCAAAAAATCATAGTCCAGCACATCTTTGACATCGTCCGATGCCGAAGTGCTTGCACCAATGGCCACAAACAGATCCACACTGATCAGGATGCGCTGTCGGGCCTTTTTTTCGAAATCATGAAATCCAATTGATGCATCGACAGCAAAATCGTGCAGAAATATTCGACGGCAGTCGGTAAGGCGGGAGTCCAGGAGCATCATGATCGGATCATCATCATGACATCGCGGGGCTGGGCCATCAGATGCTGACCGCCATCGACCAGGAGCATCGTGCCCGTCACGGCCCGGGCGCTGGCCAGCCAGACCACGGCCTGGGCGATTTCTTCGGGCCGGCTGGATGCGCCCAGTGGCGTCATGGCGTGGGTCCTCTTGAATTCTTCTTCGGTCTGATCAGCCGAGGGCAGCGTGATGCCCGGTGCTACCCCCACAACCCGCAGCACGGGCGCAAAGGCAGCCGCCGAGAGCCGTGTGGCCTCAAGCAATGCGGCTTTGGATAGGGTGTAGGAAAAAAAATCGGGATTGGGATTGGTCAATTTCTGATCCAGCAGATGAATCACAACCCCCAAGGGATCCGATCCCGCACGGTGGGCAGGTTTTAAATGTTCATGCAGGCAGCGCGTCAGGATCACGGGGGCGATGAGATTGGTCTGGTAGTGACTTGTGAGCACCTGCGCACTGGCGCTCTCTGGCCGATCGAATTCGAATTGCGAGGCGTTGTTCACCACGCACGATAGCCGTGGAAAACACTCTGCTGCGGCATCAAAGAGTGCTTCCACTGAGGCTGCGTTGGAGAGGTCTGCCTGAAAGCATGCTGCCTGCCGGCCCGTCTGTTGCAGCGACTGCGCCAGTGCCTGGGCCTTTGCCCCCGAGTGGCGATAGTGCAGGGCGATATCCCAGCCCGCGTTGGCCAGTGCTTGGGCCAGGACGGCGCCGATCCGCGTTGCCGCGCCCGTGATCAGGCAGGCGGGTGCGGAGCCGTCTGGCTGGTCCTGGGTGAGGGGTTGTGTGGTGGAGTTCTGCACGGACTGAAGTTTAGCTTTGATACCCTCACGACCCATGGAGTCCCTGGTTCGGCAGATTCAAGAACAGATAAAGCAATCGGGCGGATGGCTTGCATTCGATGTATTCATGCAGTCTGCCCTCTACAGCCCTGCGCAGGGGTATTACTCGGGCGGCGGCGCCCCTTTTGCGCGCCAGCTTGATTCCGGGGGCGGCGACTTTGTCACGGGCCCAATGATGGGCCCATGGATGGCCAGGGCCATCTGGCGCTGGGCCCAGCCGCTGCGCGGGCAACGCGCATCAATTGCCTTGATGTCCGAAGCACTCAAAGTTCGTGAATTCGGCGGTGGTCGGGGTGACCTGGCGGCTGAGCTTTTGCGCTCAGCCCCCCATCAGGCGCTCGAGATGGAAATGGTTGAGTTGAGCGCGGATCTGCAGCAGGTTCAGCGCAAGACAACCCAGGGCCTTGGCCCCATTCGATGGATCCAATCGCTTGAGCCAGGATTTGAAGGCCTGGTGATTGCCAATGAGGTGCTTGATGCCATGCCTGTGAAATGTTTTGAGTGGGCGGGCCGTCAGGAGGTAGTGGAGTGGGGTGTGGGCCTGGCACAGTCGGGCGATGATGAGAGCGCATCCGATGATGGTTTAGTCTGGGTGGCGCAGCCTGCGGGCCATCTGCTCGCTGATGTGGTGCTGGAGAGAAAAGAGGCCGCCACCGCGAGGGGATTGCCCTGGGGGCCGGGCTATCGGGGCGAGTGGAGCCCATGGTTTGGCCCATGGCTGCGCTCCGTTTTTGAAAGCATGGATCGGGGTGCGGTGCTCTTGATTGATTACGGATTTGCCCAGCCCGAGCTGGATCATCCTGGCCGCACAGATGGCACCCTGTGCGCCCACTTTCGTCATCAACGATTCGATGCGCCCAAGGAACTACTCAATCGCGTTGGCCTGCAGGATCTGACGGCCCATGTGGATTTCACGCATGTTGCGGATCTTGCAAAGTCAGTCGGCTTTCACGTGGATGGATTTGTCACCCAGGCCCGGTTTCTAATGGCGGCGGGATTATTGGAAATCGCACAGCCTTTGCTGGATCAGACTGCGGATGTGGCGTCACGGGCCCAATTGCTGAGCAGCCTGCAGAATTTAATGTCCGAGTCTGCAATGGGCGAGGTCTTTAAGGTGCTGTTGCTTACCAAGCGGCTCGATCAAGCCTCTCGAGATGCCCTGATTCAGGGCGGCTTTGCCCAGGGTGATCGATTGGCGTCGATTAACGCTTAGGCGGTTGCATCGCCGGGTGGGTCAGCAAGATCGCAAGCCGGCCAGTGCGGGCTGCTTCTGCAATCGCTAGGCCCTGGGCTTTGGCCTGTTCTACGGCCTTTGCCACGGACTCATTGGCCGATGCTGTACTGATGTGTGCCGCCAATGCCGCGAGAAGATCTGCTGTACGCCCATCAATGCGTTGTGACAGCTGAAGACAGGCCAGCAGTAAGTTGAAACGCTCAGGCCGCCGTTGTGCATCGGCCGACATGAGCCAGTCCAGTACGATCTCTGCACGTGGATTGGGTTGTCGATCCAGCGCTGTCATCAGGCCTTCCAAAGAGCGGCTCTGTTGAATGAATAAGGCCGCCAGCTCCTGACATGACTTGGGCGCTTTGAAGAGTTGTTCAGACAGTGCTGCCGAGCCACCTTGATTGCCGATCAACAGGGCATAGCGGACTTCAAGTGGGGCCTGGTCGGCCGCCGCCTGATCAATCTGTTGCAGGGTTGTGTCAGAGAGAGCCGACACCTTGGGGCCAAGCTCAAACCAGGCTTGCGTTTCCATCAGCACGCGCATCATTCGTGATGGCTTGGTTTCCATCAAGCCCTTGGCGATTTCCTGCCATACCCGTTCCGCCACGAGTGCCCCTGTCTCGCCCGAGGCCACAATGTCACGACACAGCGCAGTGGTCTTCGAGGCGATTGAGAAGTCTGGCCAGCGGGCTGCGAATCGTGCCAGCCGCAGCAGCCTCACTGGGTCTTCTGAAAACGCAGGCCCCACGTGGCGCAAAAGCCGCTCTTGTAGATCTTGCAGACCGTGATGGGGGTCGACCACTTCTCCTGCTGCAGAGAGTGCAATGGCATTGATGGTCAGATCCCGTCGCAGAAGATCATCTTCCAGCCGCACGGAGGGGTCGGCTTGAAAAACAAAGCCTTTGTAACCCTGGCCTGATTTGCGCTCAGTTCTTGCTAAAGCAAATTCCTCATGTGTTGTGGGATGCAGAAAGACCGGAAAATCTTTTCCGACGGGAGCAAAGCCCGCCGCAAGCATGTCATCTACGCTGGCCCCGACCACGACATAGTCTCGGTCGCTGTTGGGCTCACCCAGCAGGGCATCGCGCACAGCGCCACCCACACAGAAAACAGCGACCCCATCCGGCAGCCTGGCCAGGATTGGATCTGGCGCAGCAAGGCGGCTCACCAGCGGCGTAAGCCGCTCGCGCACCAAGGCATCTGTCAGGGTCTCAGGTTTTTGCACGACGGTCCGAGAGTCGGGCCCGTGGAGTTTCCTTACCCAGATAGGTGGGCACGATGGCGTGAATCGAGAGCGGGTTCGGAATACCCAGATCAGGCGACATCGGCGCGCTGCCCACATTGGGAACGCTGGCAGAGGCCAGGTTATCTCGCGACATCATGGGTTTGCCGGGAAGGTTTTCCATGACCCAGGCCTGCATCCAGGCGGCGCCATCGGGCAATGGAATGATGGGCCTTGGGCAGCCTGCATAGACCCCGGCCCAATGCACGAGTTCGTAGAGCGTGAGCACCTCTGGCCCCACGCATTCATAGTTCTTGCCGATGGTGGTGGGATTGTCCAGGCAGTTGGCAATCGCGTTGGCCAAGTCGGTCACCGCAATCGGCTGGAATCTTGCGTGCGGGGTGGCGAGCGGCACCACGGGCAGCAGTTTTTGCAGCTTCGCGAATAGATTCATGAATTGATCTTCTGCGCCAAACACCACAGAGGGCCGAAGGATCGTGACATCAATGGATTGATTGGCCCGCAGAGCGGCCTCGCCAGCGGCTTTGGAACGCAGATACATTGAGGGTGCCTGTTCTGCTGCGCCGAGTGCGCTGATATGAATGAGTCGACGAATCTTTCTTCGGTTCATGCAGCGCGCGATGCGTGCAGGCAGCTTGACATGGGCAGCATCGAAATCGGGACCCCAGGGCTTGCCCGCCTTGCTGTGCAGCGCACCCACCAGATTCACAACCGCATCGGCATTCTCAAAAGCCTGGTAGAGCGCAGCCTCATCGTGGGGGTCTGCCTCAACGATCTCAATTTTCGGCAGCGGCCAGAGCTCCCTGCTTCGCTCGCGCTTGCGTGTGATGATCCGAACCGATTTGTCACGCGAGATCAGTGCGGCCGCCAAGGCCCTGCCGATGAATCCTGAACCACCAACAATCACAACATCTGCATGCAGCAACGACATAACAATTCTCCAAGTGTGGGCCTGCCGACTTCACTCAGGAGGATTCTCCTGGGGCGACTTCTCCGAGTAGGCGACGAAGCGAAGGCACTGTACCGCCATTATGAACGGCGTGATACAGCACTGCATTAGACAGCACACGTTTGACATAGTCGCGGGTCTCGGGAAAGGGGATGGATTCCGCGAACGCTGCGCCATCAATGCGTCTGGGCAGTGCGGACCGCCAGTTCACCGCCCGGGAAGGCCCAGCGTTATAGGCTGCTGAAGCCAGTAGTGCGGAACCATCGAAGCGGTCGTGCAGCTGGCGCATGTATGTTGTTCCAAGCTGAACGTTGAGCTCCACATCGGTGAGCTGCAGGTTACGGGTGTTTTTCATGCCGACTTCTTTGGCAAGCATCTTTCCGGTGGCAGGCATGATCTGCATTAGGCCCGCTGCGCCCACCGAGGATTTCACATCCGGGATAAAGCGTGACTCTTGCCGAATCAGTCCGAGCACCCACCAGGGATCAAGCGATTTCTTTTTGGCCGCCGAGATCACGGTGTCTTTGAAGGGCGTGGGATAGCGCAGGCTGAAGTCATGTTCCTCCTGAGTGCGGTCTGCCGCGGCGATCATGCGGTCATAAAAGCCAGCTTTTCGCGCATGCAAGGCGGTGCGTATCAGTTCCGCATCGTTTCTGCCGCGCATGGCTGCTGACCATTCCATCACCGCCTCGGCCCGCATGCCCGCCCGTAGCAAGGCATAGCTGCGCTGAATGCCCGTATCCTGGTCGAGCCGCTTCTGATCCTCTGCTGAAAGCGTCACTTCTGATTTTGTGGGAAGCCGCACGGGGCTGCCGAGCTCCTCCTGGGCCAGCATGCCGTAGAAACCGAAGTCATCCCGAAGCCGTTTGAGAATCTCCTCGGATTTTTCTTTTTGTCTTGTTTCTTTCAGGGCAATCGCACGCCAGTACTGCCAGGCGGTCTCAGTGCGCAGAGGTTCACGCATCGCTGCGATGATGTCCAGAAGCTTGGGCCAGGCCGAGCGGCGAATGGCCTCTCGGGCGGCCGCTTGAAGGGCCTCGTCGGGCTGCTGACCAAGGCTTGACCAGCCTTCCTGCATTAGGCCCCAGGCATCCGCGTGGCTGCGTCGCCAGATGGCTGCGCCTACCGCAAAGCTGGCGTATTCGACCTGCTCGTGGGTGAGATCCTTTTTGTGTCTGGCCAGGATTGGCAGCGACGACAGGCTATCGACCCGGCTTGCCTTCAGGATCTGGCCCAGCTGGGCCTCGGTCTTAAACGGATCGGGCCCCCGGGCCCCCAGCTCATGGGCCTTGGCGTGTGTACGCAGGATTTCAATCATGCGGCCATGGCTAGCATCGCTGCCCACCTGGGCGGCCCATCGGGCCCGCTGGCGTAGATAGTTCAGCGCCACCACTTCGGCCTTCGCCAGATCTTCGATGAGTGCAAGACAGGCATCGGCAGTCTCCTGGCCAGCTGCCAGATGGATGAATTGCGCTTTTTGGCCCTCAGGCTCTGTGGGTAGTAGGCCAAGCTTTGCTTTGGCGCATTGGATCCCGGGGCTGGTGAGTTGCGGTGGCAGGCTCTCCAGTGCAACCGCCACATCGGACCAGAGATTTTTTGAGATCAGTGCCGCGATCCAATCGCGCTGTGCATGTTCACGTAATGGGTGCTTGGGATGCCGGGCCAGAAAGGCTTGTACATTGGCGCGCATCATCTTGCCATCCGTGCTGGGAATGCCAAGCAGCAGTTTTAGTCGCCAGTAATCTGGCCAGGCCGCAAGCAGGTGCCCCTGACTCTTGGCCATGAGCCGTTCGAGTTCGGGCAGTCGGCCTTTTGCAAAGGCCTCTTTGGCCTGCACGATGATGCTGGCCGATGCGCTCTCAGCCGCCTGTTCCTTGGCCTTTGCGTGAACGGCACTTGGCCCGAGCATGGTCATGCCCACGAGCAGTGCCGAGCACAATAAAGGGCTTCCCCTAAAGAAAAAGATGACTTGCAGACGCCTCACAAGGGGTAAATTTAACCTTGAAATGATCAGAATCCTATCCATGCAAAAGGATCCCCTGCGCCGACAGCTCCTGGAGCAGCGTGAACAGATGTCGCAGCAGGATCGTCGGGCCGCGGAGAAGTCGATTGCCGATACGCTGTCGGCCAAGGCCGTGACTCAGGGATGGTTGCGTATCGCTGTGTTTCTTCCCTGGCGCGGAGAGCCCGATCTGATGTCGACATGGAAGGCATGGCATGCACGCGGCATGTCTCTGGCCCTGCCTGTTGTTGTGAGTCGGGACACGCCCCTGGTGATGCAGCTCTGGCACCCTGGTGAATCTCTGGTGCGGGATGCCATGGGGCTTGCAGTGCCTGCCGACACCAAGACGTTGGCTTGTGACACCTGGCTTGTGCCCTGCGTGGGCATCGATCGCCTTGGGGGCCGTTTGGGCGCAGGAAAGGGCTTTTATGACCGCACCATTGCAGCCACCCCGGAGCCCTGGCCACGTCTGATCGGGGTCTGCTTTGATCATGCCTTGCACGATGGCGTTTTTTCCGAATCCCATGACCTGCAGCTTGATGCCTGCGTCACCGAATCCGGTTGGCGTGATTTCAGGAATCGAGCAGCTTGAGATTGCGCAGAATCGACAGCGTGGGGTCTGCGCGGTTCATGGTGTAGAAGTGCAGTCCGGGCACGCCCGCTGTGAGCAGCTGATCGCAGAGATCGGTGATCACCTCGCGGCCAAAGGCTGTGATCGACGCGACATCGTCGCCATAGCCCGCCAGCCGTTGCCGGATCCAGCGCGGAATTTCAGCGCCACAAGCATCTGAAAATCTCGCCAGTTGCGAAAAGTTGGTGATCGGCATGATGCCCGGCACGATCGGTACCTCGACACCGAGCGCGTACGCATCATCAACAAAACGGAAATACGCATCAGTGTTAAAAAAGTATTGGGTGATCGCACCATGGGCGCCCGCCTTTACTTTCTCGGCGAAAAACTGCAGATCGTCTCGCGCACTTCTGGCCTGCGGATGGATCTCGGGATAGGCAGCAACCTCGATCAGAAATTGCTCTGCATGCCGCTCACGAATGAACCGCACCAGATCAATCGCCCGCTGGAATTCACCACCCTGGCCATATCCGGAGGGCAGATCGCCGCGCAGGGCCACCAGCCGTGAGATGTTCATCCCGGCATACAGTGAGAGCAGTTCTTCCATCTGTGCCGCAGTCGCACCGATGCAGGAGATATGCGGCGCCACCGAGTCAAACACCGACAGCATCTGCCGCACGGTATCCAGCGACCCCTCGCGAGTGGAGCCGCCAGCGCCATAGGTGACCGACACATACTCCGGCCCGACCACTGCAAGCGACCTGGCGGTCGCAAGCAGCTTGTCGGCGGCCTCGGGCGTTTTCGGTGGAAAGAACTCCAGGCTTACGCTGACTTTTTTGGTCATGACCAATCAGCGATCAATAGCGATAGGTCTCGGGCTTATAGGGGCCCTCGATCGGCACGCCGATGTAGCGGGCCTGCTCGTCGGAGAGCTGGGTGAGCATGGCGCCGAGTTTTTTCAGCTGCAGCCGGGCCACTTTTTCATCCAGATGTTTGGGCAGCACATAGACCTTGCCGTTTTCATAAAAGTCTTTGTGGGTGAAGAGTTCAATCTGCGCAATCACCTGATTCGCAAAAGAGGAGCTCATCACATAGCTGGGGTGGCCGGTGCCGCAGCCCAGGTTCACCAGGCGGCCCTTGGCCAGCAGAATAATCCGCTTGCCATCCGGGAAGATCACATGATCCACCTGGGGTTTGATTTCTTCCCATGTGCACTTGGAGAGCGAGGCAACATCAATCTCGTTATCAAAGTGGCCGATGTTGCAGACAATGGCCTGGTCTTTCATCTTGGCCATGTGCGCATAGGTGATCACATTCTTGTTGCCAGTGGCGGTCACAAAAATATCGGCTTTATCCGCCGCATATTCCATGGTGACAACGCGATAACCCTCCATGGCAGCCTGCAGCGCGCAGATGGGATCGCATTCCGTGATCCAGACCTGGGCCGAGAGGGCACGCAGGGCCTGGGC
>VERJ01000051.1 GCA_018882795.1 Burkholderiaceae bacterium | reverse complement strand
GTAACAGGGCCAGATCCTGAGGACTGACGTCCAAATCGAGTCTTCTGCACCGGGAGAGGATAGTTGCCGGTATGCCGCGCAGGCTGTCGGCTACCAGAATAAACATGAGCCCCGGCGAGGGTTCTTCCAATGTCTTTAACAGTGCGTTAGCTGCGGCATAGTTCATGCGGTTGGCGGGACTCACCACCACCACGCGCAGGCCGCCCCGATGGGCGCCCACATTGGCAAAGCCCGCCAGGCCGCGGATTTGTTCGATGCGTATTTCTTGGGACTTTTTTTCGGAAGGCTGGATTGCTTCGGCTTCGCCTCGCAATGACGAAGAGGTAGCCTGCAATGACTCACCCCCCGTCACCGTGAGGGCTCCATCGGAGCCCGTGGCGGTCCACCCTTCCTCTTCTGCATCCGCATCCGGCCTAACCCAACGAAAATCGGGATGTTGGCGACTGGCCATCCAATTACAAGACTGGCACTTCCCGCAGGCGGTTTGATCATCTGAGAGAGGCGACTGGCAGAGCAAGGCGGCCGCAATCTCCAGTGAGAAGTCGGTCTTGCCGATTCCTTTTGGCCCATGCAGCAGCAGGGCCGAGGGGCGCCGATCCAGGGTCTGGGCGACCTCTTTCCACCACCCATCAAACCAATGAAATTTCTTTTGAATCATAATGTTGCGATATCTATTAAGAGTAAGTTCTGAATTCGTGAAACACTCATCGAAGAGTCAATCACCAGAAAAGACGCTTCAGAAAAAAGCCGCTGCTGATTCAAATACACATCCCTTACCCGCTCAAAATAGGCCAGGTCCTGGGCCTCGAACCGGTCCTCTGCCTGGCCCCGGCCGCCGCGCCGCTGGGCCGCCAACGCTGCGGGTGCATCGAACAGATAGACCCGATCCGGGCTCAGACCCGAGGTGGCCGATTCGCTGAGTTCATCAATCCAGCCCAGACTGACCCCACCTCCCCCACCCTGATAGGCCCGGGTCGAATCCACAAACCGATCGCAGACGACCCATTGCCCTGCCTCAAGTGCTGGACGGATCACACGAGCCACATGGTCTCGCCGCGCAGCAGTCACCAGCAGCACTTCGGTTTCGACATCCATCGGCTCATGCAAAACCAAGCCGCGGATCTTCTCTGCAAGCGGTGTGCCGCCAGGTTCGCGGGTGACCAGCACCTGCACGCCGTGGGACTCACGAATACTCTGGGCAATAAATTCCACATGGGTGCTCTTGCCGGCACCATCGATGCCTTCCAGCACAATGAACTTGCCTCTCATTTTCCTGCTGCTCCTGCCAAACGCCGAATGAACCGATTCACGGCGCTATTGTGTTCGGCCAGTGTCTCTGAGAAATGTGAGCTCCCATCACCGCGGGCCACGAAATACAGCGCCCTGGAATCCGATGGATTCATCACCGCGCGTATCGCCCTGGGCCCAGGGTTGGAGATGGGCGTGGGCGGCAGGGTCTTGCGGGTATAGGTGTTGTAAGGCGTGTCTTTTTTCAGATGGGCGCGAGTGATGTCGCCATTGAAATCACGGCCCAGGCCATAGATCACGGTCGGGTCGGCCTGAAGGGGCATGCCCAGCCGGATGCGATTGGCAAACACCGCTGCCACCTGCTCGCGATCCCCTGGGTACTGGGTCTCTTTTTCAACAATGGAGGCCACGATCAGGGCCTCGGTCATGGTCCGATAAGGCAGTCCCTGAGCCCGCTGTTCCCATTCTTTTGCCACTAACCGCTGTTGAATCGCTGCAGCACGCGCAAGCAGGCTGCTCGCAGAAGATCCTTTTGCCACCACATACAGGTCGGGGTAGAGCCATCCCTCGGCAGAGCTCGCGTCAAGGCCAAGGGCACGGGCAAGCGAGACTTCATCGGCACCCTGTGCGAGATCAAATTGGATCTCTGACTGCCTGGCCAGCGATTCCAGAGTCTGCCGCACTGTCCAGCCCTCCAGAATTCTGTATTCGGTTTGGCTTGCATCATGCCCGGCAAGCCGCTCAATAAAGCCTTTGCGGGTCAGACCTGGCGCGATGTGATAAACCCCAGCCCGAAGATCCTTGTGCACGCCCCGCCACCGCGCATAGGCAAGAAAGAGGCGCTCATCGATTTCCATTCCCGCAGCCCTGGCCAGGCCCACAATGCCTCGGGCAGAGGTGCCATAGGGAATGAGCAGGTCCACGGGCTTGGGGCCCATCGCGATGGGCTGGCCTGCATGATGCAGAAACCATCCGAGGCCAGCGCCTGTCGCCAGCAACGCGAGCGAAAAAAGTATCGCCAGGCCACGCAGCAGGCCCATCATCCCTGAACCGGATCGGGTTTTATGTGGAGATCTCGCTTTGCGCTGCGCCATCCCGCTATATTAAGGCGATGACATCCGCACTCTCCTCCCTGATCCGGCCCCGCCTGCTGGCAATGCTTGGCCGATTCTCCGGCTTTGTTGTTCGGGGTCCCGATGCAAAGGCCTTCCTGCAGGGCCAGCTGACCAACGATATTGCGCATGCCAATGGCACGCATCATCAGCGCACCGGCTATTGCACACCAAAGGGCCGACTGCTGACCACCATGCTCCAGTGGCGTGTGGCCGATGATGCCTATGGCCACCTGCTGCCATCCGAGAGTGCCGAGCGCATCACCAAGCGACTGAAGATGTACCTGCTGAGATCGAAGGCGGGTTTTTCTCCCGCTGATGAATCACTCGCCGCTTTGGGCATCTGGGGTGAGGCTGGCGAGCGGCTTGCTGCCACCCCTGCGGCCAATCGCGATGGCCTAGCCTTTGATCTGGATGGTGCCTGGCTGCTGGTCGATGCCCCCTGCCCGGTGTTGGGTGAGCGTGCCTGGATTGTGGGAAGTCCGTCGCAGATTGAAAGCATCATGCATGGCCTGAACAATGTGCCACGCATCAATGAAAGCGCTTGGTTATTTTCAGAAGTACAGGCCGCTAAACCCTGGGTCTGGGAGAGCACGCAGGAGCGCTTTGTGCCCCAGATGGTGAACTTTGAATTGGTCAATGGCGTGAGCTTTTCCAAGGGCTGCTATCCCGGCCAGGAAGTTGTGGCCCGCAGCCAGTATCTGGGCAAGCTTAAGCGGCGCAGTTACCGGGCCGATATTGCTTTGACGGATACCAGCGATGCCGTGATCTCTGCTCTGCCAGGCCAAGACATCTGGAGCGGAGCAGGTGCTACAGAGCCTTGCGGCCAGGTGGTGAATGCCGCGGCCTGGGTGTCGGATCAGGGCGACCCACTGCCCAAGGTGGCCCTGCTGATCGAAACCACCATTGAGGCATGGGAGACCGGCAATCTGCGCTTGGGTAGCGTGGATGGCCCAACGCTGAACCCTGCCGCCCTGCCTTATTCAGTTGCACAGGCAGCCTGAAACGCCTCAGCGGCCCCGCTTGCATTTAAATTTTTCATTCTCAACACCATGTGTCTAATCGGCCTGCATCTTGGCAAGGGGCCATCGCTACTCATTGCAGCGAACCGGGATGAATTCGCGGATCGACCAACTGAGCCGTTGCATTGGTGGCAGGAGGATATTTTGGCGGGCAGGGATCTGAGGGCTAAGGGCACATGGCTTGGCATCACCCGAAGTGGCCGCTTCGCGGCGATAACCAATGTGCGTGATCCTTCGATCGGTAACGCAGCCGTACCCTATGGTTCGCGGGGTCTGATGGTCCATGCGTATTTGAGCGGGAATCACAGACCGCTGGAATTTTTAGAGCGCATGCTGCAAGAGGTGACGGTCGCCTCGCCTTATAACCTGATCGTTGGCCGCATCACGGCCGATGGCATTGATGCCCACTGGCTTGGCGGGCGAACGCGGCAGATTGCGGCGCTGGATGAAGGCCCGCATGTGCTCTCCAATGCAGAGCTCAACACGCCCTGGCCCAAGGCCAGGCGCCTGCTTTCGGCGATGAAAACTGCAGATACGGATGCCATCACCCAGGTGATGCATTCGCCTGAGATTGCGCAGGATGCCGAGCTGCCCAACACCGGTGTGCCCTATGCGTGGGAAAAACGACTCTCAGCAGCCCTAATCTCGGGGGATGACTATCACACCCGCTCTTCCACACTGATTCATGTGGAAGGCCTAAAGGCCCTCGCCCGCGAGATCACCTGGTCTGCGCAGGCCGAACCCATTAAGACGGTTGAAGAACGATTTCTGATTGCCGAATCAGTCGGCGCTTGAGCCACGCTCGCGCTTGAAACTGCGCATACGCTTGAATGTGCCCATGGATTGGGCCAGAAGCCGCCCATGGGCATCGCGCAGCTCGCCTCTGCAAAAGGCCATGGTGGTGGAGAAATGATCGCACCAGCCAAATGCATGCAGCTCGCCTTTCGCTGGGCGAAGAAAGCTGGTCTTCATCTCCACCGTGACCATGCCCATCTGATCGGGATCAGCGGATTTGGCCGCCACCGCCATGACCACATCCAGCATGGTCATGACCACACCACCGTGGGCCACGCCCAGGCCATTGAGATGCTCGGGTTTTAATTGCAGCCGAATCTCGGCGTGGCCATGGCCGGTGGCAACCGGCTCCACGCCAAGATGCTCCACAAAGGGGGTAAAGCCCGCTTTTTTAAGGGATTCCATGACCGCAACGATAGCAAGACTTACACTTCGCGGTCATGAATGCACCTGAATTTCTTGGCGCCGCCAGCCCGCTGCCACCGCTTTCGCCTCATGCGCAGGCGGGATCGGCACCGCGCGTCTCCATACCGCAGTCCATTCGCTCGGCATGGACCGGCGGCTTTGCGGATATTGCAGGCGACTCCGCGGAGCCCTTTTGTTTTCCCTGCGATCCGACACCAATTGCAGATTGCCAATGGCTTGCGGTGTCGCCCGGCGCCGCACAGCTGATCGGCCAGGATGCGGCTGCATTGGTGCAGAGCCCCGAGTGGCTCGCCGTACTTTCGGGTGGCGCGGTTGTCGATCATATGCAGCCCTATGCAGGTGTGTATGCGGGACATCAGTTCGGCGTATTTGTACCAAGGCTGGGCGATGGCCGTGCATTGAATCTTGGTGCGATCAATGGCTGGGAGTTGCAGCTAAAAGGTGCGGGCCCCACGCCCTATGCGCGCTTTGCGGATGGTCGGGCGGTATTGCGCTCTTCGATTCGCGAGTTTCTGTGTTCAGAGGCGATGCACAGCCTGGGTATACCCAGCACGCGGGCCCTGTCCTTGATCATCTCGCCTTCGGCGGTGCTGCGTGAAACGGTGGAGACTGCGGCCGTGGTGTGTCGGCTTGCGCCGAGTTTTGTACGGTTTGGAACATTTGAATATTTTTCAAGCCGCGGGCGGACGGACTTATTAGAAGTGCTGGTGCGTCATGTGGCGCAGTGGATTGCCACGGGGGCCAAGCCCCCTCGCAATGAAGGTCCTGAAAGTGTCGCGGTCCAGACCCTCGACCTACTCCACGAAGTCGCCCGGCGCACTGCCCGCCTCATGGCCCAATGGATGGGCGCAGGCTTCATGCACGGCGTGATGAACACCGATAACTTTTCCATCCTGGGACTGACTCTCGATTACGGCCCGTTTGGCTTCATGGATGGCTTTGACGCAGGCCATATCTGCAACCACTCGGATCATCATGGCCGCTACAGCTATCAGGCCCAGCCTCAGGTGGGCATGTGGAATCTTGGGCGGCTGATCAACGCGCTTTATCCTCTTGTTCGGGATGCAGATCGGCTACGGGAAGTGCTGGAGACCTACAAGGCCTGTTATGCGCAAGAGATCGATGCAATCCTGCGTGCCAAGCTCGGATTACAGGCCCTGCCCCAGGAGGAATGGTCGCCGCTTCTGGATGACTTCTACACCCTGCTGCAGCGTCAGCACATGGATTACACCCTGAGCTTTCGTGCGCTCTCAAACGGAAGCGAACAGGCCTTCATAGATCTGGCACCGGATCGCGAGGCCTGCCGTAGCTGGCTTGCCCGCTACGGCCAGGCTGCAAAGCACAGCGCGAGTCTTCAGCAAATCTCGGGTGAAGAACGGCTCACGCGCATGCGCCGTGTCAATCCAAAGTATGTGCTGCGCAATTGGGTAGCTGAAGAGGTCATTCGTGCCGTGCGTGATCACGGCGACTCAAGGCCCTTTGAGGAAGTGCTGAAGCTGCTGCAGGCACCGTTTGATGAACATCCTGGCTATGAGCTTTATGCGGCTCCACCGCCAGACTGGGCAGAGCATCTTGCTGTGAGTTGCTCAAGCTGAATATTCCAAGCACGCCATCTGTGGATATGATTGGGCTGACAAATACTGCAGAAACACGCTAATGAAAAAAACCGACGACGACTATCGCAAAGAACTCAGTCCCATGGAGTTTGAAGTCACCCGCCGCAAGGCGACCGAGGCCCCCTTTAGCGGCCGCTATTGGGATCATTTTGAGTCAGGTACCTATCGCTGCATCTGCTGCGGTCAGCCGCTCTTTTCCTCCTCCACCAAATTCGATGCGGGCTGTGGGTGGCCAAGCTACTGGAAGGCGATCTCACCCGACTGCATCCGCGAAGAGCGTGATACCAGTCACTTTATGGTGCGCACCGAAATCCTCTGCAGCCAGTGCGATGCCCACCTGGGCCATGTATTCGACGATGGCCCCCAGCCCACCGGCCTACGTTACTGTGTGAACTCGGCCTCGGTAGAATTCGAGCCCAAGCCATAAAACATCCGTTGGCGTACGTCACGCCGCGCCTGACATTTAAATCCATCACATGAAAATTCTCGCTGACTGGCTGCCGATCATTTTGTTTTTCGTGGTCTATAAATTCTCGGACCTCTACTGGGCCACAGGCGTTGCCATTGCGGCCACCTTGATCGTCATGGCGGTGCTCAAAGCCCGTGGCCATACGATTGAGGCCATGCAATGGGTGAGCCTTGGGCTGATCGTGCTCTTTGGTGGCGCCACCATTTTTCTGCAGGATGAGCGTTTCATCAAACTCAAACCCACCCTGCTCTATGGCCTCTTTGCGGTTGCGTTACTCGGGCCACAGTTATTTTCCAAAACTCTGCTGATGCAGAAATTTATGGGTTCAAAAATCGACATGCCGAGAGCGGCCTGGGCAAAATTAAATGCCGCCTGGGGGATTTTCTTCGCGGTGCTGGGAGCCTTGAATTTATGGGTCGCCAATAGCTTTTCCACCGATACCTGGGTCAATTTCAAACTCTTCGGCACCATCGGACTCATGGGCGTATTTATCGTGGCCCAGGCCCTGTGGATGAATCGCTTCGCCAGCGCCGAACTCCCCGACGCCCTCAAAGACAAGGACTCCCCATGAGCCACCTGGCCCCCAGCCCCCAGGAAATCGAGGCCCGCCTACGGGCCGTGTTGCCCATCTCCGCCATCACGGTGCGCGACGATAGTGCCAAGCACCACGGCCATGCCGGCGCCGCCGCCGGCGGCGGCCACTTCCACGTCACAGTTGTATCCAGCGCCTTTGCCGGCAAAGGGCGGCTGGCGCGTCATCGGCTTGTGTATGATCCCTTAAGCGACTGGATCCCCGCGCGCATCCACGCCCTCTCGATTGAGGCGCGCGACCCCTCGGAGTCTTCATGAAATCGTTTCAAAAAGCTTTTCTCGCAGCAGCACTGGTCTCTTTCGGCGGTATTGCCGCTGCCCAAAATATCGCCGTGGTGAACGGCAAGCCAATTACCCGTGCCCGTGCCGATGCCTTTGTCAATGAGTTGACCAAGCAAGGCCAGCAGGATTCGCCCCAGCTGCAGGCCCTGGTGCGCCAGGAACTGGTGGATCGTGAAATCCTGGTGCAAGAGGCCGAGCGCCGTGGTCTGCCCGCCAAGCCCGAAGTCAAGTTTCAATTGGATAACGTGCGTCAGCAGGTGCTGATCAATGCCCTGGTGCAGGATCAACTTGCCAAATCTGGTGTGAGCGATGCTGATGTGAAAGCCGAATACGATCGTCTCACCAAAAGCGATTCAGGCAAGGAATATCGTGCCCGCCACATCCTGGTTGAAAAGGAAGACGAGGCCAAATCCATCATCGACAAGCTGAAAAAGGGCGGTAAGTTTGAAGACCTGGCCAAGCAATCCAAAGACCCTGGCTCTGCCAGCAAGGGTGGTGATCTGGATTGGGCCAATGCGCAGTCATTTGTTGAGCCCTTCTCCAAGGCCATGGTGGCCCTGGAAAAAGGCAAATTTACCGAAACGCCAGTGCAGACCCAGTTTGGCTGGCATGTGATCCGCCTTGATGACACCCGCGCTGCCAAGCCGCCCGAGTTCGATCAGGTGAAGGATCAGCTTGCCGAATCAATGAAGCGCAAGAAACTTCAGGATTTTCAGCAGCAACTCAAGGCCAAAGCCAAGATTCAGTAGAACAGATTAGCTGATATCCACCGTGGTGCCAGCAGGCGCCAGATCAAACAGCGACACGATGTCGCTGTTTTTCATTCGGATGCAGCCAATCGATCCCGGCTCTCCCATCGTTACGGAATCGGGGCTGCCGTGCAGATAGATGTATCGGCGCATGGTATCCACCTCTCCAAAGCGGTTCTTGCCGGGCTCCAGGCCGCTGAGCCAGAGAATGCGAGTCAAAATCCAATCACGGTTGGGATTGCGAGTGGAAAGCTCGGGTGACCAGATCTCACCCGTGGGCCTTCGACCCACAAAGACCGTATTCCAGGCGGCTCCAGCGCCGATCCTGGCGCGAATCTTATGCCGGCCCTGGGGGGTCTGGTAGCTGCCCTGCCGCTGGCCCACGCCGTTTTTAGAAGTCGATACCAGCACATGCATCAGCACTGTGCCCGGTGCATCCGGAGCCCAGCGCAGGCCGCCCTCTAGGGCCTCCGGCGCGAGCCCCACCAGTGTCAGGGTCTGGGCCTGGGTGGAGATTCGAATATGAAATTTCGGATCACTCATAGGGGCTATTTCAGCGCTCTGCGCTCGGCAAAAAAACGCTGCAGCAGTTGACCGCAATCTGCTGCCATCACACCCCCACGTGCAGTGGTGTGGTGATTGAGCCGAGAATTTTCATAGAGATTCATCACGCTGCCTGCCACACCGGTTTTGGGGTCTGGTGCGCCATAGACCACCTCCTTGATGCGTGCGTGAAAGATCGCTCCGGAACACATGGCACAGGGCTCAAGCGTGACATAAAGCGAGCAGTCATTGAGCCGGTAATTTCCAAGCCGCCGGGCAGCTGCCCGCAGTGCCACCATTTCGGCATGGGCGGAAGGATCGTGGCTGCCAATGGGCTGGTTGAACCCAGCAGCGACCACTTCACCATCTTTCACCACCACGGCGCCCACAGGAACTTCCTGCGCCTGCAAGGCAAGCTGGGCCTGTGCAAGCGCCAGGCCCATGAAATGATTGTCTTCTTGGGGGGTCATGGGGCCAATCGGCCAAGGGGTTCCGCCTGCGGCCTGGCCCCAGGTAAATTAGGCGGCGCTGGCCTTCTTCAAAATCGCGTAGAGCTGATCTTTCAGATGCAGCTTTTCTTTCTTGAGATTCTCGATTTCTTCATGAGTGCCGGGAGCAACATGGTTCTCCATGTTCTTGATTTTTTGGTCAAGCTCGTTGTGTTTATCAAACAGACGGGTGAAGTGATGATCGGTGGTTTTCAGTTTAGTGATCAGTTCTCGGTATTCAGGAAACATTGGTGCTCCTCTCTGAGCGTTGCATTTATTTCTATTTTAATCATTCCCACTCGATCGTGGCTGGCGGTTTTCCCGAAATGTCATACACCACGCGATTAATTCCGCGGACCTCATTGATGATGCGATTGGAGACCTGCGAGAGCAATTGATGCGGCAGATGGGCCCAGTGGGCGGTCATGAAATCACTGGTCACCACAGCCCGCAGGGCCACCACCCATTCATAAGTGCGGCCATCGCCCATCACGCCTACGGATTTCACCGGTAGGAACACCGCAAAGGCCTGGCTGGTCAGTTCATACCAGGTTTTACCAAGATCGGCCGCTTCACAGAGACCTGCAGCCAGATCCTGCTCGGTCGTGCGTGTGTCGCGCAGCGCACGAATAAAAATATCATCTGCCCGCTGCAGCAGTGGCACAAATTCCGGATGGATCTCGCCAAGGATCCGCACGCCAAGGCCTGGGCCAGGAAAGGGATGGCGATAAACCATCTCGGGCGGCAACCCCAGGGCAAGGCCAAGTCTGCGCACTTCATCTTTGAAAAGTTCACGCAGGGGCTCAAGCAATTTCAATTTCATTGTTTCCGGCAGACCACCCACATTGTGGTGCGACTTGATGGTGGTGGCTTTCTTGGTCTTGGCGCCAGCCGATTCGATCACATCCGGATAGATGGTGCCCTGGGCCAGCCACTTCGCGTTGCTAAGTTTCTCGGACTCTTCCTGAAAGATGTGTACAAACTCGCGACCAATGATCTTGCGCTTCTGCTCCGGATCAGAGACACCGCGCAGCTCAGTCATGAACCTGTCTTTTGCGTTCACATGAATGACCTTCACACCCATATGTTTGGCAAAGGTCTCCATCACCTGTTCGGCCTCTTGCCAGCGCAGCAGGCCGTGGTCCACGAACACGCAGGTGAGTTGATCGCCAATTGCCTTATGGATGAGTGCGGCCGCAACCGAAGAATCAACACCGCCCGATAGGCCCAGAATCACCCGCTCTTTGCCAACCTGTGCGCGAATGGATGCAACCGCCTCCGCCACGTAGTCTGGCATGTTCCAGTCGGGCGCGGCCTTGCAAATCTCCCGCACAAAACGCTGCAAGATTTCCGCCCCCTTTTTGGTGTGGGTCACTTCGGGGTGAAACTGCACGCCATAAAAATGCCGCGTTTCATCGGCCATGCCTGCAATTGGACATGAATCAGTCGAGGCCATTAGTTTGAATCCAGCGGGCAGATCTACCACCTTATCGCCGTGACTCATCCAGACGTCCAGCAGACCGTGGCCCTCCGGTGTGCGGTGGTCTTCAATGTCTCGCAAAAGCGCCGTATGGCCG
>VERJ01000050.1 GCA_018882795.1 Burkholderiaceae bacterium | reverse complement strand
GAACAATAATACAGTCAAAATCTTTCAAATTAATTGACTGCGGTCTTGCGACAAAATTTTCCAGATAGGTAAGCCCATAGGTTGGCAATGGTGTGTAGCCAACACCAAACCAGCAAAACAGCATCAAAAAACCTAGAGTTTTCGCAAGCCTTTGCTTACCCAGAATGAAAAACAGAAAAGTGGAAATGCTGAGCAACCCCAAAATATTAATGGGATGAATGAAAAAATCTAAAGTTTTGGAGAGGTAAAAATACATAAGTATAAAAATTGCTCTGAATTCATCATTCCGAAAAAAGGATGGAGCACACCCAGTTGAAACTCATCTAAATCACGGAGGGATTGCCGACCCTCCTACGCTCCGCTGCCTACGTGCCTTGCGCCTCAGCCCGTCCCTTAAACAACGCCAAACAACGTCAACCGCATCGCCTTTCTACGCACAGGCAATAGGGACGCATATTCTGGACTGTCGGCCCAACGCTGCGCAAGATCCTGGCTTGGGAATTCAATCTCAACAAAGGCATCAAAGTCTTCGCAGTTCAACTCATTCCAGGGCATCATAGTTTTCATTCCACGACATTGAACGACGCCACCGTAGAGGGCAACCGTATCGCCGACCTGAGCGCGATAGGCATCAAATGCCTGGGAATCAATCAGCTTGATCAGACCGATAATTTTCATAAATTTCCAGGTAAATCCGAGGGTTGCTCATCGGCCGATGTTAAACGATCATTAGCGTCTGAATTCAACACCCACAGGAGCTTGTATGCAGCCCCATGTCGCCCATAAGTCACTCTGAGCTTAATTTGATGAAAGCATTTTTTTCAATAGCGGCAGCGCTTTCGATCGGCCTGCTCACCATGAACGCACATGCAAATGGTGAGGCCACCTATCAGGCCGTCTGCGCCAGCTGTCACGCCAGTGGCGCCAACAATGCGCCACGCGTTGGGGATCAGAGAAAATGGGCGGTGCTGATCCGGGAGGGCCAGGCCAGAATCACTGCCGATGGCTATGTGGGTGTTCGGGCCATGCCCGCCAGGGGCGGCAAGCCCGATCTGAGCATTGAGGAGTTTGCTAGTGCGGTGGTCTATATGGCGAATCAATCCGGTGGCAGATGGTCAGCGCCGGATGCCCAGCTCCTGGCTGCAATTCAGCGCGAGATCGACAAACGGGAAAAATCGCTGGCGTTAAAGACCAAAAAATAAATCAGGCCTGAATGGATTCACTGGACAACGTTTATCTTCTGATCGGCAGCATCATCGGTATCAGCATCGTGGTGCTGATTGGCCTGAAGCTCTATATCGACCGCGCCACAAAAGACGACGAGGGCTACTGATCTGCCTTCTGGGCTGCGCCAAAATCGCGCTGCAGGCGAATCATCTGATAAAGCCCGCCAAAGAAATCCCGCTTCAAGGTGACATTCAACGGAAGATCGCTTGGGATCGAATGCTGAATGCCCCGGTTAAGCAGATCATGGGCAAAGGGCTCGAGCACCCTTAAGACTGGCTTCCAGAGGTAACGCAGCGGGTGGTACCAGGAGGGCTTAGAATAATCCACAATCAGCAGGGTGCCCCCGGGTTTTAAAACACGTGCGGCCTCGCGCAGGGTCGCCTCGCGCACATCGGCGGGCTGCTCATGCAGCAAAAAGAAAATCAACACCTGATCAAAACGATCAGCATCAAATTTCAGCGCAGCAGAGTCCATGCAGTGTAGCTTGACCCGCTCATCGGGGCCCAGTTTTGCGCCAAGATTGGCCAATTGCACAGGCAGAATGTCGATCACATCCAATGAGCCAGAATCCCGCAGTTGCCCAACCATCTTGGGCGTGATGTCGCCATAGGCACAGGCGATCTGCAACACCTTGTTGTTGATCGGGTGGCCCAGCTCCTTCAAAGCCGCCGAACGCAGACGGCCATAGTTGCCCCAGAGAATCAGATTCACCAGCCACTGACGCTCAAAGAATCGAACTGCCCGCGGATGGACATAGGCCCACCAGTAATGGGCGGTGAGATAGCCCGGAACAGGAAGACCCCGGGCGCCGATGCTGGGCATAACAGAGGAGGGAGGTTTTTGGCGAGTCATAATGGATGCGGCCCGTTCACGGAGTGTCAGAGTCAACCCTAAACGATTTTGACTTGTCGGGGGTCGTAAAATCTCAAAGAATCAGCAAATATCTCGGTGAAATTCACACCAAGGGGGGAGATATGTCAGCAACGCTTGTGGGCCTGCAGCCCATGCCTTCCACAGCAGCCTTCGGTTTTCTGGCGAGCGCCTGGAAAGACATGAAGGCCAGTGGATTCAAGGGCTCAATCTACGGCGCCATTTTTGCAATCATGGGCTATGCCATTGGTTTCGTGTACCAGAACCTATGGCAGGTCACGATGGGGCTGACGGCGGGTTTCTTTCTGGTCGGACCATTTCTCTGCTGTGGCATCTATGACATTTCCCGTCAGCTGGATCGGGGCTACAAACCGAATGTGTCAGCAAGCACCATGAGCTGGGCCCGCAACTGGAAATCGATCGCTTTTTTTGCGGCCATTCTGACGTTTTTCATGATCGTCTGGGCCCGGGTCTCGGTGGTGCTGTTTGCCCTGTTCGGCAACCACAGCTATCCCGATCTGCGCGACATGATTTCCAAAATTATCTCGCTGGAGAATCTTGAATTTCTTTCGATCTGGACTGCTGTTGGCTTTGTTTTCGCCAGCCTCGTCTTTGCGATCTCGGTGGTTTCTGTACCCATGATGCTGGATCGCGGATCGGACACGATGGAATCTATCGGTACAAGTGCGAAAGCACTGTGGCATAACGCAAACGCCATGCTGATCTGGGCCCTGTGTATTGTGGCCCTGATCGGTGCGAGCCTGGTGCTATTTCTGCCGCTGCTGGTGATTACAGCGCCGCTGATCGGCCATGGCACCTGGCATGCTTATAAAGCACTTGTGCCGCAAATCAGACACGGCTAAGCACATCAATACGTTTTTCCAGGCGATCAAGCGCATCGCGGAACTCCCGCAGTGCCTGATGGTGTTGCTCTGCCTGCTGGCGCCCCACCAAAACGCCGGCCTCGTGGACTGCATATTCGGCAGCCTGCTTGGTCAGTCGTCCTGCAGGCGACTTGGCTAAAAAGCGCTCCCAGGGAGAAAAACGCTCTTTAAGTAGTTTAACCAGTGGTCCAAGCCGCTCGGCAGCCATGGCATCACCCTCTATGCGGACTGCTTTGGTGATGTCCATATTCAGAATCAGGGTGACATCCGGAGCACGGCGGGCCTCATCGATTCCCGCCGTGTTGACTGCTGAGTACTTGGTCTGCAGGCCAACTTCCTTCAGCAGACCATCGGCTTCAATCTCCCAATCGACACTGCCGCCGATAGGAAAGACCACGCGCAGGCGCTTGCCTGAAAGGCTTTTTAGCGCCAGATGCAGTGGCTCATCTTTAGAGATCGCCCAATTCAGGGCGGCAATCAGGTTATTGACCAAATTGCATGATCCCCGCAAGCAGCCAGCCGGTGTCGCCGCCCTTCACGCGCTGCAATGTCCAGACTTCATCGAAATCGACAGCAGAAGCATTTGCCGCCTCGCGGATAAGGCCCTTAAAGCGCACGCGGACTTCATCGACCGGTTTGCCGAAATCATCCAGACCCTCCACCATGCCCATCCACTCGGTGTCGAGGCTCACGACCTGGGTGACGTTGACTGCACCCTTGCGATCAGCGATCTGGTGCGAGAGCTCCCGGTTCATTTCAGGTGTGCAGAACTCGGCCAGGCTATGGATATCGCCAGAATCCCAAATGGCCTGGAGCTTCGTGAATTGCTCGCGGGCAACTTTTAGGAATTGGTCAACCTCCTGCTGCGACACGGCAGCATCCACGGCAGGCGCTGAATGGGCAGAGGCTCCTAAAGAAGACTGACCACCAGAGGCTGGCATGCTCCAGCCCGAATCGCTGGGCCGGCCCTCGGGCCCGAGATCGGCATTGCCATAGCCTGATCGGGCCAAAGCGGGCTCGCCATAGGAACCCGACTGGGCCTGTTTGCGCGCTGCAAACCAGCGAAAGAGCCCAAAGAGCACCACGACTGCAAGCACGATCAGCATCAGGCTCATGAGCTCTTCACCGAACCCAAGATAAGACGCCAGTGCGGCAAGGCCAAGGCCCGCTGCAAGACCCGCGATGGGCCCCAGCCAGCTGTTTTTCTTGGGTGTTTGGGCAGCGGTGGCCGCAGCAGGCTTAGCTGCCTGCTGGCCCTGAGGGGCTGCCTGAGGAGTCGCCGGTTTTGCCGGCACTGCCTGGGGCTTGGCCGCAGGCGATGGGGCCACCCGGCCGATATTTCCGCCACCGCCAAGGCGCTTGGCCTGGGCCTCGATCACGGGGGCCGAGAGCAGACAAACACAGGCAACAAGGGCTAACCAGTTTTTGTTTCTCACGTGAACAGCTCCTGTAAAAACGGTGTTAAAAAAATTAAATTTTGATTGCCTGATGCAGCGCCACTACCCCTGCTGATATTGTGCTGAAACGCACGATATCGAAGCCAGCATCCCTGAGCATCTGGGCGAGTTCCTCTGGGCCCGGATGCATACGGATCGATTCAGCAAGGTAGCGATAACTCGCTTCATCCTGTGCAATCTTTTTTCCAAGCCAGGGCAGCACCTTAAAGGAATAGACATCGTAGATTTTCTCAAGCGGAGCTGCCACCTTGGAAAACTCTAGGACCATCAATTTACCCCCAGGTTTCAATACGCGGTGCATTTGCCTCAAGGCTGTGGGTTTATCGGTCATGTTGCGCAGGCCAAAAGCCACTGTCACGAGATCAAACTCATGATCAGCAAAGGGCAGGTGCTCGGCATCGCAGACCACGGCCTCAATCGGGTAGCCCGCATCGATCAGGCGATTGCGGCCACGCTGAAGCATCTGACCATTGATATCGCTCATCACCACCCGGCCCTGTGGCCCGACCCGCCTGGCAAAGGCCAGGGCCAAGTCGCCCGTGCCACTGGCGACATCCAGCACATGCTGGCCCGGCCGAACATTGGCCTGTGAAATGGTGGCGGCCTTCCAGATCCGATGCAGTCCCATGGACATGACATCGTTCATCAGGTCATAGCGGGCAGCCACCGAATCGAAAACGCGGGCCACGCGGCCGGCCTTCTCCCCAGTGGGAACCTCTTCAAATCCGAAATGTGTGGTGTTTTGGTTCATAGCCCCGATTTTAGTGGCTGCCGCAGCCGCCCGAGCCACAGCCCGGCTTGCCACAGCCCCCGCCCGAATCTGTAGCAACGCCTGAGAGGTCCGGCTCGCGCGAGGCACCAGCGGCCG
The DNA here is from genome assembly GCA_018882795.1 of Burkholderiaceae bacterium. Lineage (GTDB taxonomy): Bacteria > Pseudomonadota > Gammaproteobacteria > Burkholderiales > Burkholderiaceae_A > Lacustribacter. Next base: position 5,735 of record VERJ01000050.1, on the reverse strand, counting down.
CCAGTCGGGCCAGGTAGTCGGCCCATAGGGCATCCTGGTTCTGGCCCAGCCAGGCGATGTAATCCCAAGAAAAGATGCCAGATTCGTGGCCATCGCTGAATTTGGGCTTCACACCGTAGTGGCCGACTGGCTCCATGGACTCGATGATCACGTGCATCTTGCCCACCTGAAGGGTCTCCTGGCCAGGCCCGTGGCCCATAACCTCGGCCGATGGTGAATAGACCCGCATCAGCTCAAACGGAATGCGGTAGGCGGCGCCGTCTTCGTAGCCGACCTCCATCACCCTGGATTTCACATGAACGGTGAGGCTGGACGGCGGGGCGGCAGTGTCTTGATCGTGGCTCATGGCGTTGTCACCAAGTTGTCAAAAAAGGGAGTTAGCATGGACTCTTGAAGGGGCCTAGGATCGCAGAAAATCGCCCCCAACACACTGGCGGTTTACATGGATTTTGGTCCTGATTTTTCCCTGGCCTATGCAGAGCACCATCCTGATCGTTGAAGATGAGCCCGCGATCGCCGAGCTGCTGGCGATCAACCTGGGCTTTGCAGGCTACCGCATCATCCAGGCCCTGGATGCAGAAGAAGCAATGGGTCTGATCGGGGGAGAGTTGCCCGACCTGATTCTGCTGGACTGGATGCTGCCCGGAATGTCTGGGGCGCGGCTGGCAGAGCGGCTTCGGGCGGAGAACCGGACCCGCGAGATTCCCATCATCATGCTGACGGCCAGAGCCGATGAGTCCGACAAGGTGCAGGGCTTAGAGAGCGGGGCCGATGACTACATCACCAAGCCGTTTTCCCCCAAGGAACTGATGGCCCGCATCAAGGCCGTCTTGCGTCGGCGGGCACCCCAGCTCACCGATGATGTGATTGCGCTCAGCGGCCTGCGGCTGGATCCCGCCACCCACCGCCTGTGGGGCAGCACGGCGGATGGAGAGGTACCACTCGACCTGGGCCCCACCGAATTTCGACTGCTGCATTTCTTTATGACCCATCCGGAGCGGGTCTACAGCCGCAGCCAGCTGCTGAACCAGGTCTGGGGCGATCATGTCTATGTCGAGGAGCGGACCGTGGATGTCCATATCCGTAGGCTGCGCAAGGCCCTGGAATCGACAGGCCAAGACCAACTCATTGAAACCGTGCGGGGAAGCGGTTACCGATTCGCCGCGCGATAATCAGTCGCATGGCTGGTTTCTGGATTCGAATTTTCTTTTCAATGTTGGGCATCGGCGGGCTCGCCTGGCTCTTTGCGGCCATTGGCGATGCCAGCTCCGGATGGACCGCGGCAGTCCTGATGCTGGGCGGCTGGGTGCTTTATCACCAGTTTTATCTGCACAAGACCATGGCGTGGCTGGAAGATTTCCAGCTCGACAAGGTGCCCCACGGATCGGGCCACTGGGAAGCGATGTACGCCAAGCTCTACAAACTTGCGACATCGGGAGAACGTCGGCGCAAGCAGCTGGCCGAGACGGTAAAGGATTTCCGCAGTGCCACCGAGGCCATGCCCGATGGCGTGGTGACCCTGGATGAAGACAACCAGATTATTTACGCCAATGAACAGGCCGAAGAGCAGCTGGGTATCAGCAACGAAAAAGATGTCGGCCGCAATCTGATCAATATCGTGCGGCATCCGGAGTTTGTGAGTTATCTCCACAGCAGCGTCTGGGATGAGGCGATCGTGATCCGTGGTGTTCGCGGCAGCAATCGGGTGCTGCAAGTCCAGCTCATCCCCTATGGGACCCGACAACGGATGCTGATGACACGGGATATCACCCAGCTGGATCGGCTTGAGACCACGCGACGGGATTTTGTGGCCAATGTCTCCCACGAATTAAAAACACCTTTAACCGTGCTGAGCGGCTTTTTAGAGACGATGCGCGAGCTGCCCCTGTCTGATGCGCAGCGGGCCCAATATCTGGGACTGATGCATGCACAGGCCCACCGCATGCAAAACATTGTGGAAGACCTGCTGGTGCTCTCCAAATTGGAGTCCACTGCAGCCACTTCCCAGCAGGATCAGATCCAGATGGGGCCGCTGATTGAGCGGCTCTGCCATGATGCCAAAGGCATGAGTCGTGAGCAGCACCAGATCATTTGCGAGTGCAAGGACGATGGTGTGTTGATTGGCGCCGAGGATGAACTGAGCAGCGCCTTTTCAAACCTGATCAGCAATGCCATACGCTACACGCCAGCGGGCGGCACGATTCGTATCAGTTGGATCGTCGGTGCTGATGGCTCGGGCAGCTTTTCCGTGAACGACACGGGACCGGGCATTGAATCCCAACACATCCCACGTCTGACTGAACGGTTTTATCGGGTGGACCGCAGCCGTTCACGCGAGACAGGCGGCACCGGCCTGGGCCTGGCGATTGTGAAACACGTGACGACCCGGCATCAGGCGCAGCTGGTGATTGAGTCGGAGGTTGGCAAGGGCAGCACGTTCTCGATTGTGTTTCCGGAGAAACGGCGAGTAAGTCGCGGGGCGGAGGGCGTCGGGGACTGAACCCGGCGAACGCCTGGAGCCGGGGCAGTCCCGACGGCAGGCCGCCCCGTCATACCCGGCCCCGACTACACGAGCACGCGCTCAATGCCGCCGCTGTTGGCGGCAGCAACGTAATCGGCGAGCCAGTTTTCGCCCAGCACATGCTTGGCCATCTCCACCACGATGTAATCGGCATCCACCGAAACATCTTCCTGATAGCGGTTTAGGCCCTGCAAGCAAGATGGGCAGGCGGTGAGGATCTTCACCGGCGTTTGATCACCGGCTGCCTGACGGATCGCATCCGCACCCTTACGCATCTCTTCTTCTTTGCGGAAACGCACCTGGGTCGAGACATCGGGCCGACTCACCGCAAGGGTGCCCGACTCGCCGCAGCAGCGATCATTTTTCTCGATCTTGCCATTGAGCTCGCTGTTGATCAGGGTATTGACCACCTTCAGCGGCTGATGCTGCTTCATGGGGCTGTGACATGGATCGTGATACATGTAGCGCACGCCCGTGACCTGATCCAGGCGCATGCCTTTTTCCATCAGAAATTCATGGATATCCACAATGCGACAGCCGGGGAAGATCTTTTCAAACTCATAAGTCGCCAGCTGGTCATAGCAGGTGCCGCAAGACACCACCACAGTTTTGATGTCCAGATAGTTCAGCGTGTTGGCCACGCGATGAAAGAGCACGCGGTTATCGGTGATGATTTTTTCGGCCTTATCAAACTGGCCTGTGCCGCGCTGGGGATAGCCGCAGCAGAGATAGCCCGGCGGCAGAATGGTCTGCACACCCGCCTGCCAGAGCATGGCCTGGGTGGCCAGCCCCACCTGAGAAAAGAGTCGCTCGGAACCGCAGCCCGGGAAATAAAAGACCGCCTCGCTTTCTGCGGTGGTGGTCTTGGGGTTGCGGATGATCGGGACATAGTTGGCATCCTCGATATCCAGTAGCGCCCGTGCCGTTTTCTTGGGCAGGTTGCCCGGCATTTTCTTATTCACAAAGTGAATCACCTGCTCGCGGATAGGCGGCCGACCCAGGGTTGCGGGCGGCTTGGCGGTCTGTGCCTTGGCGAATTTCTTTAACACATCGTGGGCGATGCGCTGCGCCTTATAGCCCCAATCGATCATGCCCTTGCGCAGCAAGTTAATGGTCTGGGGATTGGTGGCATTGAGAAACAGCATGGATGCTGCTGTGCCCGGATTGAATTTCTTTTTGCCCATCTTGCGCAAAAGGTTGCGCATATTCATGGAGACATCGCCGAAATCAATATCTACCGGGCAGGGTGTCAGGCACTTATGACAGACCGTGCAATGGTCAGCCACATCGGAGAATTCCTCCCAGTGTTTGATCGACACGCCGCGGCGGGTCTGCTCTTCGTAAAGAAAGGCCTCGATCAGCAAGGAGGTTGCCAGAATCTTGTTTCTTGGCGAATAGAGCAGGTTGGCCCGGGGCACATGGGTGGCGCAGACGGGTTTGCACTTGCCGCAGCGCAGGCAATTGGCAAACGAATCCGCAATCGAGCCGATATCCGACTGCTGCATGATCAGGCTCTCGGCGCCCATCAGGCCAAAGGATGGCGTGTAGGCGTTATCCAGATTGCCGCCGCGCAGCAGCTTGCCGGCATTGAAATGATGCTGCGGGTCCACCTTCGCCTTATAGGCATGAAAGGCATCCAGCTCGGCATCGGTAAGGAATTCCATCTTGGTGATGCCAATGCCATGCTCACCGGAAATCACACCATCGAGTGATTTGGCGATCTCCATGATCCGGGACACTGCGCGGTGGGCCTCTTGGAGCATGTCGTAATCATCGGAGTTCACGGGAATGTTGGTATGCACATTGCCATCGCCCGCATGCATATGCAGGGCAACAAAGACCCGCGAACGCAGCACTGTCTGGTGAAGTGACTCGAGCTTCTCCATCAGGGGTGCAAAGGCCACGCCGCCAAAAATTCCCTTCAGTGGTTCGCGCAGCTCACGCTTCCAGGACACGCGAATGAAGTGATCCTGAATCAGCTCAATCAGCCGGATATTCGGCTGTTTGGCCATGCGCTCGGCCAGCGGCTGGGCGGCGACATCAATGCCGTGCTCGGCAAGTCGGCCCGCAACATCCGACAGTTTTTCATAGAGATGGCCCAGCAGAAACGACCAGCGCGCCTGAATGCGATCAAAGAGCGCTACGGCCAGTGATGTGCGGCGCTCCAGATCATCTTCCAGGGTCTGGCCATTGGATTGATCGGTCTGATGCAGGTGCGTAGCAGGCCAGTTGCTCTCCAACAAGTCACGAAATGCGTGAATGACCTTCAGCTTGTTGCCGATGGAGAGCTCGATATTGATGTGCTCAATGGCATTGGTGTATTCGCCCATGCGCTCCAGCGGAATCACCACGTCTTCGTTGATCTTAAAGGCATTGGTGTGCCGGGCAATGGCAGCGGTGCGTGCGCGCTCGGCCCAGAAGGCCTTGCGGGCCTCGGGCGAGATGGCGACAAAGCCCTCACCCGCATGGCCGTTAGCAAGTCGGATCACTTCAGAGGCTGCTTTCGCCACCGCCTGATCGTCATCGCCAACAATATCGCCGATCAAGACCATCTTGGGCAGGGAGCCCCGCTTACTCTTGGTGCTGTAGCCGACAGCGCGCAAGTAGCGCTCATCCAGATGCTCCAGGCCAGCGAGCAAGGCGCCGCCCGGTTTCTGATCCAGATAGTTTTTGATTTCAACAATCGACGGCACTGCTTCCTGGGCATTGCCGAAAAACTCCAGGCAGACCGTGCGAATGTAATTTGGCATGCGATGCAGCACCCAGCGGGCGCTGGTGATCAGGCCATCGCAGCCTTCTTTCTGAATGCCGGGCAGACCACCCAGGACTTTGTCGGTGACATCCTTGCCCAGGCCAAGACGGCGAAAACGCCAGCCCTCGAGTTTGATGACTTCCTTGCGCATGGGCGCGCCACGCATGGTGCCGAATGCGGTGTCTGACACCGTGCCTGACACCAGCTGATCGGGCGCATACCAGGCCAGTTCAAACTCGGCCCAGGGGGCGTCGTGGATCTTGCCCATATTGTGTGCAATGCGCGTGACCTCGAGCCAATTGCCCTCTGGGTCCACCATGCGCCACCAGGCCAGATTATCAATCGCTGTGCCCCAGAGCACTGCCTTCTTGCCGCCTGCATTCATGGCGATGTTGCCGCCGATACAAGATGCATCGGCTGAGGTGGGATCCACGGCAAACACCAGGCCTGATGCATCCGCCG
>VERJ01000049.1 GCA_018882795.1 Burkholderiaceae bacterium | reverse complement strand
GTGTGCGACGGCCTGGACGAAGTAATACAGGTCATTGAGGTCTTGCATATTCAAATCATAGTCCTATTTTTAGGACAGTGAGTCTAAAAATTGCCGTCTAGTCGACGATTGGTGGCTCAAATATGATCAAAAACATCAATTTCAACCTGGACACCTGTAACCATGAAAAAAGTTCTCAGCATTGGCAGCAATCCCCAGGGCCACTGGGTAGGCGATGGATTTCCCGTGCGCTCGCTCTTTTCCTATTCCACTCATGCCAAGCAGCTCAGCCCCTTCCTGCTGCTGGATTACGCCGGGCCGGCGGAGTTCGCCCCGGCAACCAAACCGCGCGGCGTGGGCCAGCATCCGCACCGTGGGTTTGAGACTGTGACCATTGTTTACAAGGGCGAGGTCTCGCACCGTGACTCCACCGGTCAGGGCGGCACGATCGGCCCGGGAGAAGTGCAATGGATGACGGCCGGTTCTGGCATCCTGCACGAAGAGTTTCATTCCGAAGCCTTCACAAAATCGGGCGGCACCCTGCACATGATTCAGTTGTGGGTAAATCTGCCCGCCAAAGACAAAATGACCGCCCCCGGTTATCAGGCGATTACGAAAGCGGAAATTCCGGTGGTGGGGCTTCCTGACAATGCAGGGACTCTGCGCGTGATCGCTGGCCAATACGGCGATGCGAAGGGCCCGGCCCACACGTTTTCACCGATGAATGTCTGGGATCTGCAACTGCAGGCCGGGCAGCTGGTGACGGTTCCGGCCAACGATCAATGGAATACCGCACTGATCGTCTTGAAAGGGAACGTGACGATCAATGGCGAGCACGCTGCACGCGAGGGCCAATTAGTGGTGTTAAGCGCCGATGGCCGTGATGTGGCGCTTGAAGCCTCCAGCGATGCGACGGTGCTGCTGCTCAGCGGTGAGCCGTTGAACGAACCCGTGGTGGGCTATGGGCCGTTTGTGATGAACACCCATGAAGAGATTCAACAGGCCATTGCGGATTTCAATAGCGGGCGGTTTGGACAACTGACGCATTAATTAAAACTATTTTTTGAAACGAACCCTGATGAGCACCATTAAACTTCTTGGCATTTCCGGAAGCCTGCGCAAGGCATCTGCCAATACCGGACTGCTGCGTGCCGCACAAGGCAACCTGCCCGCCGGAGCACAGCTCGACATTGCCAATCTGAGCGACATTCCGTTTTACAACCAGGACATTGCGGCGAAACCCGAAAGCGTGGTCCGGGTGTTGAATCAAATCGGAGCCGCCGATGGCCTTGTGCTTGCTACTGCGGAATACAACTATTCGATGGCACCGGCGCTGAAAAACATTCTGGACTGGGCATCGCGTGAACCGAACAATTCACTGCTGGCCGGAAAACCGGTGGCCATCATGGGTGCTGCGGGCGGCATGGGTTCATCGCGCGCGCAATATCACTTGCGTCAGGTCTGTGTGTATCTGGATCTGCACCCGCTGAACAAGCCCGAAGTGTTTGCCAACGCCTTTGCCGGTGGATTCACCGCCGAGGGCGATCTGACGGACAAGGCCGTGACGGCCCTGATCGCCGAGCAGATGCAGGCCCTGGTGGCCAAGATCAAGGCTTAAGTTTTCGGCAGGGTCACGCCCGTCTGGCCCTGGTACTTGCCACCGCGATCTTTGTAGGAAGTGCCGCAAACTTCATCACTCTCGAAAAAGAGCATCTGCGCACAGCCTTCGCCTGCGTAGATTTTTGCAGGCAGCGGCGTGGTGTTGGAGAACTCCAGGGTCACGTGCCCTTCCCACTCGGGTTCCAAGGGCGTTACGTTGACGATGATGCCGCAATTTTTCACGAACACGCCGCCTTCGAGTGCGAAATTACCGGCCTCGGGCACGGTTAAGCAGAACACGTCGTGCTCGCCGCCCACGGAGCGAACGGCACTAACTTTATGGTTCAAATAGACCTGACGCGCCAATGAAACGGGCTTGCGAAAAACGTGCTGAACAGGAAAGTTCGCGCGGAAATCAGCATCCATTCCGATCGGCATAAGATCACGCAGGTCAACATAGATCTTCTGCAACGGGTCATAAACATGCTCGACAGACCCGTCGCGAGAACGATACAGCGGCATGAGCGATGCGCCAGGGGCCAATTCCGCAGCGGCAATCCAACGCCCATCGCGTGTCATAAAAAGGTGATCCGGCGTGGCATGAATCACCTGCCCGTTATCCAACTCCACTTCAACCAGATTGTCACGACCGACATAACGCGGTGCGTCCAGTTGTGTGACGATCAGACGGCCGTTTTCGCCAATGCTGTACCCCCAGAACCGCTCACCGGATTCATGACGGCGCGCCATCTCTTCGAGCGTGGGCGCCGTGCCATCCACTAAAGCAACCCGAGTATCCCCCCGAAAACAGCGCGCGTACGTCGATTTTCCAAGGCAAATCACCAACGTGCTGCGAGGGATACGAAAGTATTCCACCGTGCGCGCCAACGCAAACGAATTGGGTGGAATCACACAGACATCGCCTTTGAAATCAACAAATGATGCACTGTCAAAATTCTTCGGATCGACAATCGTGCTGTTGATGTTCGTGAAGATCTTGAACTCATCGGCGCACCGCACATCGTAACCATAGCTCGATGTGCCGTAGGACACGATTTTTTGGCTGCCAATATGGCGGACTTGATCGGGCGCAAAAGGCTCGATCATCTTGTGGGAGTCCGCCATGCGGCGAATCCAGTGGTCGCTTTTAATGGTCATAGTGCGAGAAATTCTCGCACAGATCACCCATCAGGTGCCGACGATCTTGATGCTCGGAAACTTCGCGCTGTGGTCCTCAGAGAGCATCGCCACACGGGCACTCACCGTGCGGGCGATCTCGCGATACGCGTTGGCGATCGGGCCATCGGGCTCGGCCACCACCGTGGGCCGGCCGGAATCGGCCTGCTCGCGGATCTTGATATCCAACGGCAGAGAGCCCAGGAACTGAACACCATATTGCTCTGCCATACGGGCGCCGCCACCCTCGCCAAAAATATGCTCGGTATGGCCGCAGTTGGAGCAGACATGCATGGCCATGTTTTCCACGATGCCCAGAATTGGCACCTTCACTTTTTCAAACATCACCAAACCCTTTTTCGCATCCAGCAGCGCAATGTCTTGCGGCGTGGTCACAATGATGGCGCCGGTGACCGGCACACGCTGCGACAGCGTAAGCTGAATATCACCCGTGCCCGGGGGCATATCCACAATCAGATAGTCCACATCATCCCAGGCTGTTTCGGTCAGCAGCTGCTCCATGGCGCTTGATGCCATTGGTCCACGCCAGACCATCGGCGTATCGTCATTGGTGAGCATGCCCATAGAGATCACCTGCACGCCATGGGCCACCTTGGGCTCGATTTTGTTTTCTTCGTTAGAGTAGGCCTGACCTGCAGTACCCAGCATCATGGTCTGCGATGGGCCATAGATATCGGCATCCATCATGCCAACACGTGCACCCTCGGCGGCAAGCGCCAGCGCGAGGTTGGCTGCCGTGGTGCTCTTGCCCACACCGCCTTTGCCCGAGGCCACCGCAATGATGTTTTTGATGCCGGAGAGCCGCTTCATGGTGGCGGGCACTGCCCGGGCCTTCACCTTGACCGACACCGTGACCTTCACCTTGCCGCCAGGGGCCAGGCCCGCTAATGCGCGGCCTACCCGATCCTGCCAGACCGGGGCCTCGCCCTGGGCTGCATAGGGCAACACCAGTTCCACACACAGCGCATCGTCCCTTAGGGCGATCTCACCCACCATCTTTGCGCTGACAAGATCCTTTCCAGGCGGAGGACCAAGACGCGGATCGAAAACAGTGGAGAGCAGCTGGTGAACAGAGTCGGTCAGATTAGAGGTCATAGTTCGTGCAGAATAGACGGTTTGATTGAACAAGAAGCAGCATTATGGCTGCGGTTTCCTCCTGAATTTCCCTGCAAATGCCTGACCAATCCACTCATCCCGCCACATCAGCGCCCCGCCGCATCCTGGTGACCTCTGCCCTGCCCTATGCCAATGGGGCGATCCACCTGGGCCACCTGGTCGAATACATCCAGACCGACATCTGGGTGCGTTTTCAGCGCAGCCGCAGCCATCAGGTCGTCTATGTCTGCGCCGATGACACCCATGGCACACCCATCATGCTGCGTGCCGAAAAGGAAGGCATCACGCCCGAGGCCCTGATTGATCGGGTCTGGCACGAACATACTCGGGATTTCTCGGGGTTCGGGGTGTCGTTTGATCATTACTACAGCACCCACTCGCCAGAGAACCGCGAGCTCTCCGAGCGCATCTATCAGGGACTGAAGGCCAACGGCCTGATCGAGATCCGTCGCATTGAGCAGATGTACGACCCGGTCAAGGAAATGTTTTTGCCTGATCGTTTTATCAAGGGCGAGTGCCCCAAGTGCGGCGCGCAGGATCAATACGGTGACTCCTGCGAATCATGCGGCGCCACCTATGGGCCGACTGACCTAAAGAATCCGCGCTCTGTGGTCTCTGGCAGTGCTCCGGTACGCAAGGAATCTGATCATCATTTTTTCAAGCTCTCCGACCCACGCTGCTCATCGTTTCTGCGCCAGTGGGCCATCACCGATAACCGGCTCCAGCCCGAGGCGGCCAACAAACTGAAAGAGTGGCTGGGTGATGCTGAGAGCGGCAGTGATGAAGGCGGCCTGAGCGACTGGGATATTTCGCGCGATGCACCCTATTTCGGCTTTGAGATCCCTAGCGCGCCCGGAAAATATTTTTATGTGTGGCTTGATGCACCGATTGGCTACTATGCCAGCCTGAAAAAATACTGTGCTGACCGGGGCCTGTCATTTGATGAATTCACGGCACCAGAGTCTAAGGTGGAGCAGTATCACTTCATCGGCAAGGACATTCTCTATTTCCACACGCTGTTCTGGCCGGCCATGCTGAAATTTTCAGGCTTTCGCACGCCCACCAATGTATTTGCCCACGGCTTTCTTACCGTCGATGGCGCCAAGATGAGCAAATCCCGCGGCACCTTCATCACGGCGCAGAGTTATCTGGATCAGAAACTCAATCCCGAGTGGCTACGCTATTACTTTGCAGCAAAGCTCAATGGCACGATGGAGGATCTGGACTTAAACCTGACCGACTTCATCGCCCGCATCAACAGTGATCTGGTTGGGAAATATGTGAACATCGCCAGCCGTTCGGCGGGGTTCATCACCAAGCGATTCAATGGCGAGCTTGATGCAGCCGCACTTGTCGATCAGCAACACCCCATGCATCAGGCCATCATGAAAGCCGCCCCGGAGATCGCGTCAGCCTATGAAGGCCGCGACACCGCCCGAGTTGTGCGCGAAGCCACTGCCCTGATGGATCTGATCAATGGCTATGTCGATAGCGAAAAGCCCTGGGAAATCGCCAAACAGGCCCAAGACAACCCCGCCCTGATGCCCCGGCTGCACCAGGTCTGCACCCAGGCCCTTCGCGCCTTTTCCCAGCTGACCATCCTGCTGGGACCCATCCTGCCCATGACCGCCGAGCGGGTGGCGCGGGAGGTCTTTGGCCTGGAGCGTCCCCTGGCCTGGTCGGATCTGGCCCAGCCGCCCATCAGCAGGGTAGCGGGCTTTTCGCACCTGATGACCCGGGTCGACCGGGAGGGCATCGATGCCCTGATTGCGGCCAATCGGGAGTCCCTCGGATAAAATCCCGTCATGGCACTCTACGAATCCGAAATCACTAAATTCCTGCGCTCTCTCAAGGAGCAAAAGCCCGATCTGGACGACTCGCAGCAGGCAGGCCGCAGGCTGCTGTGGGACAAAGACCCACTGAATCTGGATGAGCTGCAGCGCGCCCAAGAAGTTCGCGTCAAGCAAAAGCCCTACGTTTATCAGCCGGACTGAAGCAGCAGCCCGCGGATCCATGACCGAGCCCACGGAACAGCCTGAGGTGTCAGACACGGTGCCTGACACCACCCTTCCCGAGACGATCGCGCGGCTCTACGGTGAACCACTCACCGAGATACCGAAAGATCTCTACATCCCGCCCGATGCACTCGAAGTCATTCTCGAGACATTCGAAGGACCGCTGGACCTTCTGCTCTACCTGATTCGCCGACAGAACTTCAACATTCTGGACATCCCCATGGCGGAGGTCACCCGTCAGTACCTCAGCTACGTGGAGGAAATCCGCTCACGCAATCTTGAGCTTGCCGCTGAATACCTGCTGATGGCCGCCATGCTGATTGAGATCAAATCCCGCATGCTGCTGCCCGTGCGGCCCAAAGAGGGCGACCAGGAACCGGAAGATCCACGTGCCGAACTGGTAAGGCGACTGCTGGAATATGAACAAATGAAGATCGCCGCCCGGCAGATCGATGCCTTCCCCCAACTTGGCCGAGATGTGCTCACCGCCCAGGTCTATGTGGATCAGACCATGGCGCCCCGGCTGCCAGACGTGAACCCCGATGACCTTCGGACCGCATGGAACGACATCCTTCGGCGTGCAAAGCTCACAGCCCATCACCACATTTCGCGTGAACCCCTCTCGGTACGCGAGCATATGTCGCGCATTCTTAAATTCCTTCAGGGCCGGCCCTTTGTTGAATTCACCGAGCTCTTTCTTGAAGAGCTCGCCCATGGGGGCGGCGTCCCCGTGGTCGTAGTCCACTTCCTGGCACTGCTTGAGTTGGCGCGCGAGGGCCTGATCGAAGTCACCCAGGCCGAGGCCTACGCGCCGATCTACGTGCGGCTTGGCTACACGCCCTCTTAAAGCAGCACAACGGCGCGGATCTGCTCCGGGCCCAGCAGCCATGAACCTGACCGCGCACAACACTTTGCGGATTGCCGCGAGAGCAGACCAGGTGCTTCAGATTGATAGCGAAGCAGCGCTTGCAGAGATCAGTCAGCAGCTTGGTCAGCAGCCCCGCTGCATCCTGGGCTCAGGCAGTAATGTTGTGCTGCATGCACCGATTCCTGCCACAGTCTTACTTAGCCAGATCAAGGGCAGACACATCAGGCCCCAGGGGGTGCTCGTGGCTGGCGCAGGGGAGAACTGGCATGAAGTGGTGATGTGGAGCCTTGCACAGGGCTATGGTGGTTTAGAAAACCTTGCCCTGATTCCTGGCACCGTGGGCGCCGCACCCGTGCAAAACATCGGAGCCTACGGCGTTGAGATCAGTGAGCGATTGATCAATCTCACCGCCTGGGATTTTCAATCCAGGCAACTGCATACATTCAGCAAAGCAGAGTGCGGCTTTGCTTATCGCCACAGCATCTTCAAAGATCCCGCCCTTCAGGGCCCCTGGAATCAGCCACGTTTTTTCATTACCCAGGTTCAACTCCAGCTTGCGCCAATCGCTAAAGCAGAGGTCAACATTGGCTATGGCGATCTGAAGGCAGCGTTTGCAGGCCACAGCAATCCACCCAGCCCCATGGAAGTCGCAGATGCGGTGATGGCAATCCGACGTCGAAAACTTCCTGATCCTGCAGAGATTGGCAACGTCGGGAGCTTCTTTAAAAACCCGATCATCAGCAATGTGCAGGCCAAAAACCTTCGGCTGCTGCATCCTGATCTTCCGCAATACCCACTCACCGATCACGGCAGTGATCAATGCAAGATCTCAGCAGCATGGCTGATTGAGCGTTGCGGATTCAAGGGCGCGCGGCGCGGCGATGTCGGGGTACACCAGGGCCATGCCCTGGTGCTGGTCAATCATGGTGATGGCACGGGCCGGGAGATTCTTGCCTTAGCCCATGAGATCCAGCAGGCCGTGGTGGCGCGGTTCGGTGTGTTCCTGGAGCCCGAACCGGTCTTCATGCCATAGGATCTAGCCCCTTCTGAACACCAGACGATCCTGGGTTGAGGCCTTGGCATCAAAGCCATAGTCTTCGATATCAAAATCTTTCAGCCCCTCTGGGCGATCAATTTTCTGATCAATCGCATAGCGGACCATCAGGCCCCGGGCACGCTTGGCATGAAAGCTCACGATCTTGTAGCTACCCGCCTTTTTCTCCTGAAAGACTGGTGTCACGATCGGATAACGCAGCCCCTGCACCGCCTTGAAATATTCATCGGAAGCAAGATTAATCAACACCTTGGAGGCCTGCCCGCCTAATGTTTCATTCAGTGCCTCGCCAAGTCGATTGCCCCAGAAGGCATAGAGATCCTTGCCCCTGGCATTGGGCAGCGCCGTGCCCATCTCCAGGCGATACGGTTGCATCAGATCGAGCGGACGCAAGACCCCGTAGAGCCCCGAAAGAATACGCAGATGTTTCTGCGCGCGGTCCAACTGGACCTTCGTCATGGTTTTGGCAGCCAGACCATCGTAAACATCCCCATCAAATGTCAGCACGGCTTGCTTGGCATTTTTTGGCGTAAATGGCCGCTTCCAGGCGCCAAATCGCGCGGCATTGAGAGCCGCAAGTTTGTCGCTTAGATCCATCAACTCGGCGATTTCTCCCATGCCCATGGGCCGCAGTATCTTGATGAGTTCAGCCGCCTGATCCAGAAAATCGCATTGCGTGCTGGCATCTGTGGTTGGGGGCGTGTCAAAATCAAGCGTCTTGGCTGGCGATATCACCATCAGCATGTCGATCTCCTGAAAAGAAAAAAATCATGCGCATTTTTTCAAACCCCTTACATTTTATTGCGACTATTTGTCTCACCCTTGGCCTAACTGCCTGTGGTAGCGCCATCAAGGCCCCCACAGTGGAGGTGGCCGAGGTAAGACTTGCCAATATTGACCGCGAGAGCGTGCAATTGACGGTATCACTGCGGATGACCAATCCGAACCCGATCGACATCAGCATCAGCGATCTGAAGGCGGAACTCTCCATTGCCGGACAGCCCGTGGGCAATGCGGAATCACTTGCTGGCAAAACCACGCTGCAATCGCGGGCAGCCGTCACCTTGCCGATGCGGGTCTCAGTTCCTTTCAAAGCACTGCCCGAGACACTGCGGCAGAGCCTGATCGCGATGGGCAACGGTGCTCTGCCCTATAAAATTTCCGGCAGCGCCAGCGCAATGAACGGCGTACTCACCATCCCTTTTGAGAAAAGCGGCGAGATCGCCAGACGCCGTTAGCCACCTGACGCCCACCAAGCGCTGCCGAATTGGCCAGAGAGCCAATCGACAAAGCCCTTCACCTTGGCTGTCACCAATCGGGGCGACGGATAGACGGCGTGAATTTCCTGTGCAGGCAGGGTGTAACTCGTCAGGATCGGATCAACTGCACCAGACTGCACCGATTGATAGGCCACATACCAAGGCAGGGCGGCAAGACCCATGCCGGATCGGGCTGCCAGCAGCAGGACGGAGAGATTATTGGAGCGCAGCGGCCCGCTGACCTGGACCACCTCGTTGCTGCCTTCTCCGCCCGTGAAGTGCCACCGTGCATCGCCCTGGGCGGTGCTGTAAATCAGCGCATCATGGCGAGCAAGGTCTTTGGGCTTTTTCGGCACGCCATGTAATTTCAGGTAATCAGGCGAGGCGACCAGCACCCATGGGTTGATTCCAAGATACCTTGCCCCCAGAGTTGAATCCGCGAGTCGGCCCATGCGGATCGCAACATCAATGCCCTGCTCCACCAGGTCCACATAGCGATCATCAAAGGTGAGTTCGATCTGAAGTTTTGGGTTCTGACGCATGAACTTCAGGACCATCGGTGCAAGGACCCGTCGGCCAAAGGCCACCGATGTGTTCACCCGCAGTGCCCCCTGGACCTGTGACTGCACCAGGGCCGCGACGGTATCGGCCTCATCGACGTGGTGCAGAATCAGGCGGCACTTCTCATAAAACAGTTGCCCAATTTCGGTGGGACTGACCCCGCGCGTCGTGCGATGCAGCAGTCGACTACCGAGCCGCTCCTCCAGCTGCGCCACCAGCTTGGTGGCCGTGGGCTGGCCAATGCCGAGATCGGCCGCTGCCTTGGAAAAGGAGCCCAGATCGACAAGTCGGACAAAGAGCCTCAGGGATTGGATTCGGTCCATTGCGCCATGGTATTCCAAAATGGAATACCGATAATGCCCTTGCAGCCGATTCTCGTTGCTGTCTTCCACTGAGACCATCTTGCCATGTCCTTTGGTGGCGATCCGCCCCCCGGGGTCCACACCATCCGCACCCACAACAATTCAGGAGACACTCATGGCAAAAATGCGCGCAGTGATGGCAGCAGTTCAGGTGATGGAAAAAGAAGGCATCACCCAGGCCTTCGGCGTTCCCGGTGCAGCAATCAACCCCATGTACGCGGCACTAAAAGAGCGCCAATCGATTGCACATATTCTGGCCCGCCATGTTGAGGGCGCCTCCCATATGGCCGAAGGCTATACCCGTGCTGCACCCGGCAACATCGGCGTGTGTATTGGCACATCTGGGCCTGCTGGTACCGACATGATCACTGGCCTTTACTCGGCCATTGCAGATTCCACCCCTATTCTCTGCATCACTGGCCAGGCACCCCGTGCGCGTCTTTACAAGGAAGATTTCCAGGCCGTAGACATCGAGAGCATTGCCAAGCCCGTCACCAAGATGGCGGTGACCGTGCGTGAACCGGCGCAAGTGCCCCGCGTATTTCAGCAGGCCTTTCACCTGATGCGCTCTGGCCGCCCTGGCCCCGTGCTGATTGATCTGCCCTTCGATGTGCAGATGGCCGAGATCGAATTCGACATTGACACCTATGAGCCCCTGCCGGTCTACAAGCCCGCGGCCACCCGCAAGCAGATCGACAAGGCGCTGGACATGCTGATGTCCGCCGAGAAGCCCCTGATCGTGGCCGGCGGCGGCATCATCAATGCCGATGCCTCCGATCTGCTCGTGGAATTCGCCGAACTCACCGGCGTGCCGGTGATCCCCACCTTGATGGGCTGGGGCACGATTCCCGATGACCACCCCTTGATGGCCGGCATGTGCGGCCTGCAGACCAGCCACCGCTACGGCAACGCCACGATGCTGGCGTCTGATTTCGTGCTGGGCATCGGCAACCGTTGGGCCAACCGCCACACTGGTGGCGTCGACACCTACACCAAGGGCCGCACCTTCGTGCATGTGGACATCGAGCCCACCCAGATCGGCCGCGTGTTCGAGCCGCAGTACGGCATCGTCAGCGACGCGAAGGCCGCGCTGGAACTCTTCGTGCAAGCCGCCCGTGAGCGCAAGGCCGCCGGCAAGCTCAAGAGCTTTGCCACCTGGGCCACCC
>VERJ01000079.1 GCA_018882795.1 Burkholderiaceae bacterium | reverse complement strand
GACCTGGCCGCTGTAGGGGTTGATCACGTAGACCCGAGGCGTGCTCGTGCAGCCAAGATCGTTGGCCTTTCATTTTCCTGGGCCGTGGGCCGGGCGATCTATATCCCGCTTGCCCATCGCTATGCGGGCGCGCCTGAGCAATTGCCCGCCGATAAAGTGCTGGCCAGGCTGAAACCTTGGCTGGAAGATGCGTCCAGAAAAAAAGTTGGCCAGAACCTGAAATACGACATGCATGTCTTGGCGGGCACGGGGATTTTCCTTCGCGGTGTTGCCCATGACACCCTGCTTGAGTCTTATGTGGTGGAAGCCCACAAGCCCCACGATCTTGAGTCCTTGGCGCAACGGCATCTGGGCCGCAAGGGATTGAGTTATGACGACGTGACCGGTAAGGGTGCATCCAGAATTGGATTTGAAGAAGTTTCCATTGAAGTTGCGAGCCGTTACTCCGGCGAAGATTCAGATTTCACCCTGCATGTGCACGACACACTCTGGCCACAGATTCAACAGGATCCGGATCTGATGCGGATTTATCAAGAGATTGAAATGCCCGTGGCCCAGGTGCTCTGGCAGATGGAGCACAACGGCATTCAGATCAATGCCGCGCTTCTGACTGAGCAGAGCGATGAACTTGCGAAGAAGATCGCGGCCTTGGAATCGCAGGCCCATGAGCTGGCAGGCCAACCGTTTAATCTTGGCTCGCCGAAGCAACTCGGTGAGATTCTGTTTGGCAAGCTGGGCTATGCGCCGGTGAAGAAAACCGCCACGGGAGCGGCCTCCACCGATGAGGATGTGCTTGAAAAATTAGCCGAGGACTATCCCCTGCCCAGGGTGCTCTTGGAGTGGCGAAGCTTTTCTAAACTGAAATCCACCTATACCGATAAATTGCCTCGCATGGTGGATCCAATCACCCAACGTGTCCACACCACGTTTTCTCAGGCAGTGGCCGTGACGGGGCGGCTGGCCTCGAGTGATCCCAATCTGCAGAACATTCCTGTGCGCACGCCAGAGGGCAGACGCATTCGTCAGGCCTTTGTGGCACCAAAGGGATTCAAACTTATGTCAGCGGACTACTCGCAGATTGAGTTGCGCATCATGGCGCATCTTTCTGAGGATGAAGGTCTACTGCGGGCCTTCATGGCAGGCGAGGATGTTCACCGCGCAACCGCCAGTGAAGTGTTTGGTGTGCCGCTGGATCAGGTGAGTGGTGAGCAGCGCCGCTATGCCAAGGTGATCAATTTCGGGTTGATCTATGGCATGAGTGCCTATGGCCTGGCCCGTAATCTTGGATTGGATCGTGGTGTGGCAAAAAACTACATCGATCAATATTTCGCCAAGTATCCGGGTGTGGCCCGCTACATGGACGAGATCCGCAAAACCGCCAAGGCCAAGGGCTATGTGGAGACTGTCTTTGGCCGCCGCCTCTGGCTTCCAGAAATCAATTCCCCGAATGGGCCGCGTCGTCAGGGGGCTGAGCGTGCGGCGATCAACGCCCCGATGCAGGGCACTGCGGCGGACCTGATCAAACTTGCCATGATCGAGGTGCAGCGAACACTGGAGGAACAGCATCTGAGATCCCGCTTGCTTTTACAGGTGCATGACGAGCTGGTCCTGGAGGTGCCGCAGGAAGAGATCGATATCCTGCGCCAGTTGCTGCCGGAGAAGATGGAAAAGGTGGCCACCCTGCGTGTGCCGCTGATTGTAGAAGTGGGTGTCGGTGATAATTGGGACGAAGCCCACTGAGACCCCTATGCTGTTGACCTATACCCTGGCCGCATCAATTGCTGCGACTTTAATTTCCATGCTGCTCGCGGCGGCTGCCTCCCTGGGGCCGCTATCGCATGCCGTGGATCGCCTGGTGAGTTTTTCTGCGGGCATGCTTCTGGGCACGGCGCTCCTGCACCTGCTGCCCGAGAGCGTGCACATGGGCGGTGAGATTCATGGTGTCAGTCTTGCGCTCTTGGTGGGCCTGGTGGGATTTTTTGTGCTGGAGCGCTTGGCGATTCTGCGCCATGACCATCACCATGAACACGATGGCCATGATCACCCCCATGGCCACGATGCCGAGTCGGCTGGCCAAGGGGGATGGACATTGTTAGTCGGCAGCTCCATTCATGCCTTGGCCGATGGCGTACTTATTGCGGCAGCGTTTCATGCCGATCCTGTGCTGGGCGTGCTCACTGCTGTGGCAATTGCGACTCATGAGGTGCCGCAGCAGATCGGCAACTTTCTTGTGTTGCTCAATAGCGGCTTTGCCAAATCCAGGGCCCTGTTTTTCAACATGCTCACAGGCTGCGGCTCCTTGGTGGGAGCGTTGGTGGGCTACTTCTATCTGGGCCAGGCTTCGCACTGGGTTCCCTATGTGCTGGTGGTGGCAGCTGCCAATTTCATCTACATCGCCTTATCGGATCTGATCCCCCAGCTGCATGCCCAGGCCCATAGCCACCATCACGGCGGACCGGCCAAGGCCGCCTGGCTGCAGCCAGCGCTGATGCTGGCGGGCATTGGCGTGGCGGGCTTTGCGGCCAGTGTGCTGCATGGGCATTAGGCCCTGACTCGTTTTTCTACGCAGTGTAAAAA
>VERJ01000012.1 GCA_018882795.1 Burkholderiaceae bacterium | reverse complement strand
TGCCGCCGCACCTTTTCCTTGGTTTAAAATATAAGATCTTAATATTGGGTTTTCTTTATTAACTATGTCATCCCGCTTTAAATCCCAGTATTCTGGAAATTGAGCAACCTGTGGTTGTGTAGGTTGTGGGCCAATTTTAGTAGTATCTAATTTCTTTTTAGGCGGGAATTTTTTGTACCAAAATCCATAGGCCCAACAAGCCACACAGAAGGAAAAGATCCACTCCAGCGAAGAAAATATCAACAGTGCAACCGTTGGCACGACCCAGAGAGATACGCCCATAAAGTAAAGCACCGATGCGACTCCGGCGGCAAAAAAGAGAATCTTATTTGCAAACATCTTGGCACCTGCGTTCTCCCGCCTTCCGGCGATGCCCATGCGTGTCATTAACGCTGTAAACACACGGTGCGAGGGGCAGCGATGAGGGCCAAAGAACCCACGAATCAGCCCCATGAGTGCTATCAGCGGTAACAGATATGGAAAGCCAAGCAGGGCTATCGCACACACCGTTGTCGTAATGAGTGCTTCCAACCGTGTCACATTGGCATGCACCGGGGGGATATCGAATCGCAACATAATGAGGTCCTTTCAGTTGACTTCATTATATTAAAACATATTTTATAAAATAGTCAAATCAATGGAGAAAAATCACCCCGCGCGAACTTAACGTGATCGCACCACCTTGACACCCGTGATCATGGAGCGGATCGAATGATCACGATGGAACAGGTTGGATAACACTGCGCCAGCTACATGGACACCGACTACCGCTAGCATGAGATTTGCAAACATCTCGTGTGCCTCTTCAAGGAATTCTCCGCCGAAGCCCTCATACACTGCATAGCCCGATGCGCCAGTCAGGAGAGTCAAGATCAGCATCGCCAAGATTGATAGCGCACCCAGCGGATTGTGGCCAAGGTAATGCTGCGGGCGTGATGTGAACATCGAGGCGATGTAGCCCTTGATCTGCGCAAAGGTTGGCACAAAAGATGTAAATCGTGCATACCGAGTTCCAATGAAGCCCCACAGAACCCGGAATGCCACTAGTGCAGCCATTGTGTAGCCAAACGCAACGTGAATCAGCCGCAGACTCTCCATTTCCTGCGTGATCATGGCCCCTGCGAAGGAAATCACCATAAACCAATGAAACAGCCTTACGGCAATATCCCAGACCATGATTTTTTCCACACCCGGCCTCGAGATCATTTGCTTGGTTGTCATCGCGGAATCCTCACAAAGTCTTCGTCATAATTGCCCTGCTCCGCTTTCATGTGACATGCCGTGCAATTGGCGGCACTTTTGATAGACGCACGCTGAAAGACACTTGGGCTTATCTCGCGGTGCTTGCGCACAAACCACGGGGTAGTGCTGAGCCGATCTTCCGGCGACGACTCTGTCACGCGCTTGTAGCTGCCTCCGTGCTGTGCAAGCCAGTTGGAGATCTCCTTGACCGTTGCTGCATCGAGCGAGGCATCTGTGCCGTAATGCTTATCCAGTCTTTGCATGATCCGATTCCAAGCCGGCTTGGACAGAAACTCGGGCGAGTACGCCATGTGGCAGCTTGCACATTCTTGCTGGTAAGCCGGCAACATCTGGGCCTTGCTTAACATCCGGCTATCGGCATGTGCGGGATACGCCCAAGAGACAACACTCACAACACCCGCAACCAGCGCTGCGGTCCACAAATAACGCTGTCGGTTCATCATAGCAATTGGCTCCTATCGCTTAAGGCTACTCAAAAATGCAATCACATCGGCTTTTTCTTGCGGGGTGCACTCTCTGGCAAGTACATCGTTGCAGTTGCGTCGAAACCACTTATTGATGCGTGCCGTATCGGTCAAGGACTCTGGGTTAGCTGCCGGTGCCAGGGGTGCAATGGCTTTTCCAGTAGATGCGTGCTTGCCGCTACCCAAGGGACTCTCGCTGTGGCAAGAAGCGCAACTTAGGTCTTTGCCATGCTTCGCAAGGAAAAAAGCCTTGCCGCGCGCAGACTGACCCGGGCTGCCTGCCTGCACGCTCCAGAACTGCAGCTGCTGGGCGGGGGTCGTATCAGGCGCCGCTATCACCACAGAAGACACGAGTGTCAAAAACGTAACTGTGGCCATGTTGATCAGGTTTTTCATCAGACGTGCCTCCATCAAAAATTTGTTTGTGGAGGTATTATCGAAACCGCATGATGGATAGAACCTGAAGGCGCCGTTCATGTCCTGTTCATCTGCGCCGCAACAGAATTAACCCTGGGTTATTCTGCAAACCAACACACAACACATGAACAGACTGCGCATGGCGATTCAAAGACTTTTATTGGGCGCATCGCTGGGGCTTTTGGTGCCGCCGGTGATCGCTGGAAGCGATCACGACCTGGCAAGACGCGCCTTACAGAGCGGCGAAGTCAAGCCCCTGGATCAAATTCTTGCGGCCGTTGCCAAGCAGCACCCCGGACAAGTGCTGGAGGTAGAGCTGGAATCGCGCTCACGGGGCCTCATTTATGAAATCAAAATTCTTTCACCCCAAGGCTCCATGATCAAGCTGAAGGTGGATGCCAAGACCGGTGAAGTCCTCGAGCACCGCAGCCGAACCAAGAACTGAGCATGCGCATTCTGCTTGTCGAAGATGAGCTGGCGCTCAGCGCGCAGCTGGTCAGTACACTTGAAGATGAAGGCTATGTTGTCGATGCGGTCACCAATGGCTCAGATGCCTTACACCTGGGCTGTGAAGAGTCCTTTGATGCTGCCATCTTGGATCTCGGATTGCCCCAACTCGATGGGCTATCTGTGCTGAAGGGATGGCGTAAGGTGGGAAAAACCATGCCGGTGATTATCCTTACCGCCCGCGATAGCTGGAGCGAAAAGGTCACGGGCATCGATGCCGGCGCTGATGATTATCTGGGCAAACCTTTTCACATGCAGGAATTGCTCGCCCGTCTACGAAGTGTCATTCGGCGAGCAACGGGACAGATTGATCCTGTGCTTAGTTGTGGCGCCGTCGCGCTCGATACACTTGCGGGAAAAGTGACCGTAAACAATCTTCCGATCACACTCACCAGCCATGAGTTCAAGCTGCTTTCGTGGCTGATGCACCACCCCGGTGAAGTGGCCAGTCGCACAACACTGTCTGAACATATCTATTCCTATAACGACGACCCCGACTCTAATACCATCGAGGTCTTCATTGCCCGACTGCGCAAAAAGCTGCCCGAGGGCATGATCGAAACGGTTCGAGGGCTCGGATATCGCCTGCAGCCCCCACCCACAAGATAAGGCCGCAATGAAGCGCTTGATGCTTTGGTCATCCCTGCGGACACGTCTGACAGTGGTGAGCCTTCTCGCCGTGGCGGTGATCCTGGCTGTGGCCCACCAGGCCTTCACCAGCATGTTTTATGGCCATGTCAGAGCCCAATTTCGTGAAGACCTGACCATGCGACTCGATCATTTGACCGCACGGCTTACCGTCAATCCTGCCACGCAGCGGATTGAATTGAGCGCCATACCATCGGATACACGGCTGCACACGCCGTATTCCGGCTGGTACTGGCAGGTACAGACCAATGAAACCGGCTCCGTGCTGCTGCGATCGCGATCGCTATGGGACTCGGAGATGCCATTACCAAGGGATTTTTTGCAGCCTGGGGTACTCCAGACCCACGAGATCATCGGCCCAAATTCCCAGCACCTGCTCGCGGTTGAACGCGTTGTTCAGATCGAAGACCCATCACTCGCACAGCCGGCGATGGTTCGGGTATCAATTGGCGGCGACCTCTCTTTTGTTCAAGAGGCCACTGCCGAGTTTCATCGCACCACGCTGATCTACCTCAGCTTCTTAGGTGTTCTGCTAGTGATCGTGCTGATTGTACAGCTGCGAATTGGTCTAGCACCCTTGCGTCATCTGGCGCAAAGTCTGACGCAGCTGCGCCGAGGTGAGCAATCCCGCATTGAAGGCGCCTACCCTGCGGAGATTCAACCCCTAGTACAGGAATTTAATGCAGTGCTGGAGAGCAATGAGCAGATGATCGAGCGCGCACGGCGGCAGTCCGGCAATCTGGCACACGCCATCAAGACGCCATTGGCCGTGCTCTCCGCAGCGGCAGCTGATTCACGCCAGACCGAGCAAAAACTTCGCACCGCCATCGCGACCCAGGTGGATACACTCAATCGCCAGGTAAGCTGGCATCTGGCACGTGCACGCGCATCCGCATCCATCGCTGTGCCGGGCCGAACCACGCAATTACACGAAGTTATTCACGGGGTTGTGAATGTCATGAAACGCGCCTACACCGAGAAGAACCTTCGCTTTGATCTTACGATGGCCCCTCAAAGCCTCATTTTTGCGGGGGAAAAACAAGATCTCCAGGAAATTATCGGCAACCTGATGGATAACGCATCCAAATGGGCCAAACAAATCGTGCGGGTTCGGGCGGCACAGATTGGCCATCAGATTGAAATCCTGATCGAAGACGACGGCCCTGGCATTGCCGAGCATCTGCGCAACAATGTCATGAAGCACGGTGTTCGTGCTGACGAGCTGCAGCCCGGAACCGGCTTGGGTTTGGGCATTGTCTCGGATCTCGTGAGCATGTATCGGGGATCGATCAGCCTTGATACATCCAGCCTCGGCGGACTAAAGGTGTGCCTGCGGCTACCTGCCTTTGGCGACGTGTCTCGGGCCCAAAGCTAAATAGTAGTCCCTATTCTCAGTCATTGACCCGAGACTCGGGTCTCACACCTACAACTACCTGTAAGCCTTCCTGACCCCTCCACCGAATCCAAAATTCCCAACAATCACTGGGCAAAACCCACCTTTGAAATATTCGCGCCCGACATCTCTTTGACTACAAACGACACATTCGGCACCGAATAAACATCCCCAACAACCGGTGGCTTACCAAGCTGTTGTTTAAGCCATTCGTCTAATGTCAGCTCTGCAGCGTCATCTACCTCTGCATCAAGTCCATAGAATGCGACAACTTCCGCCATTGGTGCCCTGCCATCGAGGGTAAAGCTGCCAAAAATCTGCCGCTGCCCACGGACATCAGATGCCTCAGGTAAAACGAGATCAAGTTTCCGTGCTACCCAACCGATGGTCGAGCCCTGCATCAGCAGAGATAGAATCACCACAAGCAATGCAAGATCCAGCATCAGGCGAGGATGATCGACACCGGCGATTACCGGAAAGATTGCCAAAATAATCGGGACCGCACCACGCAAGCCCACCCAAGAAACGAACAGCATCTCTTTGGGCGTATATCGAAACGGTACCAGGCACGGAAT
The DNA here is from genome assembly GCA_018882795.1 of Burkholderiaceae bacterium. Lineage (GTDB taxonomy): Bacteria > Pseudomonadota > Gammaproteobacteria > Burkholderiales > Burkholderiaceae_A > Lacustribacter. Next base: position 38,861 of record VERJ01000012.1, on the reverse strand, counting down.
TACCGCCAGCGGGCGAACCACAAACATCAGCAAGAGGGCCAAGCCTAGGCCCGGGCCAAGAGACTGCAAGACAGCTGAAGGCGTAGCGAGTAGACCAAGCAAGAGAAACATCGACGCTTGAAAGAGCCAGGCGAGGCCATCCATCGCAGGCACAATAGTTTTTACTAAGCGGGTTTTTTGATTGCCAAGGATCAGGCCAAAAACATAGATCGCTAGAAAACCCGAGCCACCCAAAACGGTGGCAAGCCCGAAAATCGCTATCCCAGCGCTGAGCACTAAAAGCGCGTTGATTCCATGATTGCGATGGTTTTCAATTTTCAGGTGCTGGACAATCTTCGCAAAAGCACGCCCCCAGATATAGGCAAGAAGAAGTCCAATGCCAGCCTGCTGTACAAGCATCCCTAAAATGCCAAACCAATCGATCTCATGCAAGTCCATAACACCGTTACTGAGAAGTGATATCGCAAGCAGAGTAAGAAAAATCGCCATCGGATCGTTGATGCCAGATTCAATCTCCAGCGTTGCCTCAACCCGCTCGTTAAGCTTTAAACCGAGGTTTTTCAATAGACTGAACACTGCGGCCGCATCCGTGGAAGATACGATCGCACCAAAAAGCAAAGCTAAGGTAAACGGCAAATCAAACAAGATGATCGCGAGAATCGCGAGCAGTGCACAAGTGAGGAAGACTCCAACCGTGGCAAGCCACATCGCAGGCTTGAGCGCCACCCGGAAAATGGCCATGGGGGTTCTCAAGCCGCCATCAAGCAAAATCACGGCCAATGCGATATTGGCAATCCAGAAACTCAGCTGGTGATTGTCAAACTGAATACCACCCGGGCCGTCCTCCCCTGCGAGCATTCCCACCGCCAAAAAAACCAGCAGAAGCGGCATTCCTGCCCGAGATGTGATAAGCCCGAGCAGTATGCTCAGAACCACCAGCGTGGCCCCGATCAAGGTAGAAAGACCTAGCAGCTCAAGGGTGGATTCCATAACATCTAGAGTTACCGCAGGCGTGAACACCCCACTGGACAGTCGCATGCGCTCATCGAATGGACCTATCTTACTTTGAGAAAACCCTCAATCTCTATGGGCTTGATTGATCTTGCGATTGGCGTTCCCCTTGCGCTGTTGCCCCCCCCCTTTCGAGACTTTTATTTAAAGTCGGTCGATCTCAGTCTGCGCGTCAGCAAACGCCTTATCCACACTCTCCTGTCCCAGCGCCAGGCCCTCGGCATAGATAAACTGAATGTCTGTCATGCTAACAAATCCCAGGATTTTCTTCAGATATGGGACTTGTGAATCTTCTGGGGTGTCGCGGTAGATGCCGCCACGGGCGAGCGCAACGTAGACCTTTTTGCCCTTGATCAAGCCCTCGGGGCCGGCTTCCGTGTAGCGAAAAGTCACACCCGCCTTGGCGATGGCATCAATCCAGTTCTTCAGCTGGCTTGAAATACCAAAGTTGTACATCGGCACGCCAAGCACAACAGTATCGGCCGACTGCACCTGGGCGATCAGTGCATCATCCAAGGCAACGCGGGCAGCCTGCTCCGCAGTACGCTGCTCGGCCGGGGTAAAGAGCGCACCGAGCGCTGCGTTATCCAACGCGGGATGGGGATTGGCTGCCAGGTCACGTACTTCAACCACCGCATTGGGATGCTTTGTACACAATTGGGCCGTGATGCTGTTGGCGATGCGGGTAGAGTTGGCCCCTGCTGTGCGCGCGGCACTATTGATTTGCAGAATTTTCATGAAGATTCCTTTCGATTCCTGATCGGGATTATTCCTTGATTGCCTCAATGGCGACATCAATACGAACCTCATCGCCAACGTGGGGAGCAAACTTGCCTGCATTGAATTCAGAACGCTTGATCACAGTCCAGGCATTGGCACCGATAGCATCTTTCTTGAGCATCGGATGAGGCATGGCGTGGAACGAGGTCACATTCAAGGTCACGGGCTTGGACACCCCTTTGATGGTCAGGTTGCCTTCCACCTTGGCCGGCTTGTCGCCCTCAAAGACCACTTTCGTAGACTTGAAAGTGGCTGTCGGGTATTTTGCAGTATCCAGGAAATCCTCGCCCTGAATGTGCTCATCGAAAGTAGCATAGCCAGTATCCACAGATTTCATGTCGATCAATATGTCGACCGAACCTGTCTTGGCAGCCTTATCAAACACGACTTTGCCGGTGTTCTTGTTAAACCGGGAAAGCTGGGTCGAATATCCAAAGTGGCTGTAAGAGAAGCGTGAGAAGGTATGTGTGGAATCGACAACATAAGTCTGGGGTGCGGCATAAGCCGATGTAGCTGCTGCGAGTGCAATCACAAAAGTGGCAAATTGCTTTTTCATAAGGGTTTTCTCCGGTAAAGGTTGAGGGATTAATGACTGCTGGCGTTAATACGAAACTTGATCTGAATGTCATTAGCAAGAATGTCGAACTTGGCCCAGGCACCTTCGCCGATGCTGAAATCACCGCGACGGATCACAAAAGCCCCATCAAACACACCACCTTTGCCCTGCGCCGTAAAGGTCGCAGGAACAACAACTTCCTGAGTCTTGCCTTTGATCGTGAGCTGGCCGAGAACTTCATATTTATTGCCGCCAAGCGATTTCACCGCCCCCGAAACAAAGCGGGCGACCGGGAAGGCCTTTGTGTTGAACCATGCCTTGCCAGCAACCTCCTGGTCAGATTCGTCAGAACCAGTGTCAATGCTCGCCAAATCAACGTCGAACACCGCCTTGGCGGCAGAGGGTTTAGCTGGATCAAAACTTAATTTCGCAGCAAACTTCTTGAACTTGCCATCCATTTTCACACCCATCTGCTGATAGGTGAAATTGATTGCGCTTTTATCGAGCTGGACTTGGTTGTACTCAGCTGCGTGCGCCGCGAAGGCGGTCAGCATGGCCATACAAGCAATGAAGCGCTTCATGATTTGATTTCCTTTGTCGGTGAGTATCGCGACAACATCCGAGTGAGAATGTCGTCCTTGTCAATAAAGTGATGCTTCAAGGCCACAACAATGTGTCCGCCAAGTAGCGCCGCGAACAGCCAATTCAGCGTCATGTGCACGATCTGAAGCAGATCACCCAGCTCGCGATCTTTCTCCAATAGGTCCGGAATCGGAAGCACACCAAACCACACCGTTTGAAAGCCCTTCGCTGAACTCATCAGCCAGCCACTCAGCGGAATGAGCAGCATCAGGCCATACAAGGCAGCATGACCGGCATACGCTGCACGCTGCAGATGTTTGGACATGCTTGCCGGTAGGGCCGGCGGCGGATTGGCGATACGCCAGGCCAGACGGGCCAACACCAGAAGGAATGCGGTCACGCCAGCCCACTTATGCCACGAGTAAAGCTTTAGCTTATCGGGCGAGAGCGGCAGACCCTGCATGTAAAAGCCCAGTGCCAGCAGGCCAAAGAGCATGATGGCCATGCCCCAGTGCAGCGCCTTGGCTGTGCAGGTGTAGGCGGTGTTATGTGTCGAGGTCATCAATATGCGTCCTGATCGAGACGTCATTGTGTCCTCGGCTAAGGGGCCAATCAGCCGCTGAATTTCACGACATGATTCAAAATTATTGAAGGAATACGGCCGAAGAACCCCCGGTTTTTATTGAATGCGACAGCGTTCGCCCAACAACGCCGCTCGGGTGACCGGCCGCTTGAGTTGTTCCAGCCACCATGCCAGGGCCTTGCCCGGACCGCCCCGACCACTTTTACGCCATGCATAGCTCGACTGAATTTTGTGCTCGGCGCGGTCCACACGCTTCACAATCAGCCTGCCTGTATCAATGTAGGGCTGCGCCAAGCATGTCGGTAAAAATCCAATCCCCATCCCCCGTACCTGTGCATCCACCTTACTCGGCATATCGGGAACGGTGAACACATCCTGGCCCGGCAACAGGCCAATCGACAGGTTACGGCCGCTGCGCGTGGAGTCCGAGATAACGGCTGCGCGATATTGCCGAATCAGACTGTCGGGCAGCGGGTCAGCCACTTCTGCCAGAGGATGGTGAGGTGCAACAGAAAACACAAAACCCACTGTGCCCAAAGATTCACGGTGCAAACCGGTGTGGCTGTTGTTGTCCATCACGACACCCAAGGCGATATCTGCCTCACCGCTTGTGAGGGCCTCTAAGGTCCCAGAGAGCGTTTCAGAACGCAGCTTTAGACGCGTGGGTGGATTGAGGGAAAAGAAATTGGCGCACAACTCCATCACCGTCACCCTGTCGATGATGCTGTCGACTGCAATCGTCAGCTCAGCCTCCCAGCCAGTCGCCACCCGCTTGATACGATTGGCGATTGCATCGACCTCTGCGAGCAGCCCGGCACCTTCCCGCAACAGTTCAGTACCCGCTTCAGTGAGTTTTGCCTGGCGAGAACTGCGATCAAAGAGCAATACATCCAGAGCCTCTTCAATCTGTTGAACACGATAGGTGAGTGCACTGGGTACCATGTTTAAGGCCCGCGCAGCCGCGGCGAAGCTGCCCGAATCGGCAATCTGCTGCAGAAGCGTCAGGCTGACTGGGGTCAAGGCATCGCGATAGTTGGGCATAAAGGGCTCCAATATTCAATATTCTTGAATGGTGCCACCGAATAGCCCAACCCCACAAGGCGGCCATGGCCTATCCCGCCGCAATACCCCGAGATTCAGGGCGCCAGGTCAAAAACCAGGACTTCAGCATCCTTTCCGCGGGACAGCATAATCGTCGATTCGCCCTCCATCAGCACAGCATCCCCACCGCCGATGGCCACACCATTGACCTCAAGCTGACCTCGGATCACATGCACATAGGCCTTGCGCTTTGGGTTCACCTGCATGGCCGCCTGCTCATCCCCATCAAAAAGACCAGCGAAAAGACTCGCGTCGGCATGAATCCTGACGCCACCTTCGGCGCCGTCTGGGGAGGCCACCAGCTGTAGGCGTCCCCGCTTCTGTGCCGATGGAATCGTCGTCTGTTCATAGCCAGGCGAAATTCCCCTGCGGTCCGGTTTGATCCAGATCTGCAGGAAATGGGTCACCTGATCGCGGGCATGGTTGAATTCGCTGTGCATGACTCCTGTGCCGGCACTCATACGCTGAATGTCTCCAGGCGGAATCGTGGCCACATTGTTCATGCTGTCCTGATGGAGCAGTTCGCCAGAGAGCACATAACTGATGATCTCCATATCGCGATGGCCGTGCCTGCCAAACCCGGTTTCCGGATCGATCCGGTCCTCGTTGATCACCAAAAGATTCCCCCAGCCCATGTGAGCCGGGTCATAGTATTCAGCAAAAGAAAACGAGTGATAGCTCTTTAACCAACCGTGATCGGCATAGCCCCGATCCTGAGATTTTCTGATCTTCAACATGAAAGCATCTCCTATCTGATGACCTTAGTCTGCCGATGAGAACGGCCAGGCAGTGACGGGAGATTTGATGAAATTGATCAAAATGTTTGAATATTCGCCAGTCATTTACAGACAGGGCGCCGCTCGTTGACAAATGTCTAGGGCAGTTTTAGGATTTCGATTATTTTTATCACTATACGGAGAACAAGCTGTGAAAAAATTGGCCCTGGCGTTGCTAACGCTCATCCCCCTTTCTGTCTCGGCGCAGCAAGCCCCTAAAAATACGCTGGCGGAGGGTTTCTACGCCTCCATCGGAGCGGGCTACGCAGACCTAGACCGTCTCAGACCCGCTGCCAACACCTTTACAAGATTTACTGATGCAGATGCAGCATACCGGGTCGCAGTTGGGTACCAGTACAACCAAAACATCGCGACTGAGCTGAGCTACAGCCAGTTTGGTGAGGCAGACACCGCAAATACAACCACCGGAAGAACAGCGAAAAACAAGGTGAGCAGCTACGGCCTTGCAGCGAAGCTTTATCCCACAATTTCAGGCCCCCTGAAGCCATTCCTCAAGCTGGGTGTCACGTACCTGATCAACAAAGAAAACGGCGATAACGCTGGGGCTGCTTACACATACAGGGAATCAGAAACCAACGGTCTTTACGGCGCCGGTATTGAGTGGCTGCTTACCGACATGGTCAGGCTTGGTCTGGAGTATGAAGCCCATGGAAAGGCAGGATCAACCACTAGCACCGAGGCCAAAGCCCTCGAGGTAAAGCCCCAGGTGGTATTTCTTAGCCTGACTGCTTCGTTCTAAGCGCAGACCAAGAAAAAGCGCAGCGAACGATCGCTGCGCTTTTTTTATGCTGAAAGTTAAAACCTCTTGCGCAGCTGCCTGATGCAGTCCCAGCCAAAAAACTTGGCCAAGGCGATAACTTCCCTAATTTTTGTATTGATCGGATATTGTCCTACGAGTAGTTACGCCCTCAACTTCCGGGATTTTATGGGCGACTTTGCAAGATCCGAGAACGAAAGACGCCAGAGAGAAACCCATGGATTGGATCGCGGCAGGTGGGACTCCGCCGATCTAATCCGAGAGTCACGCACTGGCGACTACAGCATTAACCAGTGCTTATACAAAACCCTGAATGGTTTTGAATTTACGACCAATATACGAAATCGTTCATGCCCCTATCGCTCATTCATCAACCCCGAAACAATGCAGGTTGTTTTTCCTAATTAGCGATCCTCTCACTACAATACTCTTGACGCGTGGAGCAATACTGCGCAGCAGAGAGACGATAATACGTCAGTGAGACCGACGCTTTCCACCACCATCACCTTGCTGCGCCGATGGCTAATCCGCTATCGAGTGGTCGTATTGTCGTTCGTGGGTCTTACCCTGGCCTTTGGTCTGATCGGCGCTTTGTGGCTTCCAGGCTATGTCAAAGGCAAGATGGAGAGCGTATTAACGGACACCCTGGGGCGAAGGGTCACACTCGGTGACGTCACGATCTCTCCCTACCGATTTCGGATTGATCTGAAAGATCTGCGTATTGCACAGGCCAATGGTCCGGCGCATCTACTTCACATACAGGGGATCTCTGTCAATTTCAGCAGCGCCTCGCTACTGCATCGAGCCCCCGTCATACAAGCGCTGACCGTTGAGGGGCCGAAACTCAAGGTATCGCGAGATACAGGCGGCAGGCTCAGTATTGCCGATATTCTTGAGCGCTTCGCAAAAACACCCCCGTCGGGGGGAACGCCACAATTCGCGATTTATAACATCAGACTAAATCGGGGGGAGATTGAATTCCAAGATCAGGTTAAAAATAAAACCCATGTGATCAGCGAACTTTCTATTGGGGTTCCAGTGGTGATTAATTTCCCCGCGAAAGAGGAAATCTGGATTGAGCCAGCCATCAGCGCGAAATTCAACGGGGCACCCTTTGGGCTGAAGGGCAAAACCCATCCCTTTAGCCAACACAAAGAGGCGATCATTGACCTTGAACTGCAAGACCTCCCATTGGCAGGGCTGGAAACCTATGCTGATTTTCTGCCTGGGTTAGCCATCAATCAGGGGAGACTCACCTCACAGTTAACGCTCTCCTTTTCACAGCAAGGCAATCAACCTGCCACAACCCGCCTGCAGGGCGACATCCGTCTTGCGGGACTCTCGGGGAGCTATCGGCCCAGCAACGGGACCTTACACGCCGCCATTGATGACCTGAACCTTAATTTTGAAGGATTGGAGCTCATCACGCCGGAATTCACCTCGAAGAGCCGAGTAAGGCATCTGGGTTTGTCTACCGGGCCAAAAGGCACGATAAAACTCAGTGATCCAGTCTTAAAAACACTGAATCCGTTCACGGCAAGAAATTTCACATTTGCGTGGGACAACGTTGAGTTCACCCCGGAATCACCATCTGAAATCAGCCTTTCCGCCTTGATCAATCAAGGCGGAAAAATCCAGGCGAAGGGCTCGTTATCGGGATGGACTGATCCAACCAAGCGCTTAAAAGCAGACCTGGGGGTATCTGCCCAGCAGGTCGATGCAATCGCATTCCAACGATTCGTGGGTACACTCATGAACAACGCCTTGTTCACAAGGGGCGAAGTGAACTTTGAGGGTCGAATTCAGACCGCTCCAACGCGGATTGCAGACACTGCCAGTGAAGGTCTAACAGTCCGCGTTCAAGGCGACGGTGCACTAAATAATTTAAGCCTTCTGGATCAAAACAGCAGCGCGGAAATTGCCCGATGGAAGCGGCTGCAGCTGCGTGGATTACAGCTCACTACGCAGCCGCTGAAGGTAGGTATCCAGCAGATTGATGCAGATGGTCTTTTTGGGCGCCTCACAATTCTGCCCAGTGGCGAGCTCAATTTCTATCAGGTCTTTGAAACACCCAAAGATCAAACAACTGTCATGCCGACCGCTGCACAGCCCGGCCCTATCGCATCGGCTGTGAACCCCAACACCAAGACCAAGCCACCGCGAAATTCAGAGCTGCCGATTGAGATCGGCCAGATTCGGCTCACCGACAGCAGCCTGATCTTCACAGACCAATTCACCAAACCAAACTTTCGCGCCAGCCTGAACAATCTCGCCGGAACACTCGGGCCGCTTAAGCCTGGAGCACCCGGAGTGATCGATATCACCGGCACAATCGATCGCAGCGCCCCCCTGTCGGTCCAGGGCAGAATTGACCCCTTCGGCAAAGCGCTGTTCCTAGACATCAGGGCGATTGGTCGGGGCATTGAAATGCCGCCAATGTCACCTTATTCCATCAAATACCTCGCTTATCCGATTGAGAAGGGCAAGCTCTCACTCAATCTCAGCTATCTGATTCAAAACGGCCAGCTTAAAGCCGAGAACCAACTCTTTTTAGATCAGCTCACTCTTGGGGAAAAAGTGGAGAGCCCGGATGCGATCTCGGCCCCCGTATCGCTTGCCATCGCGCTGCTGAAAAACTCTCGGGGGGAAATCGACATCAATCTTCCCATCAGCGGGTCCATCAATGATCCGGAATTCAAAATCGGCAGCATTGTATTCAAGGCCTTGATGAACCTGATTGTGAAGGCGGCCACCGCGCCCTTTACGCTGATTGCCTCTTTGTTTGGCGGCGGAGCGGATCTCTCACAGATTACATTCGCGCCAGGAAGCACTGCCACTGAAGGGGCCTCTGCAAAGGCCATTGATGCGATTGCAAAGGCCATGGTGGATCGGCCAGCACTAAAGCTCGACATCACGGGAACCGCCAACCCAATGGCTGACATAACAGGAGCCAAGCAGGCGATTTTGCAGCGGCAGGTCCGGGCTGAAAAACTGGCCGAGCTGGCCAAAAAAGGGGAATCCGCAGCCGCACTACGAGAAATTCAAGTCAGTCCTGAGGAATATCCCAAATACCTGACAGCAGTTTATAAAAAAGCGTCCTTCAAGAAGGAACGCAATCTACTGCTGATGACCAAGACACTACCGGTGCCGGAGATGGAGGCACTTCTACTTCAGCATATTGAAGTGGGTGAGACCGAACTGCTGGCCCTGGCTGATCAACGTAGCCGCACCGTTCGCAATCAGCTGATCAAGCAAGGGGTCCCGGCAGAGCGAATTTTTGTGCTTAGCTCAAAGCTTGATCGGCAGACAGGGACTGCCACGACGCTGCCGCCAGGTCGCGCAGAATTTTCTTTGCATTAACGGACCGAGCAGTGATCTGCAAGATCACCGGTCTTTACAGCGGTGCGCTTAACTAAAACTGCCGATGACCAGGCAGCCGCAGGCCACCACTGAGAGTCGGACACGCAGTTTTAGATACCAGGCTGGAAGCGGCACCCGACTTGCCAGGTCAATATCCTGCCAATAGGCAAGCGCAAAACCAAGAATCAGTAGCGAGCACCCCAGGCGAGGAGGAATTGCCAGCGCCAAAAAACCAATCAATGCTGGTACCACACTCCAGAGATAGGCCTGTTGACGCCGCCCCGCAGCGAGTTCGGGAATCGTCATTCCAAACGCCCAATGCAATGCACCGACAAAGCTCAGAATCACTGCACCATAGCCAAGCAGCAGATACAGCCAGTTGACTCGGTCTGCAAAAAGACCTGTCATTTGTCCAAGAACACAGACCAAAAAAGGAATCAAACCGCCATATCCCAAGGCGGCCACCAGACCCGGCAGCTTCTGAACCGATCGAGAGAAATTTGTCATATTTAATTGGAGAAATTATTTAGAACCAGGATAAACCCGCCGCATGACTTTATTGAAAAAACCCAGCCCGACTAAAGAGATGACGGGGTTTGTGCCGTAGTCCATACTGTGCCCTTCTCTGTGCCGCGCGGGGGGAGGACAAAAGAATCGCAGCGAGCAGATCGAGTCATATTTTATTGGAAAGGGTTGGTTATGAAATTCCTGCTGGTCGTGTTTATTCACTTGAACTCAAACAACCAGTTGATTCACCATTTTGGTGTGCCATATGACACGCCACAAGCCTGTGAGTCGGCACGAAAACTGGTTCAGAACTCTGAGTGGTATACCGTGCGCACATCCTGCGCCAATTTTGCACGGGATCTCAAGTCCCAGATCCCCCAGATTCAGTCTATGTAGCGGCCTAAACACCGCTCCACATATTGGTGCTCTTGCCCGCCATAAACATGCGGGCAGCCAACACGCTCGTGGTGTAGAACAGAAGCTGCCCACGGGCGCTAAAGACCGCGTAGCGGCGCTCATTTCCGGAGATTTTGATCGATTCGAAATACATGGCGTCATCGCTCCTGCACTTCTATTTTACGGATACCGCCAGACTTTTGTTTAGCCGCCCCGAATAGGGCGCCGGGACAATCCTGGTACTCACACTACGCTACTTAAAGAACGCCTTTTAACCCGGTATAGATCGACATTGCCGTGCTGCCCAAGGCAACGGCTGTTCCGCCAAACTCATTGATTTTCCGCATTAACTTCTGGACTGTCTCCGGTGAGAGTTTTCCGTCCCCCAAACCAGCCGCGAGCAGCGCCGCCCAGGGGCTCACGCCGTCTTTAGTCTTGGGCCGATGGCGGCGTTGATATGCCAAATTACCAAGAAGCATGCCGGTCAGAAAGCTAAACGAAATACTTGCAGCGTATTCAATGAACTCTTTCCATTCAATTGAAGACTGGGGGAAAACAGGCGTGTTGTCGACCAGGGCCGTAATTCCGCTCATTCCGACGACAGCGCCCGCCGCAAGGATGATGGTTCCAAGAAACCAGGGAGCAAGGGGTCTGCGGCGCTCCGCAAACAAGAAATAAGCGAACGGCAACGGCACCACAATGGACAGCAGGCGCAGGGCGAGCAGCGGCAAGTCATACACAATCGTGATAAGTCCATGCCCCAACAGCAATATGGTTAGCGGAATGATCAGGAATTTTAAAATCTGAAGTGACCAATGCGATGTCGTTGCAGATGACTCTCGTTGCTGGCGCTCCATCTCCTCCAGCGCTGCCTCAAGCTCGACGATCCGATCCTCCAGGGCGGTTCTGTCGGATATGCCAGCAAGCTGGGCCTCCAGACCTGCCACCTTTTCCATCATCGGTTTGAATAAATACAGATCTCGAGTGCAGACCTTACATACCGAGACCTCGGGATGCACCTCACTGAGACAATAGGGGCAATGCATTATTTCTGGACGTTGATGGTGATCACCGAGTTCGACTCCCGGCCTTCAGCGTCTTTCACGGTGATCCGCAAGGCATGCTCTCCCGCTGGGACTTCCGCCTTTGGAAACACAATGCCACCCTCGGTGATTGCGCCCTTAAGCCTGGGGGTTAAATCAACCACGGGCGCCTTCAGATAAGTCACCCGAATAGAATTCGGATCGATTTTGTTTCCCCCCCGAGACTCGAAGTTGACCTTCAAATCGAATGGCCCTTTCACCACCAGGCCCGGATCAGGCGAGACCAGCTTGATACCCGGACCGCGCGCGATACCCCGGGTCTTGAGTTCGCCCGTGGCACTTGGCAGAGCAGCTTCCTTGTCGGTAATCAAAGGTGCGGCCTGGATCCCCATGGCTACACCAACCCCGGCCAACACTACCACTCTTGTCACCCATGTGAAGACATTCATTTGATACTCCCATTCATGAAAATCAATCCCCCACCACGACAAATGGCGCCCAAAACAATGGGTGGGCATAAGCATACCCATTTGCCTTTGCCTTGGCATCTCGATGGGCGCCCTTATCCGCAAGCTCCAGCATGGCCTGACGCAAAGCATCTGGTTTTGAAATTCCAGGGGTTTCAGTTTGCCGCCGGAACAAATCAGTCATGAGCTGCCGGGAGGCAACCGTGTCAACCGGCCAATTGGAAACCAGCAGTGCCCGGGCGCCGGCATAGAAAAAAGCCCTGCCCAGGCCGGACACCGCCTCGGAATTGCCGTCACTGGAGGCAGTATTACAGGCCGAGAGCACGACCCAGTCAGCATTGAGCTTTAACTCGAGAATTCGATCCATAGTGAGCAGCCCATCGGAATCTTTTTCGCCTGTCACCTCAGGCGAAGAAAGTGCGAGCGCGGGTTGGGTGAGGCCATCTAATTCGCCGGGGACAAGGCCATGGGTTGAAAACATGACAATGGACTTGTTGCTGAAGTCTGTCAGCATCACTTTCTTCACACTCGCCTGCTCATGAAGATAAATGTCTTCTTTCTTTGCCCCGAGCACCTGACCAATTTCCAATACCTCAAGGCTGGTGTCAGGGAGCGGCGGCAGAAGGGCCAGCTCTGCAGAACTCACGCCAGAAGTGCGCGGGGCATTTCTTAGTCTGAGGGGAATTCCACGTGTGGCCAGCCCAGCAGGACTAGAGGCCTTTTGCTTCATTTGATCGGCGCTGAAATAGGGGTCAGCAAATGCAATAAAAGTCTTTGCGCCGACAGACCGCTTGGTGTCACTTCGGAGTGCTGCCAAGGCGTTAACAGAGGGCAGTTGGGAGATCGCGATCTTGCGGACCAACCACGGCAGATGGCGATAGCCTTCAAAACCCGCTGCCCCCTTGGGCGGCTGTTTGACGGCATCCGTCAGGAATGTAGAGATCGGCAGCTGCCCAAGCGACGCGTGAGGTATTGAAATCAGCAATTCCTTGCCCGCAAGACTCGATTCGACTGGCTGAATGAGCTGTGAATAAAACCGCTTTGCAAGCGCTACATCAAAAGGCGGAATCTCATCAACACTTGCCACCCCAGGATCCAGGGCCTTGCGCATTCGCTCAACATCGCGGCCCACCTCAGCCTTGGTCAGGTTCAGCAGCGAATATCCGTGCAGGCCAGTCGAATGAATCGCCCAGACATAGCTTTTTCTCTCCCCAAAATACCAGGTAACAAGCACTTCCTTTGGGCCAAGAATTTTCGATGTCCGTGCCACGGTAATCGGTTTCGGTTCTACAAGATCAAAATACTCCGGAAAGCGATTTTCAATCTCTTTCTTGACGGTATTACGTTCAATTTTCAGCGACTCCACATCCGCCTTCATCTTGTTTTGAATAGCAGGAAGTTGTCGCTCCGGAGGCGCAGCCGCCAGTGAGGCCAGAAGTTCATTGAGTGAGTTGATACGACGCTGCAGATCCTGTTCTTTTCGCGCTAATACCTCTAGTCTTTTATCCTTGATGTTCGAGCGCGCGGTGCTCTGTGTCAGGGCACGCTGCACTGCGCTGCCGCGGGCCATGTCTGCATATTGGAACGCCTGAGCGATGAGGTCACTGGCTGCCGATGGGTTGCCACTGGCGGCATTAAATAATGTTTCGATATAGGACTCCATCACCATATTGAAACGCTTCTGGGCCTTCAGGCTGATCGTTTGATTTTCAGAATCATTTCTTGCCTGATCAATCAAGACTGGTACAGCCGCATCAAACGCCTGACGTGCCTCTGTGAATCTACCCTGGGCACCGTAACTCACCCCAAGAAAGGCTTGGGTCCAGGCGGTCCTGGGGTGCTTTGGCCCATTGACCCGAGTATTTGTCTGATACATCTGAAAGACGATCTTTTCCGCAGTAGACGCGTCGTTACCATAGACCCGTGCAATCACCTCATCCAGGTCATTGATCCACTTCACACCCTCTTTTGAACCCGAATCGGCTGTCAACAAGGCACGGATTTTTACAAACTGCTCCGTGGCATCTTGATACTTTTCCGCATTTACAAGCGCGGTCGCCAGACCACGTCGGGCAGTAATCGTGGCCAAGGATGTCGGGGAAAGCCCACTTTCCTCGGCGATCTGCAGGGCATACCGGGCAAGTAGCAGACTCTCTTCAGTTCTACCCTGCTCAGACACGCAGTTTGCAATCTGGCTCAGCAAGCCCGCAACGTGAGCTGAATTTCTTCGTCCAACACTGAGATAACTTTTCAGTGCAGAACGCAGGTAATACTCTGACTCGGGTAGTTTTCTCTGCGCCAAAAGTGAGGTTCCCATGCGCTGCAACAAGATCGCTTTGAGGAAAATATTCTGGTTTTTACTGTGTACGCTTCTTGTTGACCCTGCAAACGCGCCCCGATCGATTGCCGCAAGTTTGGCGTCAATCGCGGACAGTGCGCGCGCAAACGAAAGCTCCGCCGCAGCAAGCCGACCGGTTGCCATCTGAAATTCTCCGCGCGCACGCTCGGCCTGGGATGTCCATGAATCGCCAAACTCGCTCCATGCTCTCGACTGACGCAGCCGCACCATTGTTGCGTCGACTTCCCGCATGGCAGCCTGCGCTGCGTCCAAATCGCCCATGAAACGATTCGCACCGAGGAGCAGCATGTTGAGCGATAGGTGCCATCCCAACAGATTGGCAGGTTGTTTTTTTAGGAGTTCCTTAATTTTTTCGCTTGCCGCCAGAGGATTGCCATCGTTGAATTCGGCCTGTATGCAGCCCAAATAGGCATCATTCACAACGCTTTGATCAGAGGCATCGGCATACTCAACCTCTTTTTTGCAGTCCTCCTTCATTTGCTTGGTTCGACCAAGCTCTTCGGCCGCCCTCACGCGGGACTTATAGAATGCCCAAAGCTCTTTGGGAGAGGCCTGGGCGGGGGGCTCTGCATCGGCAAGTTGCAGATTTTTTTTCATGGTCGCGAGATCGGGACTGGATGCGTCCAGAAGCTTCACGAGATCGGCGACGCTTTTGGGGGGGCGCGGCACACGGTCGATCGACGCCAGAAGCTGCTGATCTGAGGGATCGTTGGCATGAGCACTCGGGACGAGCACCAGCAATCCGAGGGCGAGGGGGGCGATAGATTTGTACATGGCAACTCCCGGCCTAGGGAAATGACCGAGATACTTTACTGCCAAGTGTCGTAAAAACGAACCCTGACGGGGGTTTTTTAAGCGTTGGGAGGAACGGAGAGTCCAGCGGGCCCAGTCGATTCGACCAGGCCCCGCGGGACAGGGAACGGATTAGAGAACAGCGTCCTTGAGTTTTTTCAGGGGACGTACCTTCACCTTGATGGTGGCTGGCTTGGCCGCAAACCACTGCTCTTCACCGGTAAAGGGATTCTTGCCGAAACGCTTGGGCTTGGCGGGAACCTTCTGGGCGATCACTTTCATCAGGCCTGGCAGGGTGAACTCGCCAACACCTTTTTTACTTACAGAAGCCAATGTGACACCCTCCAGCGCAGCAAGCACTGCCTTGACGGACTTAGGCTCGACACCGGAACTCTCGGCGATATGAGCGACCAGGCCGGTCTTGTTCAAAGCAGACTTGATGGGTTTGATAGCTGCGGGCTTTGCGGCTGCAGACTTCTTGGCGGGTGCTTTTTTAGCCTTGACGGCCCGGGCTTTTTTGGTTGCCATGTTGACTCCTGATGGTTGAAAGAAAAAAAGAAAAACGAAAATTGCGCTAAAAGTGCCGGAATTCTAGCAGGAAGCCCGCCGAACAACCCAGGGTTTTCTTTGTGCCAACAGACGCCACGAGACAGCGACAATAGCGCTATAAATATCGACGCTCTCCGCTTGAGCGCCCAACCTACCCGGCCCAAGGAATTCCATGGACAATCCACTTCTCTTGATCGGAATGACTGCACTCCTGGTGCTGGCCGTAACAATGGCCGTGCATCATGCCGAAGTGGTCGCCCTCAGGGTGGGGGAACCCTATGGCACCCTGATTCTGGCGGTCTGCGTAACGGTGATCGAGGTCGCCCTGATTGCGGCCGTCATGCTCTCCGGTGCCCCGAGCGGACCGACCATTGCGCGTGATGCAGTGTTCGCGGCGATCATGATCGTCGCCAATGGGGTCGTCGGCCTATCGATCCTTGCGGGTGGTATCCGGCACCATGAGCCCGCCTTTCGGATTGAGGGCTCGAATTCAGCACTCACAGTGCTCACCGCCCTGGCCACCCTGACCCTGATCCTCCCGGGCTTCACAACCAGCTCATCCGGGCCCACTTATTCCAGTAGCCAACTCATCTTCGCGGGCATCTGCTCACTTGCCCTGTATGGCACCTTTGTTTTCGTGCAGGCAGTTCGGCATCGGGATTACTTCCTCCCCATTGAGCCCGCAGACCAGGCCAATCGCCGGGTCCATGTTCCGCCCCCCTCCAATGCCAAAGCATTAAGGAGCGGACTCCTGCTGGTCGTAGCGTTGATCGTAGTGGTGTTACTGGCCAAAGCACTTAGCCCCACCATTGAGAAAACCGTGGCTGCCTTGGGCGCACCTCAGGCGCTGGTAGGCGTGTTGATTGCAGCACTTGTCCTGGCACCGGAGAGCATCGCCGCAATAAGGGCGGCGATTGCCAATCGGCTGCAGACCAGCTTTAACCTGGCACTCGGTTCCGCGCTGGCCAGCATTGGACTGACCATCCCAACCGTGGCGGCTCTCTCGATCGCCTTCGGCCTGCCACTGTCACTCGGGATCAACGCAGTGGAAATCACGCTGCTGGTGCTCACGCTGATCGCCAGCATCACCACCCTGGCCAGCGGCAAGACCACCGTGCTGCAGGGTGCGGTCCACCTCGTGATTTTCCTGGCCTATCTATTTCTAACAATTGTGCCCTGATCCATCGATCAGGCCTGAGCGGCGCTTCTCATCATGGCAACGATCCATTTAAGCCAGCATCCCGCAAGGGGCGCGGCGGGCAAACATCCCCTGCTCTTTGTACATGGGGGATTTGTCAACTCGCGTTGCTGGGAATTTCACTTTCTTCCATTTTTTTGTGAACAGGGCCATGACTGCTTTACCCTGGACCTCTCGGGCCACGGCCTGAGTGATGGACACGACCAGCTGGATGAACTCGGGCTGGATCACTATGTTCACGACCTGAAAACTGCCACCACGCAAATCGGCTGCCCTGCCGTGCTAATCGGGCACTCCATGGGTGCGCGTATTGTTGAGCGCCATCTGCGCCAGGGTGGCACTGCATCAGCTGCCATTCTCATGGCCCCCGTTCCCGCCAGCGGCACCGCTGCCAGTGCGATCACGCTGTCCCTGCGACACCCCGGTTTCTATGAGGCGATCCAGGAAGTACTCAGCGGCAATGTCTCGGAACACTCGGGAGCGCTGCTTACGCGCATCTATTTCTCACCTGCAGTCACCCCGCAGATGGCCGAACGCTACCTGCCGATGATCGGCCGTGAATCCTCACGTGCCCTTGCGGAACTGCTGCTGCCGGAATTCGGCTGGCCCACCCAGACACCCAAGCCACCGACCCTTGTCGTGGGCGGAGGACAGGACCAGGTGTTTCCCGCTTCCATGCTCGGGTTCACTGCCCTGGCCTGGTCTGCCGATGTCCACTGCGAACCCGAAGCAGGCCATCTGTTGATGCTGGATCCGCAATGGGCAAACATTGCCCAAGCCATGCTCGGGTGGATTGATGCAAAAACTGTTTCGAATCAACAGGCTGCCTAGGGCCAACGCAAACCCGCGATGTTCTCGTACCCAGCACTCCTAACGCTGCATCTGACTTCAGTGGTACTCAGCATTGCAATCTTTTCCATCCGTAGCATCGGTGTCGTGGTGCTGCAGCAGGGCTGGCCCATGGCAGGAAGCTGGCGCACCCTGAGCGTGGTGGTGGATGTGGTGCTGCTTGCGGCTGGGTCCATACTCTGGATCACCATGTCACATAACCCCCTGAAAGAGTCCTGGCTGGGCGTAAAGCTGCTCTTGCTTCTGGTCTATATCGTGCTGGGCTCGTATGCCTTAAAACGGGCCAAGACCCTCGCGGGTAAAAGAATGTGCATGGTGAGCGCCCTGCTGGTGGTGGCCTTCATGATCAGCATCGCCACCACCCGGCATCCTTTAGGCGTCTTCACGACCCTGTTTTAGTGGTCACGCTCACTTTTGGGATGATGGGCTGCGGCGCGGGCCGGGCGCGAACCATCCACGGAAAAAATTCAAAAACATAAAGCGCAAACACTGCAATCCAGCACAGCGCTGCGGCCATCAGCAATACATTGCTCAAGGACACCGGCAGCATGGCCATCAGTCGCAGCACGACTGCCGCAATCATGAAGCAGTAACTGATGACCATCATCTTCGAGAGCACCAGACCCCGTCCCAGATGGCCCAGTGCGGTGCGCGTGATCATGCCGATAATCAGCACCGAGAAGCCACCCATGGCCATGGTATGGACCGACCAGGCCGCCCGAATGCCTGGGTCTAGGTAACGCAACCCCGCCGCGATCAGACCAATGGCCGTCATGAAATACCCTAAATACAAAATCCATAGAATGGGCCGCTGACGGACCACCAATGGCCTCCAGGACATCACCTGAATCAATCCGATCACACCGGTCAGCATCAGCAGCAATGCAGCGATGAGTGAGAAATTAGTCATCAGGGCCAGCACGGCCAACACCGAGGCGCCAAGCTGCCAATGGCCACTCTTCATGTGGCTAGGAATCTCCAGCCCCGGCGTGGCACGCATGGTGAAAAATGGAATCACCCTGCGGCCAATCAGAAGCACCAGCATGGCCATCAATATCAGTCCGACATGGAAATAGCGCATGACCTGCTCATAGGGGCCTGTGAGCGCCGCAGTCAGAAACAGCACATCTGCTGCCGCCATCCCCAAGAGCACAAAAGGAACACCATAGTTACGCACACTTTTACTGAGCCACACGACTCTGCCCATGGCAATCGCGGCCACCAGCAGCATGGCAATCTCTGCCGTAGCAGCGATCCCAAAGGCCGTTGGCCCAGGCAGAAGAAATCCCAAGCGGGCGGCCAGCCATAGCGCACAGATCAGGCCCAGCATCGTAGAGGAAAGCGGATTGATGCCCGTCCAATTCGCGCCCGCTGTCATGAGAAAGCCAATCGCAATCGTGATCACAAACCCCCAGAGCATCTCGTGGGCATGCCAGATCACGCCACGCAGCTCACCCAGCAGCAGCTGAGGGAAGAATATCCAAATGAAGATGGCGACCAAGGCCCACAGCGCCCCTGCCATGTAAAGCGGCCGAAATCCGAGTTCAAGAAATGCCTTGAGGCTTGGCCGGTCAGCAATTCGGGAGTCAGGCTCTTGAATTCTCAACAATTGGGTCATGGTCTTTGGGCCACCAGTAAAAAAGGCCCTCCAGAGAGGGCCTTTGGTTCAGCGTTTTACGCTTAATAGACATCGTGCTGCGTGTTGTAGATATTGAAGTGTCCTGTTGGCGTAATGATACGTGGGTCTTTGATGACCGCCTTTAACTTCAGGGTTTTGTCATCAACCACCACCAAGGCACTCTCCTTGTTTTTTGCGGACCAGACCGCAAACCAGACTTCATCTCCGGCCTTGTTGTATTCGGGCTGAACAACGCGCTTCACACCATCATCTTTAATGCCCGCCCACTCAGCAATCGGCAACACCGTGTAGCCTTTATCCAGATTGTTGATGTCATACACGGCCACCGACTGGGAAATCTTCGCATCGGGGTGCAGGGGTGTGTCCACCCAGAGATTCTTGGACTTGGGATGGGTCTTGATAAAGAGCGATCCAGCGCCCTGACCCTTGAGCTTGGCCACTTCCTTGAAGGCATACTGCTTATTGCCCTTCGGATCGGTGCCAATAAGCGAAATCGTCTCATCCCCTAGGTGGCCGGTTGCCCACACGGGCCCGAACTTTGGATGCTTGAAGTTAGCGCCTCGGCCGGGGTGGGGGATCTTGCCCACATCGATCAGATTGACCAGCTTGCCCTCTTTGGCATCTACCGCAGCAATCTTATTGCTCTGATTTGCGGCAACCATGAAATAACGTTTGCTAGCATCCCATCCACCATCGTGCAAGAAACGTGCGGTACCGATCTCGGTGACCTTCAGCGCATCAATGTTGGAGTAATCCACCATCAGGGTCTTGCCGGTTTCCTTCACGTTCACGATGAACTCGGGTTTGTAGTGCGAGGCCACAATCGAGGCCACACGCGGCTCGGGGTGATATTCCTGCTTATCCACCGTCATGCCACGGGTGCTGACAATTTTCTTGGGCTCAAGCGTGTTGCCGTCCATGATCACGTACTGGGGTGGCCAATAGGCAC
This sequence comes from Burkholderiaceae bacterium, assembly GCA_018882795.1. Taxonomy (GTDB): domain Bacteria; phylum Pseudomonadota; class Gammaproteobacteria; order Burkholderiales; family Burkholderiaceae_A; genus Lacustribacter. The sequence continues at coordinate 18,586 of VERJ01000012.1, read as the reverse complement.
CCGCGATCGCAAGCTTGTCTTCATAGCCCTTGAACTTGCTGGTATCGACCGAGCGGGCCTCCAGACCAATACGGATCTCGGCGACGTTATCTGGTTTTTCCATCCAGAGATCAATCATGTTGATCTTGCCATCGCGGCCGATCACAAACACATAACGGCCGGAAGCCGAAGTGCGCGAGATATGTACCGCATAGCCGGTTTTCACGACATTAATGATTTTTTTGGTGTCGCCATCAATCAGGGCGACCTCGCCGGTATCACGCAGCGTGGTGGAGAAGATGTTGTCAATGTTGTAGTTGTTCATCTTCTTCTTGGGCCGCATAGCGGGAGGAACCAGGACCTTCCAAGTGGCCTTCATCTGCTCCATACCGAATTCCGGCGGCATGGGGGGCTCGTGCTGGATGTAGCGGGCCATCATGTCGACTTCTTTATCGGTCATCTCGCCAGAGGTCAGCCAGTTGGGCATGCCTGCGGGAGAACCATAGGCAATGAAGACCTTCAGGTATTCGGTACCCACTTTGTTGGTGATATCGGGTGTAAGCGGCTTACCGGTGGCGCCTTTGCGCAGCACCCCGTGACAGCCCGCGCAGCGCTCGAAGTAGATCACCCGGGCACGATCAAACTCAGCCTGGGTCATAGGGGGAGCCTTGGGGTTCACGCTCTGCACCATGGGTTCAGATGCCAGGGGTGACGCACCCGCCTGGTAACCCAACTCACCCGGGGTGACGCCTTTTTTCTCTTGCGCCACAGCGGTGAGGGATGCCGAGGCCATGATCATCGCAGCCACCGCAGTTAATTTAGTCAGTCTCATGTCTTCTTCCTTTTCTCCCTGAGCAAGGGGTTGGGGTGCCCGAAAATTCAATGGCTTTACGGACAGGCTAATTCTGGCGATCCTGGCTATCCGCTACCTTGATTTGACTCAAGCAATCAGCCGGTTTATACCTGCCTCTCCATGACCAGTCCCATACTTCGGCCGGCGGAAGTGCTGGCCCGCTTCCCGCTTTTTCAGGCCCTTTCGCCCGCACAACTGGATCGCATTGCACAAGGCACCAAAGAGATCCGCCTCACCAAGGGGACAAGCCTGTTTACCCGGGGGTCTGAGGCCACCGGCTTTTTTATCGTGCTGTTTGGCCAGATCAAGCTGGTCATCGACTCGCCCCAGGGCGATGAAAAAGTCATCGAGATCATCAACCAGCGGCAGAGTTTCGGCGAGGCGGTGATGTTCCTGGGCAGGCCATATCCCGTATCCGCGGTGAGCCTGAACGACACCTTGCTATTGCATGTCTCCAAGCAAATGGTGGATGGTCTTCTCACAGAAGATCCCTCTTTTGCCCGTGGCCTGCTGGCCGGACTCTCCGCGCGGGTCCACTCACTGGTGAAAGATGTGGAGTCGTATTCGATTCGCTCCACTACACAACGGGTGATCGGCTACCTGCTGCAGCAATGCCCGGATGAAGCCCAAGAAAACATCACCATTGATCTACCCACCTCCAAGGTGCTGGTGGCCTCGCGCCTAAGCATTACGCCCGAGACACTGTCACGGATTTTCGCCAAGCTGGCCCAACTCAAGCTGATCGAGGTACAGGGCCGCACGGTAGTGATTCCCAGCGTGAAGGCACTTCAAGAATTCGAAGAATAATCCGCCACCTGAATCAATCGCGGGTCAGCTGGCCATACAAGGCGGCCAGTCGTGTAGTGAGATGTTCGGGTTTGCTTAAAAGCGCAAATCCCTGCGTACCGAAGAGATGGGGCAGATAATCCGCCCCCTCGTGATCAATCGTCACGCAGAATGGTTTGATTCCTTGCCGACGTGCCTCAAGAATGCTTTGTCGCGTGTCCTCAATGCCATAGCGGCCCTCGTAGAGATCCAGATCGTGAGGCTTGCCATCGGAAAGAATCAGCAGCACTTTCTGACGATTTGGCTCCCGCGCCAAAAGACGCGTGCTGTAACGGACTGCAGCCCCAAGCCGCGTGTAATCACCCGGCCGGATCGCCTGAACCCGGCCCCGAGCGGCATCATCAAACGGCCTGGCAAACGACTTCAATTCATGAAAGTGGACCTGCGCCCGACGCAGCGATGAGAACCCATACATCGCGAACCGATCGCCGGTCTCTTTCAGGCCCTCAGCAAAAATCATGAGGCTGTCGCGAATCACGTCAATCACCTTCGCATGATCCGAAACACTGGCATCAGTCGATAAAGACAGATCCGCCAGCACCAGGCAGGCCAGGTCCCGCTCTTGTTGACGATGGGCCAAGTACAGCCCACCATCGCGCATCATGCCCGCGCAGCGGTCAGCCTCGGCATGGATCCAGGCATCCAGATCAGGCTCGCTGCCATCGGGCTGGGCCCGCGTCCAGCGTCGGATCGGTGCCAGCGATGCGAGCTGCGCCCGGATTCGTCGCGCATGGGGGCGCAGGTGCTGGGGCAGCTTGATGGGTGCCGCATCCTGTATGGGCACGTGCTGTAGCCAACAATAATCGGCACGCAACGTGCGTGATCGATAGTCCCACTCCGGCAGCGGCAGGCCGGCGGCCTCAACCGAAGTCTCCTCTTGCGATTGGGGCACATCCAGATCGGCGCGGATACGGCTGGCCAGGCGATCATCATCCTGAGTGATGTCCAGGCTTTCCATGCCCTCCGCCGCCCGTGCCGCATCGTCATCGGGGGTGTCATCGACTGAGCGATTGACACGCACCATCTCAGCCCAAGACAGAAGGCTTTCCGCGCGAAAGATCATCAGCAAACCATGTTGTCGCTCAGGAGAGTCTGTCTGTTGCGTGGCCTTGCGCCCTCCCTTGACGGTCTTTGACTGGCCAGCCTGCGCTGACTGATGTCGGGAACGTCGGCCTGCCCTGGCCCGATCATCAATCGCATACAGCCACATCGGCACCGGCTGCGGTGGTTTGGATCTGATGGAGCGCAATGCAGGCAGTGCCGCGACACTTCCGGGATCTGCCAAGGCCTGACGCACGGCATACTCTTGAGCAGCTTCATCGGCCGGCATCGACTCGGGCGCTATTCGGGTGGCGATCACTGCATCCCGCAGACGCGCATAGAGGGGGCGCAGGCCTGGGTAGGCGTTCAGCACACGACAGCTCGCCTGCTGATTACGCACAATCCAGTCCTGATGTTCAAGCAACGATGCCTGGGCGCCCAGGGCCGCAAGCCAGATATACAAATCACGATTCAATGACCGTGAATCAAAGATGGCGATGCGCTCGGGCAGCCGGAAATGCTGATCATTCAGCCCGCAGAGATCACAGTGTTGACGAGTCCCGGCGATCCGTTCCATAAAACGACGTCGCGCATGGTGCCGACGGACAACAGCCGTCTGCAGGCTGATGCCCGGATCACCTCCAAGTCCTCGAAACACCACGCCAATCGTTTTCTGAATTTCGGAAAGCGTGACCGCCTGCTCAGGAAAATCTCTGGCGGTTCGCCGCGTGATAAAGCGGTGCCAGGCCTCGCCGACCCACTCTTCCACGGCCGCTAACCGCCAAAGGTGGCGGTGATGATAGCCATCAGGCCATCCACCACTTCGGGGTCATCAGTCAGGCTCTCGGCCAGTGCAGCTCGGCAGGCCTGTGTTGGGTCCAATCCATCCCGCATCAGCACCGCCGCATAGACCAGCAGCCGGGTGCTGACCACCTCTTCCAGATCAATATCTTTCAAACCACGAATGGCTGAGGCAATCGACACCAATCGACGGGCCAGATCTGCATCACATCCCGTCTCGCCCATCAGAATCCGCTGCTCGCGCTCGGGCGTGGGGAAATCAAATCGCAGCGTGACAAAGCGTTGGCGGGTGGATGGTTTCAGGCCCTTGAGAAAATTCTGATAACCAGGGTTATAGGACATCACCAGCATGAAGCTATCGGGTGCCTCAAGGGTGATCCCAAGGCGATCGATTGGCAGTGTTCTGCGATGGTCCGCCAAAGGATGAATCACCACCGTGGTATCGCGCCTGGCCTCCACCACTTCATCCAGATAGCAGATCCCACCTGCCCGCACCGCCCGGGTCAGGGCGCCATCGTTCCAACAGGTGGCGCCATCCTGAATGAGATGTCGGCCAACGAGATCGGCTGCAGTCAAATCATCGTGGCAGGCCACGGTGAATAAGGGCAAATCAAGCCGCTGGGCCATGTAGCTGACAAAACGCGTTTTACCCACGCCTGTGGGCCCCTTGATCAATACCGGCAGCCGATTGCGCCAGGCATGCTCGAAAAGCGCAACTTCCTGATCCTGGATGTCGTAAAAAAGGTGTGGTTCGGCCCCGCCAACATCTCGGGGATCCGAACCACGGGGGGGAAAGTCACTGGGATGCAAAATGCCGATCCTTAAAGAAACTCAGCACATACACCACCAATCCGATCAGGAACACCAAACCGGCGATCTCCCGCAGCCAATAAAAGAGCACGGTCTGATCCTGAGCCGCCATAAACGACAAGGGCGTGGTGGAGATGCGTTGCAGCCAGACCTGCACAATGCCGGCAGCAGTCAAAAAGAGCGTGATGAACACCATGGCCACACCCATCAGCCAAAAGCCCCACATCTCCAGCACCTGGGAGGCGTTGCTGTTCGCCGCCCGTCCGCGCAACATAGGCATGGCATAAGAGATCATGGTGATCACCACCATCACATAGGCGCCATAGAAGGCTAAATGGCCATGGGCTGCCGTGATCTGCGAGCCATGGGTGTAATAGTTCACGGGGGCGAGTGTGTGCAAGAAACCCCATACGCCGGCGCCCAAAAACGCCATGACACCCGTGCCCAAAGCCCACAGTGTGGCCGCCCGGTTCGGATGATCGCGACGACGCTTATTCACCATGTTGAAGGCAAACAGGGTCATGGCAAAAAACGGGAGGGGCTCAAGCGCCGAGAAGAACGAACCCCACCACTGCCAGTATTCCGGCGTGCCGATCCAGAAGTAGTGGTGCCCCGTGCCAATCAGGCCAGTGACGAGCGCGAGCGTGATGATCACGTAGAGCCACTTATCGATCACTTCGCGATCAACGCCGGTCACCTTGATCAATACAAAGGCCAGGATTGCACCAAGAATCAACTCCCACACGCCCTCTACCCAGAGATGCACCACCCACCACCAGTAGAACTTGTCACGCACCAGGTTGTGGGGGTTATAGAAAGAGAACAGGAACATCAGCGCCAGCCCCCACAGGCCAATCAGCAAGACTTTGGTGATGGCGGTCTTCTTGCCTTTCAGAAAAGTCATGCTGATGTTGTAGAGAAAAGACAGCGCCACCAGCACGATGCCTACCTTGGTGATGAGCGGCTGCTCTAAAAACTCGCGGCCCATCGTAGGCAGCAGGTCATTGCCCGTGACCTTGGCCAGCGTGGCATAGGGCACCGACAGATAGCCCACCACTGTAAGCGCTGCAGCCACAAAGAACACCCAGAACGTGACCAAGGCGAGCTTGGGTGAGTGTAGCTCACGCTCGGCTTCCTCCGGGACCAGGTAATAAGCCGATCCCATGAATCCCATAAGCAGCCACACGATCAAGGAGTTCGTGTGGACCATCCGGGCCACGTTAAAAGGAATGTGAGGAAAAAGAAAATCGCCAATCAGATACTGCAGCCCCATGATCAAGCCAAACAGCACCTGCGAGGAAAACAGCACGATCGCCGCGATGAAATAGGGTTTCGCAACCGCCTGAGATTTGTATTGCATGATTTGTCTCCTTAGCCCTCAATGTTGGGTGGCCAGTTCGAGGTGTTGATTTCCGAGGCGTACTTCAGAAACGCCACCAGCTCATCAAGCTGCTGCTCGGTGAGGTTGAACTGCGGCATCTGCCGGCGGCCCGGTGTGCCGCTAGGCTGCGCCTTCATCCAGGCCTTGATAAATTCCGGGCCACGACGCTTGTAGACATTGCCAAGTTCTGGTGCGAAGTAGGCGCCCTCGCCTAACAAGGTGTGGCAGCCGATGCAGTTGTTGGTTTCCCATATGCGTTTGCCAGCCACCACTTTTGGATTTTCAAGCTGCGTACGCTGGTCGTAATTCGGCAGTTTTCTCTCGGTATCGAGTGTCATCCCTAGAAAAAGGAGAATGAAAAAAACCGATCCCCCGTAAAAGATATTTCTCGCCGTTGCTGTTGTAAATGCTGCAGGCATAAGATCTCCCAGTTGAATACGGACCCTGCCAATGCCCTGGCAGGGGCTGCTGAGCAGTCTGATCGGCCATTCGCGGGTCAACCTTGATTGCCATCAAGGAATCAAAATGTCCATGCTTCGAATGCGGTCGCTTTTGGTGATGGCCGCGGCATCATGGCCATCATCCGACCCAAGCGCAGGAAATTCGCATGACATCAGAAGCCTTCAGCACGCCCATCGCACTGGATGAGACCAGCATTCAACAGCTGCTTTCCCAGATCATCGACCCGGAAGTCGGAGCCAGCATCACGGACATGGGGCTGGTCTATGGCATTCGTGTTTCGCCAGAACTTGTCGAGATTGATATCACCATGACATCGCCCGCCTGTCCCATGGGCGGCATGATCCTGGATGACATTGACGCCACACTGGAGCGTTATCTGCCAAGCGATGTACAGCGCAAAGTCAATGTGGTCTGGGATCCACCCTGGGATCCGTCCCGGATGAGCGCCACACTCAGGGCACGATTTCATCTTGACAGCTAGAACGCGCAGACAAATCTGATCACACTCATCCCTGGAATGGCCCTTACAGCCTCCTCGTTTCTTCGCATGGGCTTGCTGCTCACTGCAGTGGCATCAATGGCGCTTGGCGTGACCTCGGGCCTAGCCCGCATTGGCTGGCCACTTGCAGACTGGCCATCGGCCTTGGCAGGCCAGCATGGGCCGCTGATGATGTCGGCGTTTTTTGGCACCGTCATCAGTCTGGAACGGGCCGTTGCGCTGAACACGAAACTCTCGTTTGTGGCGCCGATCATCAGCGCGGCCAGCGGCCTGGTGCTGCTCTTGCTGCTGCCTGCATCCCTTGCGGCAGGCCTGGCCATCCTGGCCAGTATGCTGCTGGCTTTTGCGAGCATTGAAGTACTGCGCCGGATGCTTGCGCCATTCACGATCACACTGTTTCTGGCCACCCTGTGCTGGCTGATCGCCAGCCTAACCTGGTGGCTCACTGGAATACCAGCCACGGCCACGCCCTGGTGGATTCTTTTTCTGGTGATCACCATCGCGGGTGAGCGACTAGAGCTGACCAGGTTTGTTCCTGTTCCGGAATCAGCAACACTGGTGTTTTATGGCCTGATTGCTGCGGCCCTCAGCGGCGCTGGCCTTGCGAGCATGAGCCCCCGCATCGGCTTTACACTGATGTCGGTGGGCATTTTCGGTCTTGCGATCTGGCTGATGCGCTTTGATATCGCCCGGCATAACCTGTCGCAATCAGGGGCTACCCGTTACATCGCAATCTGCCTGTTCACCGGCTATATCTGGCTGGCCCTGGCAGGGCTATTCGGGCTGTTTGGTGGATTTGAAACTAGCCATCGCCTGCACGACGCGACCCTGCACACCATCGCCATCGGATTTGTATTTTCCATGGTGTTTGGCCATGCCTTGATCATCTTTCCAGCGATTGCCAGAATCAAAATCAGTTTTCATCGCATCTTGTACCTGCCGCTGGTGCTGCTTTGGATCTCGCTCTCCATTCGGGTATTGGGGCAGATCTTTGATAACTTCCTGATTCGTCAATACGGCGCCCTCATCAATGGCCTGACGCTCCTCACATTTGCAATCGTGCTGATCAGTCGCATGCTGATCAGGCCATCCGCAGCAGCGTATCAACCGCATTAATCTCCTGCTGCATGGCCATGGGCACGGGCTCACGCCCCTCCAGCACAGATCGAATCAGTGTAACGGTGCTCTCCGCGTCAATATTCCCAGTGGGCAGCGCTTCGACTGTTTGGCTCAAATCGATCAATTCAGCAATCGGAAGCGTGCGTCCACCAATGAAGGCCTCGGTCTCGGCAATGCGACGGCCATCCACTATGGGCTCTCCCTCCACCCCGTGCATCAGCAGCCCTGTGGCCTGCATCGCGACCACCACATTCGACATCGCCTCGGCATACTCACCATGGGTGTAACTGGCCAATAAGCAGGCGGCGCCATTCACGGGATTCATCAGTTTGACAAGGCTGTGGCCTGAGTTGCGCAGACCTGTGCGCAGCCGGATATCAATCAGGCGCTTCAGACCCGGGCAGAGGGCCTGGGTCTGCACAACATGCACCGTGCCAGCGGCAATCGTCGCATGCGGCATCGACGGAGAAATTCCAAGGCCTGCAAACACCACCTCACTGGTCACGCGCACAGTCTCCGTAGCTGATCCATGCACCAGCACCGCATGGCCCTGGCGGGCCAAGAGCAGAGCCAGCAGAGGCGTGAGCACCGGTAGCCTGCGGGCGCCGTTATAGCTGGGAATCACAATCACAGGACGGCCATCGGTGCTGCGCACCCGGTGGACACGGGCATGGACTGCATCCAGAAAACCTAATAATTCCTCGGCTGTCTCACCCTTAAGTCGCATGGCAACACACAGCGCACCCATCTCGATATCACTGACATGACCATCCAGAATGGCCCCCATCACCTCGGCGGCCTGCTCACGCGACAGCGGCTTGGCCGTGCCACGCTTTCGTGCGACCTGTCGGATAACAGCGCCAATCGACTCCATCATCTCAGTGGGATGTACCCTCAGATCGGGTGATCTTGTTCCAGACGTTGTATTTACCGACAGGTTTTTTCATGGGCAGACGCTTCACTTCGGCAAAGGTGTTGGCATCAAACACCACTATGGCGCCATCCTGCTCCCAGACACTGGCCAAGGCATAGCGGCCGTCGCGCGTGAATTCAATGTGCGCCAGCGTCTTACCTGGCTCCTTGACCTGCCGCACCACGGTGAGGGTCTGCTTGTCAATAATGCTCAGCGTGTCTTTGGTCGAGGGGCTCATCATGGAGTCTGTCCAGGCATAGCGGCTGTTTTCATGACTGCGCATGAAAAATCCGGGCCCTGGAGTTTTCACAGACGCCACTGGCTTCCAACTGCCCATCTCAATCACATCAATCGATCCGTCTTTCAGATTCGGGCTGGCCAGGACTGTTCCCTTATTCCAGGCAAACGTGATGCCCGACCCCAGATGCGGCATTCCAGCAATGGTCAAATCCGCCACTTTTCTGCGGATGTCCAGATTGACCACCTGGGCCGTGGCCCGGGAAGACTCATCCGCACCATCTTTTGGCCGCGTTGCACCTAGCACATAGGCATAGGATTGATCAAAAAAGAAATCATCCAGGGGCTCATCAAGGCGGGTTCTGCGCACCCCATGAAATCCGGGGCGGGGCACGGCCTCTCCCATCCGGTAATCGTGGACATAGCCATCGAAAATGGGTTTTGCATTCGGGTCATAGGAGATCTCCCAGATCTCCGGAATGTCTTTGAGCGCCACTACAAAGCTCTTGCGTGGCGCGGCATCGTAGACCGCTGATACGCGTGAGGATGTTTTTTCATCAAGCGATTGGGCCGCATAAGAGCGGATCAGGTTCAGCTGCTCATCAAAGAGCACCACCGTATGCGGCAGGTAATTCGCAGCCATTACAAACTTGCCATCAGCACTTACCGCGACATTGCGCATATTCAATCCGGCACGGACTTCGGCCACTACCCGCAAATTCCATAAATCATATTTAGTGATCCAACCATCGCGGGAACCAAAGTAAACAAACCGGCCGTCAGGAGAAAATTTCGGACCACCATGCAGCGCAAACCGTGAGGCAAAGCGGTGAATCACCTCGAATCGATCACCATCAAGCAAGGAAATATGGTGATCACCGCCCTCCACCACCACAAAGAGATTCATCGGATCGGCAGACCAGATCGGACGATTGGAATCCTTGCGTTCAACGGGCGCAACGATGCGCGAAGCCCGGATGTCATCATCACTCCAGGCCGGTGCGGGTGATACAGGCGTGCGGACCCATTTCACCAAGGCAGCAATCTCGGTCTCAGACAAGAGCTTCTCAAAGGCTGGCATCTGGGTGGCCACACGGCCACGGGCAATCACCGCGGTCAACTCCGGGTTGCGCACCCGGGCTAAGCTCTCCGGCAACAGCGCAGGCCCCATGCCCCCCACACGCTGCACACCATGGCAGGCGACACAATGGGTCTGATAAAGCGCGGCGGGATTTGGTGCGGCGCTTGGTGGATTTTTATCTACGGCCTGCGCGCGAACATGAGGCATCTGCATCGCCATCCAGAAGATGGCGATCGTCAACACAAAGCGCAGCACCATACGCTGGGAGACGTTATGCATAAACACCCGCAGCATCACGAGAAACTTCTTCATCCGTGAGATAGCAGCCGGGATCCTCTGCCCAGAAATCTCCCGTCATCTGCTGGGCACGCACCCGGGTGTTGCCGCCGCAGACATCGAAATATCGGCACTGGCCGCAGCGGCCCTTCACTTGCCGGGGCTTGGCCTTGAGGCCCGACATCAAAGGATCGCTGGTATCCGACCAGATCTCGGAGAACGGTCGCTTACGTACCGAACCAAGGTCGTAGTGCCACCACATGGTGTCGGGATGCACATGGCCAAGGTTATCGATATTGGCCACATTCACGCCACTTGAATTCCCGCCCCAGGCCACCAAGCGCTTACGCAGGGGATCGACCCACTGCGGCATGCGGCCTGCCACCCACTGCAGCAGCCAGACCCCATCGGCATCGTTATTGCCTGTGACGTATTCCTCTTCAAGCCCCTGAGTCGCTGCATCCCAGGCCCGATCAAAGAGCAGATCTAGGGCCTGCCGTGTGGCGATGAATTGGGCATCCTTATCACGATGGATATTGCCCCGACCGGCATAGTTCAGATGCGAAAAATAAAACTTCTCTGCCTGCTCGATACGCATCAGATCCAGCAGCGCAGGAAAATCATGGGCGTTGAGCGCCGTCATGGTGAAGCGCAGCCCCACCTTCACACCTCGGGCATGCAGCAGACGCACGGCATTCAGACTCAAGTCAAAGGCGCCCTCTAGTCTGCGAAATTTGTCGTGGGTCTGCTTTAGACCATCCAGACTGATGCCCACATAGTTAAATCCCGCCTGGGCCACACGATCGGCCATTGGGCCATCGATCAGCGTGCCATTGGTGGAGAGCCCAACATAAAACCCCATGGATTTGGCGCGTGCAGCGATCTCGAACAGATCCGGCCGCATCAGCGGCTCACCACCCGACAGAATCAGCACCGGCACACGATAGGCCTTGAGATCGTCCATCACGGTGAAGACTTCCTGGGTACTTAATTCATTGGGATAATCATGATCAGCAGAAAGCGCATAACAGTGTTTGCAGGTGAGATTGCAACGGCGGATCAGATTCCAGATCACTACAGGGCCAATGCCAGCGCCCCCGGAGGATCCGCCACGGCCTGCATAGGCTGCCGGTGCCGGATAAACACCATTGCCCTGGGCACTGGCCAACTCCCGCATGTATTGACTCACACGAAACATGATCAGGACTCTCCCATTCTGAAGCCGGTTTTTTTAAGGATCTCGCTGGAATACAACACATCATGGCCACGGCAGGATGGCCCGAGCAAGTCAGCGATCTGCGCAATCTGCTCCTCCACATCAATGCGTGAGCGGCCATGCACCATGGCAAACAGGTTATAGGGCCAGTCAGGCAAATGGCGCGGCCGACGGTAACAATGGCTAACAAACTCCAGGGCCCCGATTTTCTCGCCAACAATATCCACCTCGGCATCTTCGATATCCCAGACTGTCATGCCATTGACCGTAAAGCCCAATCGGTAATGATTGGGCACTGCGCCGATACGACGAATCAAATTCGTGCGCAGCATTTCCGAGAGCCGTTCTCGGACCACCTGACCCGAGACACCGAGCTGCTCACCCACTGCATCATAGGGCCGGGGGGTGAGTGGCAGGCCCGACTGCGTGAGTCGAACTAAAGCCCGATCGAGTTCAGACAGTTGCATGATGTGCACTCGCCGCCGTGCCTGCCGCGGACTTCAGGGGCAGGCGCAATTCAACAAAAAACTCTTTTTCCTTAGGAAACGCCAGCACCGGCAGACCGGTCGCTTTCTCAATTTTCTGTATCACCCGATCGGCCAGGATAGCGGTCTCGGCGGCCACCACAAACCACATATTGAGCCGATGCTCACGCCGATAGTTGTGTGCCACCTCTGTAAACCCATTGACGATGCGCGCGACCCGATCAAAGTCCTGCGCAGGCACGGCAATCGCTGCAAGCACAAACCGGCCACCAGCACGCTCAATCTGAAACAGGGGACCAAAGCGCGTGATCACCCCTTCGGCGAGCAGCCGCTGCAATCGAGCAATCACGTCATCCTCGGTTGAGCCGAGACTGCGAGCAATGTCTGCAAAAGGCCGATCAGTGAGCGGAAATCCGCCATGCAGCGCATCAATCAGATCAAGATCTTCAGGCGAGAACATGATCCACTCCGGCATCGGTCGTCTGCGGGGTAGCAGTGCGGAACCGCATTGCCCCTTGCTGCTTAAAGCGCTGCAATGAAAAAAGCACCGCATGAGGATAGGCCTGGAGCCCACAGCGCTGAATCAAGTCGGTAATCGTGTTGCACACTGTTGCACGATCCCGGCCATGCACCATGCAATACAGGTTATAAGACCAGCTCTTGGCGGTCACGCGCTGATAAGACAGCGTGACCTCGGGCTGCTGGGCCAATGCAAGGCCAAAACTGTCCACCTGCGCAGCCGGCACTTCAAACACAGTCATCGCATTGGCATCAAATCCAAACTCATGATGCCGCACTACCGTGCCGAAGCGCCGCAAGAGTCCCGTATCCAACCATTCTTGAAGACTTGAGAGTACCTGTTCAACAGGCCAGCCAATCTCTTGGGCCCAGACATCAAAAGGCCGGGGGCAAATCGTCAGGCCCTCCTCCACCAATGCGGCAAGGGGGACTTCATCCTCACGAATCACACGCACGGGTGCCTTGCTGCCGCCCTGTGTATGCGATGCGGTGGAGCCATTCAAATCAAAGGCTAGGTCAATGCGATAGGGACGCACCATTGGCAAGACCATGATCGGCAGGCCGGTGGCCAGTTCCAGTCGATTCAGTGTCTGCTGTAAGCGCAACTGGTTCTGCGCAGTAAGCACAAACCAGAGATTGAAATGATGCTCACGCTCATAGTTGTGATTCACGCCAGGTTCTGCAGATACCTGGGCAGCTACCGCGTGAAGGCGATCCGGTGGCACGGCCATGGCCGCCAATGTTGAAGCGCCACCTGCAGACTGGTGAAACACGCCGCCCAAGCGACTCACCGCGCCGGAATCAAGCGCATCCCGATAGGCCTGCATGACCTGCTGGTCAGTGAGGCCCTGGATGCGCCCAATATCGGCAAAGGGCGCCGCGCTGAGAGGAAAGTCACGCTGGTAGCGATTGATGAGCTCCATCGCTCAGAATCCCATCCGATGGGCACGGGAGGTGAAAAAAATGCCTGAGGGTGCATCCACCGAGAGCTCTGCTTCTTTCACAAGTGTCTGCGTGTTCACGATGCTGACCTGATTGGCATCGCGTGCGCTGATCCAGACCGCCTCGCCGCGCGGTGTGAATTCCATATGCAGCACCGCCTTGCCAGGTGACAGAGTCTTCACAATGCGCTGTGATTGGGTGTCGATCACCTGCACTTTGTCGTAATCCGGCACCGAGAAATTCACCCAGACCTGGCGGCCATCAGGCCGTGCCATCACGAACACCGGCTGGCCCGCAACGGGAATGCGGCCCACCTCCTGCCAGGTCTCGGTATCGACCACGAGCACTTCAGGCCGTCCAATCGCGGGCAGATAAGCGCGACGGCCCGCAACAGCCCATCCCCGCAGATGGGGCATCTTGTAGACCGGTAAAGGCTGATCACCCCGGCCATAGCCCCCAAGAATCAATTGCACACGTGGTGCAGATTCCCAGAGATCAATCATGGCAAGACCATCCTGGCCAAATAATCCCGCAATGTAATGGCGGCCATTCGGTGTGACCAGGGCATCGTAGGGCTGGCGGCCGATCTTGCTGAACTTCTGAATGCCTGGCTGTTTAAGATCATTGCAATCAACAATCCAAATCTCATCGGCATCGAACAGGCTGTAGGCAAAGCGGCGATTGGGCAGATCCACCAGTCCCACCACGCGCGAGAGCTGGCCACTGCCATAGCTAGCAGGCAGATCGAGTTTCAATTCCAGTGTGTCTGCATCAAACACCTTGATGCCACCCGGCACATAGTTCTGCGCCACCACCAGCTTTCCGTCAGCCGAAATAGCACCACCAATGGAATTGCCAGCCTGCATCACGCGATGCTCAATGGACTGCGACAGCAGATTGACCTTGGTGAGTCCACCATCGCGGCCAAACACATAGGCGTATTTGCCATCGCGGGAGAACACGACCGATGCATGCGAGAGATCCCCCAGGCCATCGATCTGAGCCACCACACGACGCGTGCTGGTATTCACAATCACCACCCGGCCCCGGGCCCGCGCAATCACCACGCCGAGATCCCCAGTACCGACCAGCGGGCCCGCACCACCGGTGGCACAACCGACCAATAGGCACGCACTGCCCATTGCGGCACCAAGAAATGTCCTACGTTTCAATGCGGCCTCCCCATTGGTTCCTCTGGAAAACCGGAGAGCAGTTGCTCCACGATCCACTGCGCTTCTTCATAAGAGAGCATGGCGCGCCAAGGCGGCATGGGGGTGCCCGGGCGGCCGGAGTAAATGGTGACGGCAAGCGACTCCACCGGCTTTTCCCGCAAAGCCTGCGGGGTGAGTGCCGGGCCTAGGCCGCCCGTGAGCCGCATGCCATGGCAAGAACCGCAATCCTGACGCACCATGCGCACCAGGGCCTGCTGGCGACTGACTGCAGGTGCAAAGGCCGAAGGTGCTGCCAGCGCAACCGCGCCACTCGGTGCGGCCAGGCCGATCGATACTTCGGCCAGACAGGCACCCGCAGCAACAATCAAACTCAACACCGGACGCAAATTCACGAGATCTCAGCCCCCCGCTGCCTTTCTCAACGGCGCTATCTTGGGGCCAGCCAGTTGCGCTTTCCTTAATCCAGATTAAGGAAAGCGCGATTTATGATCGCCAGAATTCATCCCATCCAAGACAGACGGGGGGATGCAGTGAACATGAGGGATAACAGCCTTGATCGGCTAATCGGATTCGACGCCATGAATATAAAACCCACACAAGGCATGGTGACACTCGTTGGCGCCGGGCCGGGCGACTGGGAGCTGCTGACCTTGAAGGCTTATCGGGCGCTACAGTGCGCCGATGTGGTGCTCTACGATCACTTGGTGAGCGACGAAGTACTGCGGTTTCTGCCATCTTCAGCAGAGCGCATCTATGTCGGCAAAGAGTCATCACGGCACACTATGCCCCAGGAGAAAATCAGCGAGGTCATGATCGGGCTCGCGCAGCAAGGCCGACGCGTGCTCAGACTCAAAGGTGGTGATGGCTACATCTTTGGCCGCGGCGGCGAGGAAGCCCAGGCGCTGGCGGCAGCCAACATCCCTTTTGAAGTGATCCCCGGCATCACCTCAGCACAAGGCGCATCGGCCTCTTGCGGTATTCCGCTCACCCATCGGGATCATTCACGCACACTGATTTTCGCCACGGGCCATCTGCGCGAGAATCACCAGGTGGAGCTCGACTGGGAGATGCTGGCACGACCACAGCAGACCGTCGTGATCTACATGGGCATTGGCACACTGCCCATCATCGCAAGGCAATTGATGGCCCACGGCCTTGCACCAGATACTCCAGCGGCACTTATTGAGCGCGCAACAACTGATCGGGAACGTTGCGTGACTGGCACCATCAGCACCCTGCCGCAATTGGCGATCTCAGAGCAGGTGCAGCCTCCCGCGCTGATCGTGATCGGACACGTGGTCAGCCTGCGAGAAGTCCTTCAGGCGGCCGAGCTTTCAAGCCAGGGTCCTGCCTCATAATCAGGAGATGCATCGCACCGGCATTCTTCTTTTAGCCCATGGGTCCCGAGACCCGAAATGGCGGGCGCCGTTCGAATCCATCGAACAAATCACGCGCGATGCGGCTTCTGGGCCTGTGATTGTGTCTTTTCTGGAATCTATGCAGCCGGATTTCATCGCAGGCGTGCGTGAACTGGCAGGCCAAGCGGTTGAAGTGATTCGGGTCGTGCCCGTGTTTCTTGCCGCAGGCGCCCACCTCCGTCAGGATCTACCCAAACTGGTTGAAGAGGCGCAGAGCGAATTCCCAGGCCTGACTTTTCAGGTGCTGCCCGCGATTGGTGAGACCGAGGAAATCCAGCGCAGCATTGCCCGCTATGCGGTGGGTGCAGGCCCCTAAAAATTGACAAAAATCAAAGTGGGATTCGGCCCCTTTTGTTAGGGTATCCCTAACCCTAACCTCCTGTTTTTTAAGGAAAAACTAATGAATTCCAGGGATTTTTCGCCCCCCCTGTACCACGACCCTGCTCAGCCTTCACCAACCGAATCCCTCCTGCTGCTTGCCCGAGACTCCGGGCTGAGGTCCTGGCAGCTACACGATAAAGAGCTTCTCCCGATCGTTCAGGGTGGCATGGGCGTGGGCGTGTCCGCTGGTGGACTCGCTGGCGCAGTGGCCCGACTTGGGGCCGTGGGCACCGTGTCCTCGGTGGATCTGCGCCGACTTCATCCGGATCTAATGGAACGCACCGCCCACGCGGCACACCAGCCCAATGGCCGGGAGCTGCTTGATCGCACCAATCTTGAGGCCCTGGATCGAGAGATCCGTAAAGCCCGCGAGATTTCGCAAGGCAACGGACTGATTGCCGTGAACATCATGAAGGCGCTCTCGGCCTACGAGATCTATGTGAAGCAGGCACTCGAATCCGGTGCAGACGCCATCGTGGTCGGTGCAGGCCTGCCGCTGGATCTGCCGGACCTGGCCCGCGATCACCCTGATACCGCGCTGATTCCCATCCTGTCGGATGCACGGGGGGTGCAACTCATCATTAAAAAATGGGAGCGCAAGGGCCGACTGCCCGATGCCATCGTGATTGAGCATCCACGGCTTGCAGGTGGCCATCTTGGCGCCGCGAAAATTGCCGATCTGGGTGATCAGCGATTCGAATTTGAGGAAGTGATTCCGGCGGTGCTGAAATTTCTGGAAGATGCCGGCATTCATAAATCGATTCCGCTCATTGCTGCTGGGGGCATCGGCTGCAAAGAAGATATCGAGCGCCTGCAGGGCCTCGGCGCAAGTGCTGTGCAACTGGGGACTGCCTTTGCCGTCACGCTGGAAAGCGATGCCGCCCCTGAATTCAAGCAGGTGCTGGCCCAGGCCGATCCGAAAGACGTGGTGGAGTTCACCAGTGTTGCAGGTCTGCCCGCCCGGGCAGTCCGCACGCCCTGGTTGGAAAAATATCTGCGCATTGAGGACAAGCTGAAATCCGTCGCGCATCTGAAAGAAAAGGGTTGTAATCTGGCACTGGATTGCCTGGCCCACTGCGGACTACGGGACGGCGTGGCCACCATGGGCCAGTTCTGCATCGACCGGCAGCTGGGCCATGCCCTGGCAGGCGATACTGATCGCGGGCTGTTTTTCAGGGGCGCAGGCAAACTGCCGTTTGGCAATCAGATCCGCAGTGTCCATGAATTAATGTCCTGTCTGCTCGGCGGTCTGAAGCCCGCCTGATTTTTACGAAAGCATTTATGAAACGAGATGAACTGCATGCCGCTGGCATTGCCCAGGAACCCCAGACCATCAGCCTGGATGTACTGAGAGAAAAATACCTGAAGGCCGGTGAGCAGACTGCAGAGCAGCTCTATACCCGTGTTGCACGATCGCTGGCCTCTGTTGAAAAAGAGGCGGATCGTGAACGCATAGAGGCACTCTTTTTAGAGAACCTGAAAAACGGCGCCATCGGCGCAGGTCGGATCATGAGTGCCGCCGGCACCAACATCAAAGCCACGCTGATCAACTGCTTTGTTCAGCCGGTTGGCGACTGCATCCAGGGCACCGACGATGAGGGCTTTCCCGGCATCTACGAGGCCCTGCGTGAATCCGCCGAGACCATGCGCCGTGGTGGTGGTGTGGGCTACGATTTTTCCCGCATCCGGCCCAAGGGTGCTGAGGTAAAAGGCACGGCCTCCATGGCCTCGGGCCCCTGCAGTTATATCAATGTCTTTGATCAGTCCTGCAGCACGGTGGAATCTGCCGGTGCACGCCGTGGCGCCCAGATGGGCGTACTGCGCATTGATCATCCCGATGTGCTGGAGTTCATCACCGCCAAGCGCACGCCGGGCAGATGGAATAACTTCAATGTCTCAGTGGCCGTGTCGGATGCCTTTATCACAGCGGTCGAAAAAGACGATGAATGGCATCTGGTGCACAAAGCCAAACCCGCCCAATCGCTGATCGATAATGGTGCCTATCTGCGCGAATCCGATAGTAAGTGGGTCTATCAGACCATCGCTGCCCGCGAACTCTGGGACACGATCATGCGGTCAGCCTATGATTTCGCCGAGCCTGGCATCCTGTTTCTGGATCGCATCAATACCGATAACAATCTGCGCTACTGTGAAT
>VERJ01000048.1 GCA_018882795.1 Burkholderiaceae bacterium | reverse complement strand
AGATGAGAATAAGAGACAGCACCCTCTGAGGGGTTGTTCGATGCATACAAATAAAAGTTGGGCAAATCACCAATCAAGCGATCCGGCCAGCAGCCGCCAGACATGCCACTCTGTTTGCCCGGCATGAACTCCAGCGCGCCATGGGTGCCGAAATGCAAGACCGCATGAGCGTGGAAGTCTTCCCGCAAATAACGGTAGTTGGCAGAGAATGCATGGGTAGGTGCAAAGCCATGCTCAAACAATAGCCGCATGGGATCACCCTCGTAGCCCATGCTCGGCTGGATATTGACGAATATATTGCCGAACTGTCGGCCCAGCACAAAAATGGAACTGCCATTGGCCAGTTGTCGGCCAGGTGCTGGGCCCCAGGCCGCTTCAATCTCGGTAAGCCAAGGCTCGCGCTTCACATGATCATCGGCAGCAATCAGCGTGTGCACATTGGCATCGGTGCCGTATTGGTCTTTATTGCCACAGATGATGCTGTCACGCAGTGCATCCACGGTGTTGGGCATCTCCACAACATAGCCGCGCTCCTTCATGGCACGCAGCACATTGAAGAGGGACTCGAAGACCGAGAGATAAGCGGCAGTGCCCGTATTGCCGGCGTTGGGTGGAAAATTAAAGAGCACAATCGCCACGCGCCGCTGCGCACGTTCGGCTCGGCGCAATTCCACAAGCCGCGACACACGCGCAGCCAGCATGCGGGCGCGCTCGGCGCAGATGTGCATATCTTGTGCGTTATCAGCCTGGGTGAAGGCGCAATGGTCTGAGCATCCGCTACAGACCGATCCGGGATGCCCAGCACGGCCACCAAAAACCATCGGCGCGGTGGCACCATCAAGCTCAGGGATTGCGACCATGATGGTGCTCTCTACCGGCAGCAGACCGCGCTCAGATTCACCCCACTGATCCAGGGACTGAAATTCCACCGGATGCGCAGCCAGATAGGGCACATCGAGTTTCGCCAGAGTTTCCTCAGCGGCCTTGGCATCGTTATAGGCAGGGCCCCCAACCAGGGAGAAGCCCGAGAGCGATACCACCGCATCCACCGTGGATTGACCGTTTTCGATAAAAAACTTCTCGACAGCCGGTCGCGCATCCAGGCCCGATGCGAAGGCGGGCACAACCTGCAGCCCACGCTCCTCAAGTGCACGGATCACGCCATCGTAATGGCCTGAGTTGCCCGACAGCAGATAAGAACGCAACAACAGCAGGCCAACGCGGCCCTTCGCAGTCGCATCAGTAACGACCTTCGGCAGATCGGCACGCTCATCGGACATGCGTGACTTCATCTTCGGGTGATAGACGCCAAGATCGGGGTACTCAATGGGGAGCGGGGGGTCATCTGCTGCGCGCAGCGACTCTCGGGGACCAGATGCATACTTGTTGATCAGAAAACGCACCATGTTGAGCATGTTTTCTTCCGACCCACCGAGCCAGTACTGCAGGGCAAGAAAATAGGAGCGAACATCCTGGGCAGTACCAGGAATATAGCGCAGCAGCTTCGGCACTCGGCGCAGCATCTTCATCTGGGCCTGGCCACCCGTGGCGGTTTTATCTTTGTTGCCGCGCAGACGTTTGAGTAACGCAGTCAGACCCGAGGCCGGCTTATTCATATCGAACTTGCCAATGCGGGTGTAACGCACCACTTCCGCCGCTGACATGGCACACACCATTGCATCGCAGTGCTCACGACGCGCCTCAAGTGTGGGCAGAATCGGCAGGAAGTGATCTTCAAGAAAGAGCATTGTGACCACCACGATGTCTGCCTGCGTAATGTCATCACGACAGGCATCCAGTAGCCGGTCATCATTGGCCCACTCGGATGCGGCATGCATGGTGAGCGACAGTCCCGGGAACTGACGCAACAGACGTGCACGTGCCCGGGCAGTAGCAGTCGCCAGATGCGTATCCATCGTCACGATGGTGACCCGGATCGGCGTGGCCGCGGATTTCCCGGCGGCCTTATCGGCTGAAATGGGCTTTGGCATCGTAGAGTGTTTCGACAGTAATCGGACTCACGCTTCGCTCAATCGCAAAGCGCTCGGTGTTCCGGCGGGCCTTACCACGTACAAAAAACGGAATCTTGTTAAGTTCCTTAAGCGCATCTGGCGCCCAGATGATTTCATCATTGCGCGAGGCCAAGGAGTCGGGGTGGACCGCCACGGCACTATCGCCCCTCGCGGTGATGCTTGCTTGGGCAACGGCCTTCGCTTCGTCATTACTGGGAGCCGCAGGCGACGCGGCAATCCCACCCAAATGCGATGGCGCAGCACCATCATGAAATTCAAAATCTTCGCGGAACATGTGAATCAGGTGCTCTTCCAGGCCCATCATCAGGGGATGAATCCAGGTGTCGAACATGACATTGGCACCCTCGAATCCCATCTGGGGGGCATAGCGCGCAGGAAAGTCCTGCACGTGTACCGGTGCAGAGATCACCGCGCAGGGCACCGAGAGCCGCTTAGCAATGTGCCGCTCCATCTGCGTGCCCAGAACGAGCTCAGGATGAAGTTCTGCGATCTGGGCTTCAACCTCAAGGTAATCATCGGTAATCAATGGCTCTACACCATAGTGCTTGGCGGCCTCGCGAATCTCACGCGCAAATTCACGGCTGTAGGTGCCCAAGCCCACCACGGTAAATCCCATCTCTTCAGCGGCAACCCGAGCTGCGGCAATCGCATGGGTGGCATCGCCGAACACAAACACGCGCTTACCCGTGAGGTAAGTGGAGTCAACCGAACGGGCATACCAGTTGGCACGCAGAGACCCAGGCGCTGCGCTCGGCGGATCAATGCTGGCCAGGCCACAGACTTCGCGAATGAATTCATGGGTTGCGTTCACGCCGATCGGCACGCTGCGGGTGAACTTCATACCGAACTGACGCTCAAGCCAGGATGCGGCAAGCTGCCCAGTTTCGGGATAGAGCAGGACATTGAAATCCGCATTAATCAATTCGGCAAGATCTGCGGGCGTAGCGTTCAACGGTGCCACCACGGCCACATCAATCCCGATTGCATCCAGAAGACGGGTGATCTCGGTGACATCATCACGATGACGAAAACCTAACGCGGTTGGGCCAAGCAGATTGCATCTCGGGCGGACTGATGCGCGGCGTGCGGGGGTTTTTCCCTGACACATTGCGCGAACCATCTGATAAAAGGTCTCCGCAGCACCCCAGTTTTCCTTGCGCTGATAGGAAGGCAGCTCGAGCGGCACGATTGGCACGGGCAGGGTCATCGACGCTGCCAATCCGCCTGGATCATCCTGAATGAGCTCAGCGGTACACGATGAGCCCACCATCATTGCAGCAGGCTTGAAACGCTCATAGGCCGCCTGCACGGATTGCTTAAAGAGTTCAGCGGTGTCTTTACCGAGATCACGCGCCTGAAAAGTGGTGTAAGTCACGGGCGGGCGACGCGGCAGACGCTCAATCATCGTAAAGAGCAGGTCTGCATAAGTGTCGCCCTGCGGCGCATGCAGCACATAGTGGACATCGCGCATGGCGGTGGCAACGCGCATCGCCCCAACATGTGGTGGTCCTTCGTAAGTCCAGAGCGTAAGTTTCATGTCGATACGCCCCTAAGCTGCTTTCACCGAAAGCAGGGCCCGACGGCGAAGTGGGCGCTCAAAAAGTTCGGCAAGATCGGCGGCCTGGTCATAGCCCTGAATCGGACTGAAGACCAATTCGATCGACCATTTGGTGGCAAAGCCTTCCTGCTCCAATGGGTTAGCAAGGCCCAGTCCACACACGACGAGATCGGGCTGGGCGGCACGACAACGATCTAATTGACGCTCTAGATCCTGGCCTTCCGAGAGTACGATCCCCGCAGGCAGCATGGCCAGCTCTTCCGCCAGATGCTGACGATGCAGATAGGGTGAGCCCACTTCAGTGAGCAGCATGCCCAGTTCTCGCGATAAGAATCGGGCCAGCGGCACCTCGAGCTGGGAATCAGGAAAGAAGAAGACACGTTTACCCGCCAGCCGCTCACGCTGTTTGGCCAGTGCAACGGTGGCGCGCTCCCGCGCCGGTGCAATGGTCTGGGCGAAATGCTCAGCATCCACCCCCCAGGCCTCGGCGATTGCGGAAAGCCACATCGTGGTGCCCTCAACACCGAGAGGGAAAGGTGCTGCGATGCGCTGCGCACCGCGCGCTTCTAATGCGCGTGCGGTATCCCCCAGGAAGGGTTGGGCCATCACAAATCGTGTGTTGGGCCCAACAGCGGGCAGGTCGGTCGAGCGCCGCGACGGTAAAGACATGACCGGGCCGATGCCCATCGCCTGGAAGAGTCGGTTGAATTGGTCTTCCACCACATCGGCAAGCGATCCCACCACCAGCAACTCTGGCGCACCTTGCGCAGGGGCTGTGGGCAACTGCGGCACGAGCGCCGCAAGGCAGGCATCTTCGCCTTGAGTGAAGGTCGTTTCGATACCGCTGCCAGAATAATTCACCAACCGGACAGTCGGTGCAAAGCGTTGCGATAGACGCTCGGCAGCACGCGAGAGGTCCAGCTTAATCACTTCCGACGGGCAAGAGCCCACGAGAAACAGCATCCGGATATCGGGTCTGCGTTCCAACAGACGCGTGACAACCCGATCAAGCTCCTCGTTTGCATCGGCAAGGCCTGCTAGATCACGATCATCAATGATGGCCGTCGCAAATCGCGGCTCAGCAAAAATCATCACGCCGGCAGCTGACTGGATCAGGTGGGCACAGGTACGCGAGCCGACGACCAGAAAAAACGCATCCTGAATCTTGCGATGCAGCCATATGATGCCCGTGAGACCGCAGAAGACCTCACGCTGGCCCCGCTCGCGCAGCACGGGCGCATCCGCGCAGCCCCCCGTAGTTGGAAAATCTGTACGGATCGGCGTGATCGCGTAGGCCTTGTTCAAGCAGTTGCTCCCTGGGGGAAGGATTCGCGGGCCTGCTGCAGCCGTGCAGCCCGCAACTTAAGCAGGAACTGCGTGGCATTGATCACATAAGCCAGATAGGCCGCAAGGGCCAGCAGCATCAGGCTAGTGACATCCAGCAAGCTGCCAAAAAGCGCCACCAGATAAGCGGTATGCAGCGCCAAGACCAGCATGCTGAATACGTCTTCCCAGAAAAAGGCGGGCGCAAACAAGTACTTTCCAAACACCACCTTCTCCCAGATGCAGCCGGTCACCATGATGGTGTAGAGCAGGAATGTCTTGAACACGATGGAAACGGTTGCAGCCCACTCCCCCTCTCCAGTGATTAAAAACCGGGTCACGAGGATGGCGCTCACAATAAAGACCAGAAATTGGACCGGCGCAAGAATTCCCTGAACGACCGTCCATGGCGTCTGGTCGCGGCGGCGGCGCTCTTCAGGGGTGTAAAGCGGTCTTGGCTCGGCCAAAGAAATTGACTCCCAAATCTGAGTGTTGTCCCAAGACCACTCTAGAACTCGGGCTAGGAACTGTCAACTTTATTTGACATCAATTGTCCTTGACAAAGTAAGGCTGCGGGGAGTATCACTAGCCTCAACTTTGACAAGTCCCCGGTCCGCCCGTAAAAGTAAACTTTTCAGGCATCGGCCATCGGGGGCATCAGGGAGAAAAAGGAACTCCTTGGCTGATGAAAAATAAGCACTCACTATCAAAAAGAATCAGAAATCACTGGAATTCCAGGAATTTCTACGAAGAAGAATTAGCCGATGAATCGTCCTGGCAAAAAAATGCCGCCCGAGAGTTTTCTCGACCAGCTTTGCACGGGGGGGAACGCAATCCCTGCAGAGAATATTGGGGACATGCAAAATACTTCGGCTTCAAAATCAACCAATCCGCTTCCTCCAAGGACACAAATGGACTGGCTCGTTAGCACCATCGAGGCGGAGATCATTCCGCGCCTGATGGCCGCACACCAGGATGAGGCCGTTTCGACGGCCAGCGGTTCAGCCGGTATTCAGCAACAGGATGTCCTTGCTTTCACCAATGTCGTACTTCACAAGGAGTCGGCAGCATGCCTGGAGTTCATCGAATCCATCCTGGACCGAGGTGTCTCCCTGCAGACCGTTTACCTGGAACTGATTGCACCCGCCGCAAGTCGTCTCGGCACCATGTGGCACGAGGATGCCTGTGATTTCACTCAAGTCACGATTGGCCTGTGGCGTATGCAGCAGGTCATGTATGACTTGAGCCCCGGATTTCGCACAGAGCACGACGGACTGACGACGCACCATCACCGCATCATGTTGACCACAGTGCCCGGATCGCAGCACACACTGGGCATTCTTATGGTGGCCGAATTTTTTCGACGTGCAGGCTGGGGGGTATGGGGCGAACCCGCCGCAACACGCGACCAATTGATTGATGCTGCCTCGCGGGAATGGTTTGATGTGATCGGTATTTCAGTAGGCTCTGAGCCGCAACTGGTCGATCTCAAGGCGTTTGTGGATGACCTGCGTCAAGCCTCCCAGAACAGGGCCATCGCCATCATGGTGGGCGGCCCAGTCATGATGCGACACGAAGAAGACCTGGCGGATTACGGTGCCGATGCGATCGCCAAAGACGCCGATCATGCTGTACAGGTTGCTGAGCAGCTCGTTGCCTTGCGCAATAAGAAGAGTGGCCCACCATGAATGGCATGCGCCCTGATATCGCGAATTTGGCCCAGATAGACACCACGGCTGCACTCGACGTCGTATCTGCTGCATCCGATGTGGCCATGGTAGTGGATCAGCAGGGCGTTATTCGGGATGTGCGCATCGGCAGCAGCCAGATCCCAACCGAGGTTACCGAGACCTGGGTCGGCAAGGCCTGGCTGGATGTGGTCACCAGCGAAAGCCGCGTCAAGGTAGAAGAGATGCTCGCCGAGGTCCAAGCGCAAGATCTTCCTAACCGCTGGCGACATGTGAACTATCCCGCAGCTCAGGGTCCGGATATGCCGGTGCTCTGCTCGGCGATTCTGGTTGGACCTTTGGGCCACATCATCGTATTCGGCCGCGACCTGCGCAACATGGCCTCACTGCAGCAACGCCTGGTGGAGGCCCATCAGGCCATGGAGCGTGACTATCTGCGGATGCGCCACATGGAGACCCGTTATCGGCTGCTCTTTGAGCTGGCGGCAGAGGCGGTGCTCATTGTCGATGCCAACTCCCAGCGCATCCTAGAGGCCAATCCTGCAGCCTCAAAGATTCTGGGCCAGCAGGTGAAGCGTTTGATCGGTAAGCCGCTCCACGAATTCATGCCCGAAGCATCGCGAGAAGTAATCGAAGATTTATTGATGGGCGTGCGGTCCTCGAACCGGCCCGATGTGCGCACCATCAAACTCGCCAAGGACAGAGGCGAGATCGCCATCTCGGCGTCGCTGTTCAGGCAAGAAAGCGGCACCATGTTCCTCATTCGGCTGATGCCAACCGCAGTCACGGCGCAGCCTGAGGGCCTTCCCCCCAAACGCTCCCTGATGCTGGATGTGCTGGAGCATGCCCCCGACGGATTCGTGGTGACAGAGAGCAGCGGAAAAATTCTCACCGCCAACCGGGCGTTCGTCGATATGTTGGAGCTCTCGAAAGAAGAACAAGTGCAGGGCCGCAATCTGGCGGACTGGCTCGGACGGACCAATGTCGACCTGAGCGTGCTGATTGCCAACATCCAGCAACGCGGCGCTGTTCGACTCTTTGGCACACTGCTGCGCTGTGCAAACGCCGCGGAATTGCAGGTCGAAATCTCTGGTGTCTCAGTCAAGAGCGGTACCACCACCTGCCTGGGGTTCAGCATACGGGATGTCGGACAACGGCTATCGGCCGAACGGCCATCGCTGCAACAACTCCCACGATCGGCCGATCAGCTGGTCGAACTGGTGGGCCGTGTGCCACTGCAGGAAATTGTTGCAGAGACTGCCG
Source organism: Burkholderiaceae bacterium (assembly GCA_018882795.1). Taxonomy (GTDB): domain Bacteria; phylum Pseudomonadota; class Gammaproteobacteria; order Burkholderiales; family Burkholderiaceae_A; genus Lacustribacter. Next base: position 4,257 of record VERJ01000048.1, on the reverse strand, counting down.
ATTTGATTGAAAAACTCTGCATTGAAGCTGCACTCCGGCTCACCCGCGACAATCGGGCCTCAGCCGCAGAAATGCTCGGCCTATCGCGCCAGAGCCTGTATGTAAAGCTGCGACGCTATGGCATTGGCGAGGTCACCGATCGCGGGAAGAAGTGAATGGATTAAACTGATTGCATGATTGCAGTCATCGTATTGGTTGATTTCAAACCGGAATCAAAGTGGTGGGGCTTTACCAGATTTGTTTTGGGCCGCTGGCCACTGCGCAACATCCCGGGTCTCAGCTTTTCAAAAATTCTAGGCAGCGGCCATGAGGGCGGCTTTGGCCTAAAACCCAGCGCAACACGCCAGGGCCTGTTTTGCCTTTTTGAACAAGAGATCCAGGCAGATCAATTTCTACGGCATTCCAAAGTAGTCACAGCCTACCGTGCGCGTGCCCGCGAATTCTTTTCCTGCAAACTGCAGGCCTATTCATGCAAGGGTTCGTGGTCGGGCACCTCCATTCCCGTCGAAGGCAACGCACCGGCATCAGGACCAATCGCAGCGCTCACCCGTGCATCGATTCGACCGAGCAAAGCCAGCGCGTTTTGGCGCAACTCCCCACCTGCCGAACTCTCCCTGGCCAAGGCCCAGGGCTGCCTGATCGCAGTGGGCCTTGGCGAAGCTCCCGTCTTACGCCAAGCCACTTTTAGCATCTGGGAGAGCGTTGAAGCGATGAACAGTTATGCCCGCACCGGCGCCCACATGGACGCTATCAAGGCATCGCTGGGCGGCCAGCACTTCTCCGAATCGATGTTCGTGCGCTTTCGGCCGATCTCGCCGCAAGGTGTGTGGAAGGGCAAGGTGTTTGCTTAAATGGCCGACCATCACGTGATTGTGGTGGGCGGTGGCATTGGTGGGCTGGCCAGCGCACTGGAATTATCCGCTGCGGGACTACAAGTCACCGTGCTCGAACGCGCAGATACCGTCGGCGGCAAACTGCATCAGCGGCAGGTCAATGGTATGGACATCGACTCAGGCCCCACTGTGTTCACCATGCGCTGGGTATTCGATGGTTTGCTGGATAAAGTCGGCACCCGCATTGAAGACGAACTATCGGTACATCCATTACAAATTCTAGCCAGACACGCATGGGGAAGTGATCAGACCTTCGATCTTTATGCCGATCTCCATCGCTCCGCAGAGGAAGTAAAACGATTCTCCGGCGCGGCCGAGGCAGAGCGCTTCATCCAGTTCTGTGAACAGGCCCGCATCGCCTATAAAACCCTGGAGGCCGCCTATATCCGCTCGGAGCGGCCAACGTTTGCATCCATGAACAAGGATCTTGGCCTCGGTGGACTTAAGGTGCTGTGGGATATTGGCCTCTTTCAAAGCCTCTGGCGCTCCTTGCAAAAGCACTTCAAGGATCCCCGCCTGCACCAACTCTTCTCGCGCTATGCCACTTATTGCGGATCTTCTCCGCTGGAAGCCCCTGCAACACTCATGCTAATCGCCAATGTAGAGATGCAGGGGGTCTGGGTCATTGATGGGGGCATGACCGCGCTGGCCAAAGCCCTGGGCCGACTTCTGCAGGCGCGCAATGCAACGATTCGAACCCAGGCTGATGTGCAATCCATTCTGATGCGCGATGGTCGCGCCTGCGGTGTGGTGCTGAGAGATGGCGAGGTGATCCACGCGGACTCGGTGATCTTCAATGGGGATGTGGCAGCACTGCGCCAAGGCGATGTACAACTCTCTGAAGAAGGCGCTGCACGCAAGGCCTTTGGGGCGCCCGAAGATGCACTGTCAAAGCGTTCACTCTCAGCACTCACGCTATCGATTCATGCGAGCACCTCAGGATTTCCACTCACTTACCACAATCTGTTTTTCAACCAGCACTACGCTTCAGAGTTTGAGGATATCTTCGGCAGGCATGCGCTGCCCACCCAGCCTACGGTCTATGTCTGCGCTCAGGATCGGCGCGATGATCACCCGTTTACCGGGGGCAACGAGCGCCTTCTGCTGCTGATCAACGCACCCGCCACTGGCGATCGGCACAACTTTGAACCATCGGAGATCCAGGGATGTCTCGACGCAGGAATTTCACTGATGCAACGCTGTGGACTAACAATTCACAACCAACCCACCAACACAGTCATCACCACACCGGCCTCCTTTCATCAGCGATTTCCGGCAACGGGTGGGGCACTCTATGGCCAGGCCACACACGGCTGGATGAGCTCGTTCTCGCGCCATGCGTCCAGCAGTCCGATTCCGGGGTTGTATCTGGCGGGCGGCTCGGTGCACCCGGGCCCGGGCGTGCCGATGGCGGCCCTGTCCGGCCGACTGGCGGCCGCAACCCTGATGGGTCACCTCGGTTTGACCAAGCCGTCCGGCCGGGTGGTTATCTCTGGTGGTATGTCGATGCACTAAGCGACGATGGCAACTATGGCCTGACCATCATCGCTTTTGTGGGCAGTGTGTTTTCACCCTACTACCACTGGGCACTACAGAAAGATCACTACACGAACCCTGAAAACCACTGCTGCATCAATGTCGCCCTTTATGGCCGTGGCGCGCGGCGCTGGACCATGACTGAGCGAAGCCGACACAGCATGTCGCGCGAATCGAGTAGTTTTCAGGTGGGGCCCAGCAGCCTGCGCTGGAATGGCCGGTGGCTTGAAATCGATATTGATGAGTGGGCAGTGCCCATTCCCAAGCGTGTGCGCGGCGTGATCCGGGTCCATCCCGATCAACTCTTTTCCTTTGTGACCGACCTGGATGACCAGCAGCTACATCACTGGGGACCGCTTGCGCCATCAGCACGAGTTGAGGTGGCACTGGATGCGCCCGCCGTTTCCTGGAAGGGCCATGCCTACCTGGATTCCAACGAAGGTGAGTCGTTAATTGTGAATCAGTTCACCGAATGGGACTGGTCGCGTGCCAATCTCTCTGATGGCAGTGTGGCAGTGCTCTATGACATCCGGCAGAAATCAGGCAGCGAGCGGCTGCTCGCACTGCGCTTTCATCCCAACGGTGAAGTGAGTACTTTTGAGGCGCCGCCACGTCAGCCTCTAGCCAAAGCTCTCTGGCGAGTGGGCCGATCCATTCGCAGCGACAGTGGCGTACCGGCACGAGTAGTGCAGACTCTGGAAGACACGCCGTTTTATGTGCGCTCGGTGCTGGAATCTGGGCTACTCGGTGAAAAAGTGATTTCTATGCACGAGACGCTGAACATTCCTCGACTAGACACCACATCAACCAGACTCATGCTGCCCTGGAGAATGCCTCGGCTGCGATAACTTGGCTACCGGATTGCGGGGTGTCTTCCAAAACCAGGCTTTAAATGAAAAAGCCGCGCAATCGCGCGGCTTCTCCTCAGACCACGAGCAACTCAGTCAGCAAAGGTGCCGGCCTTTTTGATGATCGGCCCCCAGAGGTCGATCTGTGACTGAAGAAACTTCACGTGATAGGACGGCGTAGCCTTATCCGGAGTCACAGGTGCCGTGCCCAGGCCCTCAAAGCGCTTGATCACCTCCGGATCCTTCAGGGCGGCATTGAGCGCTGCATTGAGTTTATCCAAGGCGGCCTTGGGCGTGCCCTTCGGTGCGTACATGCCGTGCCACACGGTGACCTCAAAGTTGGGCAATCCGGACTCGGCCACGGTAGGCAGGTTGGAGAGACCCTCGGTCTTCAGGCGGGTCTTGGTGGTGACTGCATAACCCTTCACACTGCCCGCCTTGATACGCTCGGTGGTGTTGGTGGTTTGATCACACATGAAATCCACCTGGCCACCCATTAGATCGGTCATGGCAGGCCCCGTACCTTTATAAGGTACCGTGGTGAGGTCGGTCTCGAGTGCTGATTGGAAAAGCATGCCGCAGAGATGCGATGCCGCGCCGAGGCCTGCGTTGGCAAGATTCCATTTCTTCGCGTCTTTTTTCACGACCTGGATAAATTCTTTCATGTTGGCCGCGGGAAAATCCTTGCGGGCAACGAAAGTCATCGGCACTTCGTTGATCAGGCCAATGTGCTCGAAATCGGTCACTGGGTTGTAGGCCAATTTACGATACAGAGATGGCGCGGTGCTCATGCCAATATGGTGAATCAACACGGTATGGCCATCGGGCTTTGCCTTGGCCACGGCGCCCGGGCCACGGGTGCCACCCGCACCATCCAGGTTTTCCACCACCACGGGACTATTAAGATACTTGCGCATGGCATCGGCCATGGTGCGGGCTACAACATCGGTCGGACCGCCTGCTGTGAACGGTACCACCAC
>VERJ01000011.1 GCA_018882795.1 Burkholderiaceae bacterium | reverse complement strand
CTCGCGCACTGCACCCGCCTCAACCCGGCCGCCAAGCTGGGACGCCATGGTCTGCATACCGTAGCAGATGCCCAACACGGGAACACCACGACTAAAGACGGCATCAGGCGCCCGCAGGGTTCCTGCTTCAGTGACCGAGAGATGGCTGCCTGAAAGAATGATGCCCTTTAAGGTGTCAGGCACGGTGTCAGACACCTTACCGTAATGACGCACGAAGTCATCCGAGACATCGCTCGGATGGATCTCACAAAATACCCCCGCCTCACGCACGCGACGCGCAATCAGCTGGGTGACCTGGGAGCCGAAATCAAGAATCAGGATTCTAGAATGCATGCGAAGAGTTCTTTAACAACCGCATGACCCATGCGGGCCATGCTTAGTCGATCTGATAGTTGGGGGCTTCTTTGGTGATCTGAACATCATGGACATGAGACTCACGAATGCCCGCTGTGGTGATCTCGACAAACTGTGCCTTATCGTGAAATTCCGCAATCGACGCACAGCCGCAATACCCCATACTCGAGCGCACGCCACCCGCCAACTGAAACAGAATGCTCTTCACACTGCCCTTATAGGGCACCCGGCCCTCAATGCCTTCCGGGACGAATTTATCCGGGTTTGGATTATCGCCCTCTTGGAAGTAGCGATCCGCAGAACCCGCCTGCATTGCCCCCACCGATCCCATGCCACGATAACTTTTATATGAGCGGCCCTGAAAAAGAATGATCTCGCCAGGGGCCTCTTCGGTTCCCGCGAACATGCCGCCCATCATCACGGCGTGGGCGCCTGCGGCAAGTGCCTTGGCCACATCGCCGGAGTAACGAATGCCACCATCGGCCACCAGCGGTACACCGCTGCCCCTTAAAGCCTTGGCCACATTCGCAATCGCCGATATCTGCGGCACCCCTACACCAGCAACAATCCGAGTGGTGCAGATGGAACCCGGGCCAATCCCCACCTTCACCCCATCGGCGCCATGCTTTACCAATGCCTTGGCCGCATCCGCAGTGGCGATGTTGCCGCCAATCACCTGTACCCGCGGATAATTTTTCTTGATCCACTTCACTCGGTCCAAAACCCCCTTGGAGTGGCCATGTGCCGTATCCACCACGATCACATCCACGCCAGCCTCGACCAGGCGGGCCACACGGTCTTCCGTACCCTCACCCACACCGACCGCGGCACCAACACGCAGCTTGCCCTGTGAATCGCGGCAGGCCAGCGGATGTTCAATACCTTTGAAAATATCTTTCACCGTGATCAGACCACGCAGCTCAAAGGCCTTGTTCACCACCAGCACGCGCTCGATGCGGTGCTTGTGCATGAGTTTCTTTGCTTCTTCAATGCTGGCCCCCTCGCGCACTGTGACCAGGCGCTCCTTGGGCGTCATGATTTTAGAAACAGGCTGATTCAGATTGGTCTCAAAGCGACGGTCACGGTTGGTGACAATGCCTACGACTTTTCCGCCCTTGACCACAGGCAGGCCTGAAATCTTGCGCTCCGCAGACAGCTGCATCAGCTGCCGAACAGACATATCCGGAGATACCGTGATGGGGTCCTTCACCACGCCGGCCTCAAAGCGCTTGACCTTAAACACTTCCTGGGCCTGTAACTCAGGCGTTAGATTTTTATGGATGATGCCGATGCCGCCCTCTTCCGCGATCGCGATGGCCAGCCTGGCCTCGGTCACGGTATCCATGGCGGCGGAAACCACCGGAAGGTTCAGCGTGATGTCGCGCGTGAGTTTTGTAGAGAGCGAGGCGTCTCGGGGAAGGACCTGTGAATAGTCCGGAACAAGGAGGACGTCGTCGAACGTCAGGGCTTTTTGTAGCAGGCGCATGGGCGCTCCAAAATCCAAAGCGGAATTATACCGGCCGCGATGTTGGGGTTTTGGCCGCCCTGCCCGCCGAGGGAGCTTGCCCTGGAAGGTACCCCGCCTATCCGTTGTCCTTGCGCCTGCGGGGTGCGGCAGCATCCACCCCCTTGAGCCTTGCCCGTTGGCGGCGGGCCTCCTTGGGATCGGCCATGAGAGGCCGCCAGAGCTCTAACCGATCACCGTCCCGTAGCGCCTCGCGCAGGGCCTTGGGCTCACCATAGACCCCGACTGCGCTGGCCTCATCCCATGCCGTCTGCAGCTGCGGGTCCAGGCCAGGAAAACGACGCAGGGCCTGCGGGGTGGTGCCCACGGGCACACAGAGCTCCTGGCGCAGGGCGCGGTCCGGCCAGGCAGCGCAGACCTCCACCCGGATGGTGTCTGGGGAATGCAACGCCGGCAATGGATCAGCTGGAATAAATGGCCTCCGCCCGCTGTACGAAGGCATCCACAAACGTGGCAGTGATGTGCGCAAAGACCGGGCCGATCACCTTTTCCAAGAGCGCGCTGGAAAAATGGTATTCGAGCTCGAAATCCACACGGCAGGCGTCATCGGCAAGCGGTGTAAAGCGCCAATGTCCCTGCAGCGATTTGAATGGGCCGCTCAAAAGCTGCATGTCGATGCTCTGACCTGGCACATTGCGGTTACGGGTGCTGAAGGATTGCTTGATGCCCTTGAAATCGATCTTCAGTTCGGCTGAGAGCGTGTCGCCATTTTGCTCTAGAATGCGCCCTCCCGCACACCAGGGCAGGAAAGCCGGGTAGTCTTCGCAATTGGCGACCAGGTCATACATTTGTTGCGCCGAGAACGGCACAAGGACTGTTTTTTTGACGGCAGGCATGAGCGTATTTTATGTCCATCATCCAAAACAAGAAGGCGTTTCACGACTACTTCATAGAGGAACGCTATGAGGCGGGTCTTGTATTGGAGGGATGGGAGGTCAAGGCCATCCGCGCTGGCCGGGCCAACCTTAAGGAATCCTATGTGATCCTGCGCCAGGGCGAGGTGTTCCTGCTCGGCTGCCATATTTCGCCCCTACCCACGGCCTCCACCCACATCCAGCCCGACCCAGTCCGTACCCGAAAGTTGTTGTTAAAAGCTGAGGAAATCCGCAAGCTGATTGGCAAAGTTGAACGGGCGGGCTATGCCCTGATCCCCATCGATCTGCACTACGTGCGGGGCCGCATCAAGCTGGAAATTGGTTTGGCCAAAGGCAAAAAGCAGCACGATAAGCGGGCCAGCGAGAAAGATCGCGAGTGGCTGCGGGAAAAACAGCGTTTGATGCGAGAATCTGCCAAAAGCAGAACTTAGGCGAAGCCGAAACGCTACAAATTCAAGCCTCCCTCACGAGAGAAAATTTCATGCTGCGACAATTCATGCGGGCCAAACTCCATCGGGTGACCACCACCCATGCCGAACTGCACTACATCGGATCCTGTGCGATTGACCAGGACCTGCTGGACGCCGCGGGCATTGCCGAATATGAGCAGGTCCACGTCTGGAATGTCAGCAATGGCGAGCGTTTTATCACCTACGCCATGAACGCGCCGCGCGGCTCCGGCACGATCTCGGTCAACGGTTCAGCCGCCCGCCGGGCCCAGGTCGGCGATATGCTGATCATCGCGGCATTTGGCATGCTGACCGATGCCGAAGTTGCCACACATAAGCCAACAGTCATTTTCGTCGACGAGAAAAACCGCATCACCGATCACACCGACGAGCTGGCGTCGTGAGTAGTTTTTCTACGATGGCTCCTGGCCTAGCGCCGGGTTTCGCCCGGCTGCAAGCGTTCGCCGGTTCGAAATCCCGACGCTCTCCAGTCGTGTTACTCGACTGAGGCAATCAATTCCCCAACGGTCAACCCCGAGCCTTCGAATGAAACGGTACTGCGCTTATTTCGCCAACGCGTTCCAGGTGTCGACCACCGTATCGGGATTAAGCGACATCGACTGAATCCCGATATCCATGAGCCATTTGGCCAGATCAGGATGATCGCTCGGCCCCTGCCCGCAGATACCGACATATTTACCGGCCCGATTGCAGGCATCCACAGCCATCTTCAGCATGACTTTCACCGCTGCATCGCGCTCATCAAAGGCTTCCGCCACAAGACCCGAATCACGATCCAAGCCCAGCGTGAGCTGAGTCAGATCATTGGATCCGATTGAGAAACCATCAAAGTGCTTCAGAAACTCATCGGCAAGCAGCGCATTGGAAGGCAGCTCACACATCATGATTAGCCGCAGACCACCCTGCCCTTTTGCGTCGGCGCCGCTACCGCGTTTCAAACCATATTTGGCAAGTAACGCTTCAACCCCTTCCGCCTCTTTCACCGTACGCACAAAGGGCACCATCAGCTCGACGTTGGTGAGGCCCATTTCTTCGCGAACCCGGTGCATGGCAATACACTCCATCTCGAAGCAGTCCTCAAAATTCTTGGCGAGATACCGGGATGCCCCACGAAACCCCAGCATTGGGTTTTCTTCCTCGGGCTCGTAGCGTGAGCCACCGATCAATTTGCGGTACTCATTGGATTTGAAATCGGAAAGCCGCACGATCACCGGCTTCGGCCAGAAGGCCGCTGCAATGGTGGCCACGCCTTCCGAGAGTTTGTCGATGAAAAAATCCCTGGGTGATGCATGGCCCTGGGAGACCTTCTCAACGGCATTTTTCAACTCAGAGTCGACCCGTGGATAGTCCAGAATGGCTTTTGGGTGAACACCGATGTTGTTATTGATGATGAATTCAAGCCGGGCCAGACCAACGCCTTCATTGGGGGTGGACTGGAAATCAAATGCAAGCTGCGGATTGCCCACATTCATCATGATCTTGACGGGAATCTTGGGTAGTTCACCGACATGAACGGTTGAGACTTCGGTCTCAAGCAGGCCTTCGTAGATTGAACCGGTGTCACCCTCGGCGCACGATACAGTGACCGTTTGTCCATCCTGAATATGATCCGTGGCATCCCCACAGCCCACCACCGCAGGAATACCAAGTTCGCGGGCAATGATCGCCGCATGGCATGTGCGCCCACCACGATTGGTCACAATCGCCGAGGCCCGCTTCATCACCGGCTCCCAGTTGGGATCGGTCATATCGGTGACCAACACATCACCAGGCTGTACCCGCTCCATCTCGCGGGCGTCCTCGATCACGCGGACCGTGCCCGCGCCGATCTTCTGCCCAATTGCTCGGCCCTGGGCCAGTACTTTGCCACTGGCCTTCAACTTATAGCGTTGCTGCGCATCGCCACTCTTTTGTTGAGACTTCACGGTTTCCGGGCGGGCCTGCAGGATATAAAGCTTGCCATCCTGGCCGTCCAAACCCCATTCAATATCCATCGGCCGCTGGTAATGAGACTCAATAATTAACGCATAGCGGGCGAGCTCAATCGTCTGCTCATGGGTCAGTGAATAACGATGACGGTCATCGGCGGCAACATCCACCGTTTTCACCGCCTTGCCACTTGATGCACGCTCGGCATCGCTGGCAAAACACATTTTGATCAGCTTGCTGCCAAGCTGCCGACGAATGACCGGAAATTTTCCCGCTTTCAGCATGGGCTTATGCACATAGAACTCATCCGGATTCACTGCACCCTGCACCACCGTTTCACCAAGGCCATAGGAGCTGGTAATGAACACCACATCCTGAAAGCCTGATTCCGTATCCATGGTGAACATCACACCGGCTGCGCCCCTGTCAGAACGGACCATGCGCTGAATACCCGCTGAAAGGGCTACATCCGCGTGTGCAAAACCTTTGTGGACGCGGTAGCTGATGGCACGATCGTTATAGAGCGATGCAAAGACATGCTTGATCTTATCCAGCACATCGTCGATGCCCATCACATTGAGAAATGTTTCCTGCTGGCCGGCAAAGGATGCATCGGGCAGGTCTTCTGCGGTAGCAGATGAACGTACCGCCACAGAAAGCGCCGGATTGTCTTTCGTGAGGTCCTGGTAGTGTTGGCGAATTTGCGCCTCCAGCTGTGGGGGCAGCGGGGTCTCCACCACCCAACGACGAATTTCTTCACCGCAGGCTGCCAGTGCGCGGACATCATCGACATCAAGAGCATCAAGCCGTGCATTGATCCGATCACGCAGGCCACCGTAATCAAGGAAGGCACGAAAGGCAGAGGCGGTGGTGGCAAAGCCCCCAGGCACCCGCACGCCCGCCTGCGCAAGCTGAGAGATCATTTCACCAAGCGAGGCGTTCTTGCCGCCCACCGAGTCGACATCGGTCATGCGGAGTTCCTGAAACGGCACCACCCAACGATCTGCCGAAGGAGCGTTACTGCGGATGGCGGAAGATTCCGCTGTAGATCCCGGTTTGTTCATTCAGACCACCTTGAGGATAATGATTTGCATAGCTGTAAAGCCTGATTTTACCGAAACGATCCCATGCCCCCCGACACCACGCCCCCCAGGCCCCCGGCCGTCAAACCCGCCGGTCGAACGGTGTTTTTTGTCTCTGATGGCACGGGGATTACCGCAGAGACCTTCGGATCCTCGATCCTTGCCCAGTTCGACAGCCTGAGGTTTCGCCTACGCCGCATTCCCTTTGTCGATACGCTGGATAAGGCCGATGAGGCCGCCCACCTGATCGAAACCCAGGGCCAGGAAGACGGCAGGCGGCCGATTGTGTTTTCCACCCTGGTGAACAAGGCCATCCTGGATCGCATCAAGCGTGTACAGGCCCTGCATCTGGATATGTTTCAGACCTTTGTGGAGCCACTGGAGCGTGAACTGGACATGAAATCCAGCCACACCATCGGCCGCTTTCATCACACCACGGAGAGCGAGTCTTACAAAAATCGAATTGAGGCCATCAATTTTTCACTGGCCCACGATGATGGCCAATCCATCCGCAACCTGCGTGAAGCCGATGTGATCCTGATCGGTGTCTCCCGAAGCGGCAAGACACCCACAAGCCTTTATCTGGCCATGCAGCACGGCCTTAAAGTGGCCAACTGCCCCCTCATCCCTGAGGATTTCGAGCGCGACAGCCTGCCCTCTACCATCCTGCCATTTAAATCCAAGCTTTTCGGCCTGACCATTGATCCGGATCGGCTCTCCCAGATCCGCAACGAGCGCCGCCCAGGCTCGAAATATGCCGCGATCGAAAACTGCCGCATGGAAGTCAGCGCCGCCGAGGCCCTGATGAAACGCGAATCGATTACTTGGCTCTCGACTACCACCAAATCGATTGAGGAGATCGCCACCACCATCCTCACATCACTGAATATCGGCCGCTAGATCAGAGTTTGTGTCGACGTGATTCAAATAGGCATACCGCAGCAGCAGCAGCGACATTCAGTGACTCAACTTCAACCGCTTGGGGAATCGATACCTGAGTACAGACCTGCATGAAGTCAGCCGCAACCCCACTACCCTCTTGTCCGAATACCCAGGCAACCGGCTGATGAAGCGGCAATCCCATATCAAACAACGACTGTGCCTGTGGGCTATTGGCGGTGGCCAGAATAGAAATACCGTGCTGTGTGCACAGGGATATGACCTGATCGCTCTGTAGATCCTGCCGAATATCCATCACAAAATGTGCCCCCATGCCCGCACGCAGCACCTTCGGCGACCAGAGATCCACCGTGCCGCTGACACACCAGATCGACTGGGCGCCTGCCGCGGCAGCAGAGCGTAAGATGCTGCCCGCATTGCCGGGATCCTGCACGCGATCCAACACCACAATATCGCTGCGCGGGCGAATCTCGAAAGATGCCTTCTGCCACGAAGAAATCGGCATCAGTAGCCCCCAGCCAATCGATGTCTCCACCTGGGTGATCTGGGCAAAGAGTTTGCGATCAATTAGCCAGATCTCCTTGCAATCGGTGCGACAGGACTGAGGCACCGTATTCAGTGCAATCGCATCACTGGCCACCAGAATGGGGGCCTGGGCGGGTTCGCGTTCAATCAAGCTCATACACAGCCGCTCACCCTCCAGCCATGCGGCCTGATGCTCACGCCGGGCACGGGCGGAGCCAATGACTTCGCGCAGTAATTTGAATCCGGGATTACTGCTTGAGCCGATCATCTTGGTGGGGACTTGGGCCGACATATTGCGATCTATTGGTCTGATTCGTGAAGGGATCCTTGGCCCAAAAGCCGAGCCACGGGCGCAAATGTCTTGCGATGAAACTCGCATGGGCCATGCTGCTTCAACGCCTGCAGGTGGGCTGCGGTGCCATAGCCTGCATGCTGGGCAAAACCGTAGTGGGGATGGAGCATATCCAGGCGCTGCATCTCTTCGTCCCGGGCGGTCTTGGCCAGGATTGAGGCAGCCGAAATACAGGCCACTTTCTGATCCCCCTTCACGATGGTCTCAGTCAGATACGGCCAATGCCAGGGGCCCTGAAATGTGCCTGGGGAGCGATTACCATCGACCTGCACCCGCAAAGATGCCAGGAGTTCTGCACTTCCAAGTCGAGCGATTTCGGGCTGTGTGCTGCAGAGCCGAGTCAGGCAGTCTTGCACCGCCCGGGCCATAGCCATAAAGGTGGCCCGCAGGATATCGATGTCATCGATTTCCTGCACGCTGGCCCAGCCGATGCCCCAGGCCCGACTATCTGATTTGATCACCGGGGCCAATGCATCACGACGCTTTGCAGAAAGTGTTTTGGAGTCTGCCAGACCCGCAATCGGCTGCTGCTCATGAAGAATCACTGCGGCAGCACACACTGGCCCAGCCAGGGGGCCGCGGCCCGCCTCATCAACGCCCACCAGCATGGGTGAGCTCCCACTGAAGAATCTCAGCAATCCTGGTGGCCGCATTCAACTTCAATTTCTGATGCAGTTCCTCGAATTGCGCTGCAATGTCTGCACACGCGGATGGATCATTCAACCACTTGCGCACTGCATTCGCGAGTCCCTGGGGTGTGGCCTGAGATTGAATGAGTTCGGGCACCACACGCTTACCCATCAGGATATTGGGCAGGCCAAGATCCTGAATCAGGGCTTTACGGCGCATCAGGGCATAGGTCAGTGCGGGCACCCTATAGGCAATCACCATTGGTTTTTTAAACAGTGCTGCTTCCAGAGTGGCTGTACCACTGGCAATCAATGCAGTATCGCAGGCGGCCATGGCCAGATGCGATACAGGCTGGCCGCCCTCTTGAGCGATCAATCGTACCCCCCTCTGCTGCGCTTCAATAAAAGCAGGATCCCGACGGATACGATCCGCCATACGAGAAGAGGCCGCAGGCACCACAACATCGCAGTCCGCTGCAAGCAGCTGGGCAGCGCCGAAGAATGCAGCGCCATTGTGCTTGAGTTCACCCGCACGCGATCCGGGTAGCACTGCCACCACCGGCCGCGCACCGGAGAGTCCCAGGGCCCGCCGGGCAGCGTCACGATCAGATCGCATGGGAATCAGATCTGCAATCGGGTGGCCCACGTAGGTCGCCTTCACACCGGTACCTGCATAGACATCCGTCTCAAACGGAAAAATGCAAAGCATGTGGTCCACCGCCTGTTTGATCTTGATGATCCGCTCGGGCCGCCAGGCCCAGATGGAGGGGCTGATCAGGTGTACCGTGCGTATGCCCTTGGCACGGAGTCTCCTCTCCACACCCAGATTGAAATCTGGTGCATCCACCCCCAGAAACACCTGGGGCTGCCACTTGTCAATGTATTCCAGCAGCCAATAGCGCACAGCCAGAATATGAACGAGCTTGGAGATCGCTTCGACATAACCCCGAACGGCGAGGTCATCGCTGGCAAACCAGCAATCCATGCCCAGGGCCTTAAGCCGCTCTCCACCGATACCTCCAAGACCAAGCCCGGGCATGCAACTCTGCAAGGCCGCGAGTGCGTCGCACGCGATCAAATCACCCGAAGCCTCTCCGGTGACCGTAACCAGTCTCAACGGCCGTTCAAGTTGTGATGCCAAGGGCTGGCCCTGCCCGTTATCGAACGATGCCACGGCCCGCGTTACGCAGAAACGCGATGAGGGGGTCAAGGGCCTGCTGATCCGATGAGTCTGTAATCCCCAAGGTCTGTGCATCAGCGAGCTGATCCAGGGCCTCGGCCAAGGTGAGCCCCGACTTGTAAATCAGCTTATAGGCGCGACGCAATACCGCGATCTGAGATGGGGTGAATCCCCTGCGCTTGAGGCCTTCCGCATTGATGCCATGGGCGGCTGCTGGGTTGCCATTGGCCATGACATAAGGGGGAAGATCCTGCAGCAACGTGGTGCCCGCTCCAGTCATCGCATGGGCGCCAATTTTCACAAACTGATGCACGCCGGTGATGCCGCCCAGAATTGCCCAGTCCCCCACCACCACGTGGCCTGCAAGCTGAGTGGCATTGGCCATGATGGTGTGTGAGCCCACCTGACAGTCATGCGCAATATGCACATAGGCCATGATCCAGTTATTACTGCCGATGCGGGTAATGCCACCATCCTGGATAGTGCCGAGATTGACCGTGCAGCATTCCCTGAATGTATTTTGATCGCCGATCTCAAGCGCCGTGGGTTCGCCACCATATTTCTTATCCTGTGGCGGGCCTCCGATCACGCAATGGGAATGAATGACATTCGATTTTCCCAGACGTGTCTTTCCGACAACCTGGGCATAAGCATGGATCACGGTGTCTGCGCCGATGACCACATCGGAACCCACGATGGCATAGGGCCCGATCTGGACAGTGCTCGCGATCTCAGCCCGGCTGTCGACAATGGCCGTGGGGTGAATACCGGACATGGGTGAATCAGCCCTTGCCGGGAAGATCGCGCAGCGCGCACATCAGGTCGGCCTCTGCTGCCACCTGGCCGTCGACCATTGCGACACCCTTATATTTCCAGAGCAGCCGCGACTGCCGCTCGATGCTCACGTTCAGCATCAGAATATCGCCCGGCACAACCGGCCGCTTGAATCGGCAGTTATCGATACCCACAAAAAAATAGACAGAGTTTTCGTCTGACGTCGTGCCCATAGTCTTAAAGGATAGGATGCCCGCGGCCTGGGCCAGGGCCTCAACGATCAGCACGCCCGGCATGACGGGGAAGTGTGGGAAGTGGCCGTTAAAGAATTCCTCGTTGATCGATACATTCTTCTGAGCAACGATACGTTCCCCCACCACCAATTCATTGACTTTGTCGACCAGCAAAAAGGGATACCGGTGAGGCAGCGTATCCAGAATTTCACGAATATCCATGGTTTAGGTCTCCCGATGGTCCTGACGTTTCAATTGACGGCGCATCTCTGGCAGACGCCGCACCAGGGCAGCGCTTTTTTCCCAATTGGATTGCGACTGCAAAGGATACACGCCCACGTATTTACCGGACTCAGGGATGCTGGACATGACCAGGCTCATGGGGCCGATGATGGTGCCTTCAGCGATATCCAGATGACCCAGAATTCCAGCAGCGCCGCCGATCTGGCAATAGGCGCCGATGCGAGCACTGCCCGCGATACCCACACAGGCCGCAATCGCCGTGTGATTGCCAATGACCACATTGTGTGCAATCTGAATCAGGTTATCGAGCTTAACACCATCACCGATCACGGTGTGATCCAGGGTGCCACGATCAATGGCGGTGTTGGCGCCAATCTCAACATCGTTCCCGATGACAACAGCCCCTACCTGGGGAATTTTCATCCAAGAACGGTCTGCCTGCGGGGCAAATCCAAACCCATCCGCCCCGATGACCACACCGCTGTGGATCACCGCGCGATCCCCCACGATACAGTCGTGATAAACCGTCACACGCGGGTACAGCAGACAAGCCTGACCGATGCGTGTGCCCTGCTCAATCACGCAGCCAGCCCCAATATCCGCATCATCGCCAATCGTAACCTTCGGCCCAATGATGGCGCCCGCAGCAATGCGCACCCGCTTACCAATCCGTGCACTGGGGTCAACACAGGCTGTGCTGTGAATGGTGGTTTCCTTAACGCTTGCAGCGCGCGCACGGGCAATCAACCAGCCGGCGGCCTGTGCGAAAAAAAGATAGGGGTCAGCGGCCTCGATCAGGGCACAGTTCAGGCCTTGGGCACGGGCAGAGGCTGCATCTCTCAAAATGACCAGAGAGGCACGGGTCGTGGCGAGCTGATCGGCATAACGGGGGTTCGACAAAAAACTGGCATCGCCCAGATGGGCGTTGGCCAGGCTTGCAAAACGGCAGATACGGGTGGTGTCATCGCCATACACACGACCACCAAAGGTGTCCGCGAGCTCTCGAGCGGTAACGAAATGGTGATGGCTGGCTTCCATAGGGCCAGAGGCCAATCACTTGCCCGGTGCGTTCAGGGCGCGAATCACCTTATCGGTGATGTCGATCTTGGTGGAAGCATAGACCGCTTCCTGAAAGATGATGTCGAATTTCTCGCTCTCCGCGATCTGACGGATGACACGGTTAGCCCGCTCCACCACCGCAGCAAGTTCCTCATTACGACGCTGATTCAGGTCCTCGCGAAATTCGCGCTGCCGACGTTGAAGATCACGCTCAAGCTCTGCGGCCTCGCGCTGGCGTTTCGCCCGCTCGGACTCCGGCATCACGGCGGCATCACGCTCAAGCTTGGAGGTGATTTCCTTCAGCTTGGTGGCGCTATCCTGGATGGATTTCTCACGCTTGGAGAATTCCTGCTCCAGCTTTTGTTGCGAGGCCTTGGCCGGGGCCGAGTCGCGAAGAATCCGTTCGGTATTCACGAAACCGATCTTGGTGTCCTGGGCAGAAACCGCGCCGGACATCAAAAACATAGGCAACAACATGCAGGCTGCAAGAAGCCGCGATGCCAATAAAAGCTGCCGGGTCGATACTAAACGGTTAGACGCAAGAAGCATGAAGACGCGAATTGATTCATAAGATTATAAATTATGCCATGTTTAACGGGGTTAGAAGCCGGTTCCGATGTTGAACTGTACGCGCTGGGTGCGGTCACCTTCCTCTTTTTTGACTGCATTGCCCACACTCAATTTCAGTGGGCCAACCGGCGACAGCCAACTCAGACCAAATCCGACAGCAGCACGTAGATCTCCGAACTGGACCTGCTCATCCTGGTTCCAGACACTGCCGATATCCAGGAAAGTGAAGAGGCGTACTGTTCGATCCTGGGACATACCAGGCATTGGGAAAAGGAGTTCGTTGTTCATGACCGCCCTGACATTGCCCCCTACTGATCGGCCGTCGACCAGTTGTCCGATACCAGCAGCCTGGAAGCCACGGACTGATCCGATACCACCTGCATAGAAGTTTTTGAAGTTTGGAAAGTCCTTGCCATTGAGTCCCGATCCAATACCGAGGTCTAAATTCACCGCGTAGGTCAGTGAACGCGTGAGGGGAAGGTAGACCTGGTTGCCAACAGTGGTGCGCAGATACTCCACCTCGCCGATTGGCGTGGCGTAATCAAAGTTGACGTACTGCAGTCGGCCCTCGGTTGGTGCGATTGCACTATTGCGGGTGTCACGTGACCAGCCAAATGTCAACAGATAAGCAGTCGGGTTTGAACCAAAGCTGTTGACATCCCGCACGACCGTACTGGGTGCGGTACCCATCAGGTCGTAACGGTTCTGTTCAAGAGCGGCACCAAAAAATAGCCGATCCTGATCCGTGTAGGGAATACCAAAACGCATACCGAGGCCCTGCGAGGTAATTGAATAGTTATTCGCCGCAAACAGGAAGCTGGGGTTGTATTTCCGTGTGTAGACATCGATGGACCGGCTAACACCATCGGCAGTCCAATAGGGATCCACATGCGAGATTGAGAACGTCCGTTGCAAGCGGCTGCTGTTGACTTGGAGTGCCACGTTGGTGCCGGAGCCCAGGAAATTCTGCTGGGTAAGAGAGCCTGAGACAACAAAATTTTCGGTGCTTGAAAAACCGACACCCAGCGAGACGGCGCCCAGGGGTCGTTCCTCTACTTTGACATTCACATCCACTTGGTCAGGCGTCCCTGCCACCGGAGCAGTATCCACATCGACCTGTTTGAAATAGCCAAGACGATCAATGCGATTGCGTGACAGCTTGATGCGATCTGAGTCGTACCAGGATGCCTCGATTTGGCGCATCTCCCTGCGGATCACTTCATCCCGTGTGCGGGTATTGCCGCTGATGTTGATATTACGCACATAGACCCGACGGCCGGGATCAACCTGGAGCGCGAAACTCACTTGCCGATTGGCCCGATCAATTTCCGGCAGCGGTGTCACACTGGCAAATGCATAGCCCAGCTCACCCAGACGCTCGGTGACCGATTTGCTGACCGCCTGCAGGCGCTGATTGGAGAAGACCTCGCCCGATTTGATGTTCACGATTTTGGCGAATTCGGCATTGCGTCCCAGCAGATCGCCCACAAGCCGAACATCTTTCACCGTGAATTTATCGCCTTCGGTAATGACGATGGTAATAAATACATCCTTGCGATCCGGGGAGACCGAGACCTGGGTGGAATCAATGGCGAATTCCAGGTAGCCCTGATTGAGATAAAAAGACCGGAGGGCCTCCAGGTCGCCACCGAGTTTTTGGCGCGAGTATTGATCGGCCTTCGTATACCAGGACATCCAAGTGGGCGTAGAGAGTTTGAACTCATCAAGCAGCACAGATTCCTTAAAAGCCTTCGCCCCGACAATCCGAATCTGCTTGATACGGGCATCCTCGCCTTCATCAATCGCCAGCTGAATCGCGACACGATTGCGCTCCAGCGGAGTCACGGTGGAGACAATCCGTACGTTGTACTTACCGCGGCCAAGATACTGGCGCTTAAGCTCCTGCTCAGCCCGATCCAGCAGGGCACGGTCAAAGATCCTGGACTCGGCAAGGCCCGTATCGCGTAGGGCCTTGAGCAGCTGGTCTTTGTCGAATTCCTTGGAGCCATTGATTTCGACCACACCGATAGCGGGCCGCTCTTCAACACTGATTACCAGGATATCGCCCTCGAGCTCAATGCGGACATCTTTGAAAAAGCCTGTTGCAAAAAGGGTTCTTACTGCCTCTGCGGTGCCCTGCTCCGTAATGCGGTCCCCGATTTGAATCGGCAGGTAAGAAAACACTGTGCCAGGCTCAATCCGCTGCAGGCCCTCAATCCGGATATCGCGGACGGCCACCCCGAGCGCGCCGGCTGCAGGCGATGTGGCCTGAGGCACAGCCTGGGCCAACACCTGGGGCGAGACGCCAACCGCGGACGCAAACATGGCGAGAGCGAGAACTGCCGGGAGCATTCCGGGCCTGGGTGTGATGATCGAATCGGGTTGCTGCATGCTGATTGTCTTTCTACCATCCTGCGATACGTGCGAAGTCGTTGAATAATGCCACTGCGGTCAGGGCCATGATTAATGCCACACCTACCCTGCGTCCGGCCTCCTGGACTTCTGCGGGAAGTGGCCTGCCCCGAACAAACTCCCACAGATAATACATAAGGTGGCCCCCGTCGAGCATGGGAATGGGCAAGAGATTGAGCACAGCGATGCTGATGCTGATCATGGCCAAAAAGCCGATAAAGGCCTGCAAGCCGTTGCCAGCCGACTGTCCAGCCGTCTCCGCGATGGTGACCGGCCCACTAATCTGGCGCCAGGAGAGCTCTCCCATGACCATGCGGCCCAATGCACGAAAGGTCAGTACACTCATCTCCCAGGTCCGCGTGATGCCTTTGACCAATGCATCCACCGGATCCTCTTCGATATGAATCATGGCGACATCGCCACCCACCACGGCACCGATGCGAAATACTCCATCCTGACCTGCCCGCGGCGTGACCAACACTCGCTCCCGAGAGGTCCCATCCGAAACAACAAGCTCCAGCGGCTGGCCCTTGGATTCCTGAACCCTTGCGATTACAGACTCAGGCTGGCGGACCTCCTCGGTGCCCACCTTGAGAATGCGGTCTCCGTTACGCAGACCAGCCGCCTGAGCAACACTGCCCTCCTGTACGCGAATCACGCGGACTGACTCACTCATAGGCACTAGGCCCATCGCGAGCACCGCAGCCGCAGGATCCCCAGAAAAGGCAGCCGCGCCGACATCGGATAAACGTAGCACCGGCGTGAGCACCTGCCCATCACCACGGGCCACACGCAGACGAATCTCTTTTGCACCCTCGCCCACAAGGCTTTGCGCAATACGCCAGCGTAATTCGTTGAAACTTCGGACATCGCGGTCTTCGATGGCCAGTACGCGATCACCCTCGCGCAGTCCTGCCGTCGCCGCAACGGTCTGGGCCTTGGGCTGGGCCAGCAAGGCCTGGGGTTCCTCGCGTCCCGCGTGAAAGAGAAACGCATAAGCGAAGGCTGCAAACACCAGATTGGCCAAGGGGCCGGCCAACACAATCCACGCACGGGCTCTGAGGGCCTTGGACTCGAAATCGGCCTCGTTCATCTTCACATAGCCACCCAGAGGGATCGCGGAAATCGCCCACTCAGTCCCCGAGCGCCGCGACACCCACTTTAGGAGCTCCTTACCAAAGCCAATAGAAAAACGCTCGACCTGGACCCCGCACTGTCGGGCAGCCAGAAAGTGGCCCATCTCGTGGACAAAAACCAAGATGGCAATGGCAATCAGAAAATAAATCAGGGTCATCATCGCGTGATTCTGTGCCTCTAGGGGTGAAGTCGCGACACTTCATTGGCCGCAACACCGCGTGCCTCCTGATCGATGGCCAACAGGGCCTCGATCGATTGCGGCACCTGGCTGGTGCTTAAGGAAAGCTGATCCAGCGTGGCGGCAACAACACGGAATATCTGGCCGAATTTCAGGCCCCCATTGAGGAAGGCCTCTACAGCGACTTCGTTGGCGGCGTTCAACACTGCTGAGCTCGCCCCGCCAGCACGTAACGACTGCCGTGCGAGCGCAAGCGATGGGAAACGCGCGTCATCCGGCGGCTCGAAATCAAGCTGGCGCACCGCAGTCCAATCAAGCACCTTCACCGGTGCATGAATGCGCTTGGGCCAGCTCATGGCACAGGCAATCGGCGTGCGCATATCGGGTGATCCCAGTTGAGCGAGCGTGGAGCCATCGTGAAACTCCACCATGGAATGAACCACACTCTGGGGATGCACCACAACATCAATGGCGGACTCGGGAAGGGCGAATAACCAATGGGCCTCGATCAGTTCCAGACCTTTATTCATCATCGTGGCTGAGTCGACAGAAATCTTGCGGCCCATCGACCAGTTTGGATGGGCGATCGCCTGGCTGACTGTTGCGGAAAAGATGCGCTCCTTGTCCCAAGTGCGAAAGGGGCCGCCCGATGCTGTCAGCAGCAGCCGATTCACGCCTTCAGGCGGAACAAAACAGCGATAATTCTCGCCAAGGCATTGAAAGATCGCATTGTGTTCGCTATCGACCGGCAGTACCACAGCGCCACCCTGACGCGCGGCATCCACCATGAGTGCGCCGGCCATTACCAGGGCCTCTTTATTGGCCAACAGAATCTTTTTACCAGCGCGCGCTGCTGCCAGAACCGAAGGCAGGCCAGCAGCGCCAACAATACCAGCGACGACCGTATCGATATCGGCGCTCGCAGCGCATTCTTGCCGTGTCTGCGGGCCATCAGCAACCGTAATCGCCGAGCCCCAGGAGGTCTGCGCGAGTTGGGCACGAAGCGCCCGCGCTGCATCGGAATCGGTCATCACCGCCAGTGAAGGGCGAAACGTCTGGCAATTGGCAAACATCCGATCCACCTGGCGATGGGCAGTGAGGATCTCCGCTCGGAAACGCTCTGGATGCAGGGCAATCAAATCCAGGGTGCTCTGACCAATCGAGCCCGTAGACCCAAAGACCGCGATACGCTCCAATCCTCTCCCTTTCAATGTCTGCTGGCAGGTGCTAGAGCAGTCCCGACTGGACCAGACTGACAACGCCCATTGTCACAGGAAATACGGCTATCAGCGCGTCAATCCTATCCAAAACGCCCCCATGGCCTGGCAACACCCGGCCTGAATCCTTCACACCCCTCAGACGTTTTAACAAAGACTCATAGAGATCACCGATCACACTCACCAGCGTAATCATGACCACGAAGGCGATCAGAAAACCCCAGCCCAGGCTACTTTGTAGCAGCGCAAATACCGAACCCGCGGGGTTGTCCGGGCCAATCAGCGCGAACTGGCTGACCAACACTGCCAGGACCAGATTGCCCACCAGCGCACCGATCACACCCTCCAGCGTTTTCCCCGGGCTGATGGAGGGCGCGAGTTTTCTGCGCCCAAAGCCGCGGCCCGCGAAATAGGCAGCGGTATCTGCAACCCAGACCAGGAGCAGGACCGACAATAAAAAAATCTTCCCCAACCCATCGGCCTGAATCAACGCAAGCCAAGTTGCCAAGCAAAGCGCGAACGCGACTGCCCGCCCCGCAAGCCGCTCTCCCCCAATCGCCGAGAAACGATTCAATGCAATCGGTACGGCAATGACCCAGATCACTGTGGCCAAGAGATAAAGTGGCAGCACGCCACTACCGATGCCCTGGGCTGCCGCGATCACTGAGGGAAATGTAGTCAGTCCAGTGATGCCTAGGAGCGCAAAGCCGATTGCGGCAGCGACACTTGCGATCATCCCGGTGTTCAGAAGACGCATCCATTCATAGAACGCCAGGGAAACGATGATCAAGAGCAGCAGATCAAAGCCGCGAGGAGGCGCCCAGCGGGCTACCCCAACGAGCAGAATCAGAAGAACCGCTGCCGTCAGGACACGGGTACGGAGCATTGTTGGGCGACCTGGGCCGATGTTCTGCCAAATCGACGTTCACGCTGTTGATAGGACGCGATGGCCAACCCCAACTGAACATCATCAAATTCAGGCCAGAAGCAGTCAGTGAAATAAAACTCTGTATACGCCAGCTGCCAGAGCAGAAAGTTACTGATGCGCTCTTCACCGCCCGTGCGAATAAATAGATCGGGTTCGGGCGCAAAATTCATGGACAGGTGGGGCGAGAGCAGCTCCTCTGGGATTGGCCTGCCGGGGGCAGCGAGCTCTGGGTGCTGATCCAGCATTTTGCGGGTGGCCTGAAGAATGTCCCAGCGACCGCCGTAATTGGCCGCAACAGTGAGATAAAACTGCTCGTTTTCCGCGGTCGCCTGCTCCGCCCGACTGATGGTGTCACGCAGCCGCTTGCTGAACGCGGACAAATCACCAATCACGCGCAGCCGCACACCATTGGCTTTCAGATCCCGGACCTCGCGTTCAAGTGCCTTAATGAATAGCCCCATCAGAAAGGAAACCTCATCCTCCGGCCTGCGCCAGTTCTCGGAACTGAAGGCAAAAACAGTGAGATAACGCACGCCCCGACGCATGCAGGCCTCGACCACCTGGCGGAGCGCGGCCACGCCACGCTCATGGCCGACCACGCGGGGCAGATGCCGGGCATTGGCCCAGCGGCCATTGCCGTCCATGATCATCGCGATGTGCTGGGGCACCTCGTGGACTGCCGGGATGATCAGGGTGGAGCTCTGCGTCTGTGGGTCGATCATAAGATTGTTGATCAGGCGGCAACTAGACCGTCATGATTTCGGACTCCTTCTGAACAAGGAGTTTATCGATATCTGCAATATATTTGTCGGTTAGTTTCTGGGTGTCGTCTTGACCGCGACGCTCATCGTCTTCAGAAATAAGTTTTTCTTTGACCATTTTTTTCAGGGATTCATTGGCGTCCCGGCGAATATTGCGCACGGCAATCTTGGTCTCTTCCCCCTCGTGCTTGATCACCTTGGTGAGCTCCCGGCGCCGCTCCTCGGTCAATGCCGGCATGGGAACACGAATCAGATCCCCCGAGGTGGCAGGATTCAGGCCCAGATCCGACTCGCGAATCGCCTTTTCAACAACCGCCACCATCTTCTTTTCCCAGGGCTGAACGCCAATGGTTCTGCTATCGATCAGCGTGACATTGGCCACCTGATTCAATGGCGTGGGATTGCCGTAATAGTCGACCTGGATGTGGTCCATCAGGCCTGTGTGGGCCCGGCCGGTGCGGACCTTCGCCAAATTGGTTTTCAGATTCTCAATGCTTCGGCCCATCTTTTGATCGGCATTGGAGCGAACTTCTTGCAGAGTCTTCATGTCGGTCTTCTGTCAGCGCGTTCAATCATGATTAGGTTAGACATGCACCAGTGTGCCCTCTGGCTCACCGCGAACAATGCGGACCAGGGCGCCAGGTTTGAAAATGCTGAATACACGAATGGGCAATTTCTGGTCTCGGCATAGGGCAAAAGCAGTGGCATCCATCACTTTCAAATTGCGCGAGATTGCCTCATCAAAGCTGAGCGAGTCATAGCGGGTGGCATTCGGATCCTTGACCGGGTCGGTGTTGTACACACCATCGACCTTGGTCGCTTTCAAGACAATTTCAGCACCGATCTCCGCACCGCGTAGCGCGGCGGCCGTGTCCGTGGTGAAAAAAGGATTGCCGGTGCCCGCTGCAAATACCAGGGTCTTGCCCTCTTCCAGGTAACGGATTGCCTTCGGTCGGATATAGGGCTCTACGACCTGATCAATGCGCAAGGCCGACTGGACCCTTGCAGTCAGGCCTGCGCGTCGCATGGCATCTTGGAGGGCGAGCGCATTCATGACGGTAGCAATCATGCCCATGTAGTCGGCCGTAGCCCGATCCATACCCGATGCCCCGAGTGCGACCCCGCGAAAGATGTTGCCGCCACCGATCACTACTGCAACCTCAACGCCAAGAGCGGTGACCTGGGCAATTTCCTTCACAATGCCATCGATCGTTTCACGATTGATGCCATAGGGATCGCTGCCCATCAGGGCCTCACCCGAAAGCTTCAGAAGAATACGTTTGCTGATCGCCATATCAGGCTGCGCGTGCGGCGGCCACCTGTGCTGCGACCTCGGCAGCGAAATCATCTGTGCGTCTCTCGATGCCCTCGCCCACGATGTAAAGCGTAAACGATGCGATCGATGCACCCCTGGCCTTGAGCAGCTGCTCAATGGTCTGCTTGCCATCTTCGGCCTTTACGAAGACCTGGCCCAACAGGGTGACTTCCTTCAGGAATTTCTGCACCGTGCCCTCGACCATTTTGGCCACGATATCAGCCGGCTTACCGGACTCGGCGGCCTTTTCGGTAGCGATACGACGCTCAGTCTCAATCAGCGCGGCATCGACACCTGAGGCATCCAACGACTTGGGCTTGGATGCAGCAATATGCATGGCCAGATCACGGCCAAGCTGCTCATCACCCCCCACCAGATCCACCAGCACACCGATCTTGGCGCCACCGTGGATGTACGAATAAATTTTTCCCTTTGCCTGGACAGCACAGAAACGGCGCACGGAGATATTTTCTCCAATCTTGCCCACCAAGGCGGTCCGCACCGATTCCACCGTGCCGCCGGCTAGTGGCTTATCAGACAGCGCACCAACATCAGCAACGCCGCCGGCACAAATCAGCTTGGCAACATCGTTGGAAAACGCCAGGAAATCATCATTCTTGGCAACAAAATCAGTCTCGCAATTGACCTCGACCATAGCGGCCTGATTACCCGCCACATAGACCGAAACGATGCCCTCTGCGGTCACACGGGAGGCGGCTTTGCTGGCCTTGCTGCCCAATTTCACGCGCAGCAGCTCCTCTGCCTTCGCCATGTCACCGCCAGCTTCGGTCAGCGCCTTTTTGCATTCCATCATGGGAGCATCGGTCTTCTCACGCAGCTCCTTCACCATGCCTGCGGTAATTTCCGCCATTTTGTTCTCCTGATTCAAAAATTCATTTCAAAAAAAGGGCCGCTCATTGAGACCGGCCCCTTCATCGTCATTGCGAGTCGCCTGAAAGGCGACGTGTACATTCATTTCTGTACTTCGCTCAGCGCGCAAAGACGAGGATCAGAGGCAATCAGGCCCCTTCCTCAACCTCAACGAATTCCTCAGCACCCTCGCTGCGAATCGCAGCGACCACATCGGCTACTGCGTTCGCGCGACCATCCAGGATCGCATCCGCCATGGCGCGGGCATACAGCTTGACCGCACGGCTAGCATCGTCGTTGCCTGGGATGACATAGTCCACGCCATCGGGGGAGTGATTGGTATCGACCACGGCCACCACCGGGATGCCGAGTTTGTTGGCCTCTTGGATGGCGATCTTGTGATAGCCCACATCCACCACAAACAGAGCATCGGGCAGACCAGCCATATCTTTTATGCCGCCCAGGGTTTTATTCAGCTTATCCAGCTCCCGTCCAAAAGAAAGCGCCTCTTTTTTGCTCATGCGCTCCAGGCCGCCCTCGGCTGCCGTGGTTTCCATATCTTTTAAACGCTTAATCGAGGTCTTCACCGTTTTGAAATTGGTCAGCATGCCACCCAGCCAACGCTGGTCAACATAGGGCTGACCGGCGCGTGCGGCCTCTTCAGCAATGATTTCCCGCGACTGGCGCTTGGTGCCCACAAAGAGCACAGTGCCGCGGCGCTGCGAGAGCTGCTTGATGAACTTGAGCGCATCCTGAAGGTGACTGACCGTATGCTCAAGGTTAATGATGTGAATCTTGTTGCGATGGCCAAAAATGAAGGGGGCCATCTTGGGGTTCCAGAAGCGGGTTTGGTGACCGAAATGGACACCTGCCTCCAGCATTTCACGCATTGATACCGACATGTTTTCTCCTTGCAAGGGTTTGACTCGGCATTCGACAGAGTCCGGGCGGGTTGCGAAAGGCGAATCGATATCGCCAAAAGCCCACACGAACACCCCTGCCTCGAATGCTTTGGGTTAAAAATCAGGCACAATGAGCGCCCACACAGCCGAAAACACCTTGATAATCAACAGGTTCCGGCAACCAAAGATTGTAACCTCTTATGCCCATACAACTCAAATCTGGCCCTGAAATCGCTGCGATGAGGGTTGCTGGCCGCCTGGCCTCCGAGGTGCTGGATTACATCACCCCCTTCGTCACGCCCGGCATCACCACGGGGGAGCTTGACCAGCTCTGCCACGACTACATGGTCAGTGTGCAGGGCACTATCCCCGCCCCCTTGAATTACTGCCCGCCGGGCTATAAGCCCTACCCAAAATCCATCTGCACTTCGATTAACCACCAGGTCTGCCACGGAGTGCCGGGGGATCGGGTCCTGAAATCCGGGGATATCGTGAATCTGGACATCACCGTGATCAAGGATGGCTTTCACGGCGATACGAGCCGCATGTTTTTGGTGGGCGAGGCCTCGATTGCCGCCAAGCGGCTCTGCGAGATCACCCGTGAGGCCATGTGGGCCGGCATCAAGCAAGTCGCCCCGGGCAAACGTTTGGGTGATATCGGTGCGGCCATCCAGAGGCTGGCAGAGGGCGCAGGCTATTCGATAGTGCGGGAGTTCTGTGGCCACGGCATCGGCCGTGGTTTTCATGAAGAGCCCCAGGTGCTGCACTATGGGCGCGCGGGCACCGGCCTTGAACTGAAAGCCGGCATGACGTTCACAATTGAGCCCATGATCAATGCGGGGCGGCCCGAAATCAAGGAATTGGCCGACGGTTGGACGATTGTCACCAAGGACCACAGCCTCTCCGCCCAATGGGAGCATACGGTGCTGGTTACTGAAACCGGTGTCGAAGTCTTGACGCTCTCCGAGGGCAGCCCGGACCGTGAGCGCAGCGCCAACCCCAGCTAAGCTGGCGGACTCAGGTAACACGCCAGCATTTGGCACCCTGGAGGCGCTGAAAGAATCGCTGCGCGAGGCGCGAGCCAACAACGCCCAGCGCTGGACACCAAGGGTCCATCCCCTGAGTACGATGCGCCGACTCGCGCGGGATGTGGATGCTGTGCTTATGGACCTGTGGCGACATCTTGGCATTCCCGGAGCGGCCTTGGTTGCGGTGGGCGGCTATGGCAGAGGCGCCCTCGCCCCCTACTCCGATGTCGACTTGTTGATTCTGATGCCCGAAGGCTACTCCGAAGAGGCCATAAGGCCTGCAGCTGAGCGGCTGGTCACTGCTTTCTGGGATATCGGACTGGATGCCGGCCATAGCATCCGTTCAGTTTCAGAGTGCATCGCTCAGGCTCAGGACGATCTCACCATTGCCTCGGCGCTTCTGGAGTCACGATGGATCTGCGGACCACGCACCCTGCATCGTCAGCTGGAAAAATCCTGGTTCGAAGCCATTGATGTCAAGGATTTTGCGCAAGGCAAGCTGCTAGAGATGCAGCAGCGTCATGGCCGCCATCAGGACTCGCCCTATAGCCTTGAGCCCAACTGCAAAGAAAGCCCCGGCGGACTGCGTGATCTTCAGGTGCTGCGTTGGGTGACCCGTGCCTTCGGCTTGGGTCATCGTTGGGATGACCTGGCTAGGGATGGTCTGATCACAGATCGGGAGGCCACAGAGCTGCAGCGCGCCCAACGACTCCTGCACCTGATCCGCGGTCATCTACATCTTGCGGCGGGCCGTCGAGAAGATCGGCTTGTGTTTGATCTTCAGACCGAGGTTGCGCAAAGACTCGGTATTTCGGCGCGCGGCACACGGCGGGCCAGCGAGGTTCTGATGCAGCGCTATTACCGCGCGGCCAAAGCCATTCTGCAGATCAGCTCAATGTTGCTGGCGAATTTTGAGCCGCGGTTATTCCCATCCGAACAACTGCCCACCGCCCGCCAGGCCCGTCAAATTGATGACGACTTCGATGAAGTTTATGGCCTGCTGGAGGTTCGGGATGAGGGCTTATTCCAATCAGAACCCGCTGCCATGCTTCGGGCATTTTTGCTCATGCAACAACATCCGGAGCTGCGCGGCATGTCCGCCCGCACGCTGCGCTCGCTCTGGAATCACCGAGATTTAATCGATGCTGAATTTCGACGGAGCCCAGCAAACCGGGCACTATTTCTGAGCATTCTCCAGCAGCCCCGAGGCATCGTGCATGGCCTTCGGCTGATGAATAACCTAGGCATTCTGGGCCGCATGCTGCCTGTGTTTCGCAAAATCGTCGGCCAAATGCAGCACGACTTGTTTCATGTCTACACGGTCGATCAGCACATCCTGCAGGTGATTCGTAATCTGCGACGCCTCACCATGGATGAACATGCCCATGAGTTTCCATTGTGCAGCCGACTCATGGCCGAGTTTCAATCGCCCTGGATACTCTATGTCGCAGCGCTGTTTCACGACATTGCCAAAGGCCGCGGCGGTGACCATTCAGCACTGGGCAAGCTGGAAGTGCGGCGTTTTTCCCGGGACTATGGATTAGAGCGGGAGACGACTGCCCTATTGGCATTTCTGGTGGAGCATCACCTCACCATGTCCCAGGTCGCGCAGAAGCAGGACTTGGCAGATCCCGAGACCATCGCCTCGTTTCGCAAGATCGTGCGCACGCCACAGCGGCTCACTGCACTGTATCTGTTGACCGTTGCCGATATCCGCGGCACAAGCCCCAAAGCCTGGAGCAACTGGAAGGCACGGCTCTTGGAGGAGCTCTACCACCGCACGCTTGCCTTAATGGCTGGACCTGGAGTTTCATCATCCAAGCACCCGCAGGCCTCACCACAGACTGCCTATCAGCTGAAAACAAACGAGGCCGAGCGACTGCTGCGGCTTCACGGCAAAGACCCGTCCGCCGCGCACGCCTTCTGGAAGACGCTGGAATTACAGTATTTTCTGCGGCACGAGGCCAGTGAGATTGAGTGGCATGCACGATTGATCGCGTGGCGCTCGCAAGAGCCGACTCCGATTGTGATCGCCCGTCGCTCACCAGATGAGACCGGCCTGCAGGTGGTGGTGTATCAGCGCGATGAGGAAGATCTTTTTGCGCGCATCTGTGCCTACTTTGATGCACAGAACATCAGCATTCTGGATGCAAAGATTCACACCACGTTCGATGGCTATGCAATGGACACTTTTGTGGTGGAGCCCCAGGCCCTAGGCGGACACCAGCGCGAAATGGCGACGATCATTGAGGCCAGTCTTTCCAGCACCCTGGCCGATCGAAACCCGCTACCAGCACCGATCCGCGGCCGTCAGTCACGGCAATCCAAATATTTTCCGATTCCACCACGCATTGATCTGCAGCCGGATTCGCGGGGCCTGTATTACGTGCTCAATGTCACCGCCGCCGACCGCACGGGACTGCTGTATTCAATTGCCAAAACATTGTCCGCGCATGGCGTGCGGCTCCAGACGGCAAGGATCATGACACTCGGTGAGCGGGCGGAAGATGTGTTTCTGATTCAAGGCGAATCGCTGGCCGAGGGCAAGGAGCAGATTGCGCTGGAGGCGGATCTGTTGAAGGCAATTGCAGCGTAGAACTGGTAGACGAAAGCTTGGGTTCTAGCCTCGTGTTATCTCAGGGCTCCCGTCCTAGCGCCGGGTTTCGCCCGGCTGCAAGCGTTCGCCGGTTCGAAATCCCGACGCTCTCCGGTCGTGTTCATTGACCGTAACGTTCGATTACCCGAGGGGAGAGCGTTGGGGGATTTACTCGAGGAGCGTCGGAGCAAAACGCTTTTCGATTTACGTTTTGCGACCGCGACGAGAGAAAGCCCCCAGCGCTAGGCCCCGAGCCCTCGAACAACCAGAAGCGACCCGAGGCTAGGCACCGAGCCATCGATTCAGTTGCCCCTAGCACTCTGCCCCAAGCTTTAGGCGAAGCAAAAAAGTTAGCTCAGCCGAGCGAGCCAATCCTCAAACGACCCACCAATCTCCGCATGCCGCTTGGCAAGCGTGACCGAGGCCTGCATGTAGCCGAGCTTGGACCCGCAATCAAAGCGCTTGCCCTCAAACCGATAGGCAAGGATCGTCTGCTCAAGCAATAGCCTTGCGATCGCATCGGTCAGCTGAATCTCCCCGCCCGCACCTGCAGGCTGACTGCGGATCAAATCAAAAATGCGGGAGTCCAGCAGGTAACGGCCCACCACTGCAAGCGTTGAAGGCGCAACCGCTGGCTGAGGCTTCTCAACAATGGCCGTTATTTTCGAAACGGCAGCACTACCCTGCTCGAACGGCTCCGCACTAACGATGCCGTATTTCGAGGTGTCTTCCCGCGGAACTTCCTCCACCGCAATCACACTCGCATGATGCTCCTCATAACGCTCCACCATCTGCCGCATCACGGACCTGCCGCGATCACCTGCATCCATCAGATCATCGGCAAGCAGAATCGCAAAGGGTTCATCACCCACCACAGGCTCGGCGCACAGTACGGCGTGGCCCAAGCCCAGGGCCTCCGGCTGCCGAATATAGATGCAATTAATGCTGGCCGGCGCGACGCTGCGCACCACATCCAGCAGTGCAGTTTTGTTTTTCGCCTCCAACTCCGACTCAAGCTCATACGCCTTATCGAAATGATCTTCAATCGCTCGCTTCGAGCGACCAGTGATAAAAATCATGTCGGTAATCCCCGCACTGGCCGCCTCTTCCACTGCGTATTGGATCAGCGGCTTATCCACCACAGGCAGCATCTCTTTGGGGCTGGCCTTGGTGGCCGGCAGAAATCGGGTGCCCAGGCCCGCAACGGGGAATACTGCCTTGCGGACTTTTCCGGAAAATTTGCTCATTTAAGAATCCTGTCGATAGGGGGCGATTATCGCCAGAAAGGCCGCTTCATCGATGACCTTCACCCCCAGCTCCTGGGCCTTGGCGAGTTTGCTTCCTGCTGCTTCTCCGGCCACCACCAGGGATGTCTTGGCCGACACACTGCCGCTGGCCTTGCCGCCGAGCGCCACAATCCAGTCACTCGCCTGATCCCGGCTCATGGACGACAGCGTGCCGGTGAGTACCACGGTCATGCCTGTGAAGGGGTAACTCGCGGCCTGAGTCGAGGTCTGCCCAACTTCTCCTGCAGCCTTCACACCCTCAACCGTAACACTCACCGGCGCCACCGCCGGACGGTCATCTAGCCGCGTGATCCGGACCTGTGCACATAGCCCATCCACCACTGCGGCCTGCTCGGGTAAATCAAAAAAACTTCGAATGGAGGCCGCAACTACAGGTCCCACATCCGGCGCCTGCATCAGCTCCTCGACCGTTGCGGATCGCAAAGCATCAATTGACTGAAAATGCAGGGCCAGATCGCGGGCCGTGCGCTCACCCACATGCCGAATGCCCAGCGCAAACAGAAACCGGGCCAGGCTTGCATCGCGCGAACGATCAATCTGATCCAGCAGATTCTGGGCAGACTTCTCTGCCATGCGTTCCAGGTTCGACAGCAAGGGCACATCCAGACGATAGATATCCGACAGATGGGTGACATGGCCGCCATCCACCAGCTGATCAACAATCTTTTCTCCCAGGCCTTCAATATCCATGGCCTTGCGCTGGGCGAAATGCAAAAACGCCTGCTTGCGTTGGGCCTTGCAGCTGAGCCCCGCGGGGCAGCGGCTTACGGCCTCGCCCGACTCGCGGACTGTCTTCGTGCCGCAGACCGGACAGCACATGGGCATCACAAAGGGCCGCGCATCCGCAGGCCGAAGTGCTGCAATGGTACCGAGCACCTCGGGGATCACATCGCCCGCGCGTCGGACCCAGACTGTATCGCCAATCATCAGTCCCTTGCGCGTGATTTCGTCTTCATTGTGCAGGGTGGCATTGGTCACTGTAACTCCGCCCACAAACACCGGCTCAAGTCTTGCAACGGGAGTCAGCGCACCGGTACGGCCCACCTGCACATCGATATCAAGCAGCCGCGTGCTGGCCTCTTCTGCGGGGAACTTGTGGGCGATTGCAAAGCGCGGTGCACGCGACACAAAACCTGCTTTCGCCTGCAGCGCCAATGATTCGAGTTTATAGACCACGCCATCAATCTCAAACGGCAGATCTGATCGTCGGGCCAAGACATCAGCATAAAAGCGCCTCAGACCCTCAGCATCAAGTTGAGATCTACGCAGCGTGCCCACCGGTAGGCCCCATCCCTGCAGCGCATTGAGCCAATCGGAATGGGTCAGGAGTTTTGATTCCAGCTCCCGACTCAGGACGACTTCACCCGTGCCGTAAGCAAAGAAACTTAAGGGCCGAGATGCCGTCACCGCGGGATCCAACTGACGCAGACTGCCTGCGGCAGCATTACGTGGATTTACAAAGACTTTTTCACCGAGGGCCGCCTGCCGCTGATTCAAGGCTGCAAAGTCTTGCTTTTGCATCAGCACCTCGCCACGCACCTCCAGCACCTCGGGGATACTGTTGCCGGTTAATCGTGGAGGCACGCTCGGAATCACACGGATATTGACCGTGATGTCCTCGCCCACCGAACCATCGCCCCGAGTGGCCGCCTGAGTGAGCAGCCCCCGCTCATAGCGCAGGCTCACTGCAATGCCATCGAATTTCAGTTCGGCACTGAAACGCAG
This sequence comes from Burkholderiaceae bacterium, assembly GCA_018882795.1. Classification (GTDB taxonomy): domain Bacteria; phylum Pseudomonadota; class Gammaproteobacteria; order Burkholderiales; family Burkholderiaceae_A; genus Lacustribacter. The sequence continues at coordinate 16,053 of VERJ01000011.1, read as the reverse complement.
CTCAGGCGCATCGGCCGCAAGCCCCAGATTCTGGGCCAGCCGTGCAACGTACTGTTCCACATCCTGCGGCTCAAATGCGTTGTTGAGCGACAGCATGGGCACCCGGTGACGCACCTCGGAAAACTCCCGCTTCGGCGCAAAGCCAACCTGATCCACCGGTGATGTGCCCGGCGCGAGATCCGGAAATGCGGATTCAAGTTCCTCCAGCTCGCGTACCAGGGCATCGTATTGGGCATCAGAAATCAGCGGCGCATCCTGCTGATGGTAGGCGCGCTGATGTTTGAGTACTTCGGCGCGCAGGGCAACAATGCGGTCACGAGTCTCTTTCGCATCAAGTAGTGGCTTGGACCGTGCCATCAATCACCCGCTGCGGATGCTGAAATGATCAGAGGAAAAGCCGTTGGGCCACGATCGAGCCCGGTGTGATGCTCAGCGCCAGTAATTGCTGTTCTCTGGCGCTGACCTGAGCTGCAATCTGATCGAAATCGCGCTGTTGCAAGACGCGGCCCGCCTCATCAGTGACTCGGGCATCCAACAGAGATGCCAGTGTCTGGGCCGTAGAGACCATCTCTTGGAATGCCTCAAGGGGATCGGCTGTTCTTGGCACATCGAGAAGCAACATCAGACTGTTGCCTGAATCACCTGGAAAGACTGAGAAGCGTTGATGGTGCAGTGGCCCTTTTGCAAAACGGGTCTCGCCCCGCGACTCAAGACCTGCTGAGTGGGCCGCCGACGTGATTGCGGACACCGAAAGCACCTGATCGGCGGAAACCGACAACACCAGTTGTGCATCCACCTCGGTGCAGCGTTGATCAAGGGATCGGGCTCTGGCCAGCACATCCGACATAACCGGAATCGACAAATGCGCGCCAAGCTGTCGGGCAATTCGCCCAAGCCCCTCCTGCCATTCCGCATACTCCATCGCATGTAATGGTCCGCCACGCGTGGTGAGTAGCACGCCAACCTGCAGCGTCATCACATCCAACGCGTCTGGCAAAGGCGAGGCTGCCGCGCCTTCTTGACTGATCCAGCCAAATGACAGGGGTTTGGAGCCCACATGGCGCCAGCCTTTTAACTCCTGCTGAATTCTGGCCACCGGCATTGGCTTTTGCCATTGCAGCTCGGCGATGGCATCAGAGATCTCCGATGGCTGAACAGGGTCCAGCACCCGTTCGGTCGGCGCATTGAATATGGGCTCATCCTGTAGCGGCACCAAACGCTGCAGGGTCTTCCTGGCCTGGGACCACTCCCGCAGATTCGCGGCCACAACCCCCGCAAGCACGATTGCAGCGGCGGCCACAATCGTCCACTGCAGGTCGGTCATGCTGCCTCTTGGGCCATGGCATTGGCGGCATCCAGATCCACCGCCACGATGCGCGACACGCCCTGCTCCTGCATGGTTACGCCCATCAGATGCTGGGCCATCTCCATCGCAATCTTGTTGTGGGTGATAAAGACAAACTGGGTTGAAGAAGACATATGCCGCACCAGGTTACAGAAACGCTCGGTGTTGGGATCATCCAGCGGTGCATCGACCTCGTCCAGCAAACAAAATGGCGCTGGATTGAGCTGAAAGAGCGCGAACACCAGCGCAGTAGCGGTGAGGGCCTTTTCGCCCCCGGAGAGCAGATGAATGGAAGTGTTGCGCTTGCCTGGTGGCTGGGCCATCACCTGCACGCCGCAGTCGAGGATTTCCTCGCCGGTCATCGCCAGCTTGGCCTCGCCACCGCCGAAAAGTCTGGGGAAAAGCTGGCCAAAGTTCTGATTCACGGTGTCGAAGGTTTCCTGCAACAGTGAGCGTGTCTCGCGATCGATCTTGCGAATAGCATCTTCCAATGTCTCCACTGCCGACATCAGATCAGCCGCCTGTGAATCAAGAAACTGTTTGCGCTCGCGGGATTGTTCAAGCTCGGAGAGCGCAGCAAGATTGACCGCGCCCATGCTCTCGATCTCCTTGGTGAGACGCTGGACTTCGGAATGCAGCGCAGCGGGTCTGGGCCACTTGCTGTCTGGAAATGCCGCTGCGAGTTCCTCTGCAATCGCAGCAACCTGAAGCTCCCGATCCACCAGTTGCTCATCGATCTGCTCAATGCCCACACGGGCACCAGATGCATCTGCATCGATCTGTGCAACCGCTGCCCGCATGGGCTCAAGAGATCGCTCGATGTGCAGACGCTGCTCCTCGGACTGGCGAAGCTTCTGGCTGCACTGATCAGCACGCTCGCGAATCTCGGCCACCTGGGCCTCCTTGGCCACCCGGCTCTCCAGCAGCGGCTGCAAGTCACTCGAATCCAGAGCCTGTTGGATGTCGATCAGTTCACGCTCAGCAGCATCAAGCCGCGTCCGAGCCTCGGCGAGCCGAGCGTTGGATTCACGCATCTTCTCTTCAAATACGCGGCGCTGCTCCTGCGCCAGCCGTTGCCCCATCAGGGCCTCCTGAAGGCCTCGCTCCGCAAGCGCCAGTTCTTCGCGCGTGCGGCCAACTTCCTGCAGCTGCTGCTCCTGAAGTTCCCGCTGACGGTCTGCTTCCTGAGTCTGGGCGGCGGCGCGTTGATTGGCCTCCTCTGAGGCCTGACGGCACTGCTCACGCTGCTGCTGCAGATCAGCATGTTCCTGGCGCAGGGCCTGCAAAGAGGCTGTCAGCGCTGTGTCTTGCGTGTTGAGACGTTGGATTTTTTCATCCAATCGTAATTCAGCAAGCTCTAACTCATGAGCACGCGACTGGGATGCCTGCGCGCGATCACGCAGGCCGGCCAACTCGCGCTTGCGCTCAGCCAATGCGCCCTCCGCGCGCTGCAATGCCAAGGCTGTCTCATCCACCACAAGCTGCTGCGCACGGATGGCAATATCCAGACTTTCAATCTTGCTGCGGCGTGCAAGGATGCCGGCTTGCTGATCCTCTTCTGCATAAAACCGCACCATGCCCCGGCCTGCCATGTGGCCTTCCTTGGTGATCCAGAGCTCTCCTGCGGCAGGCGGGCTGCCCACTGCAGCCTGCAGGCTCTCAGCGCAGCGATATTCCGCAAGCCATTCGCGGACCACCTGTGCAATTGGTCCCTCGCCCTGGATCTGCTGCGCAAGGCTGTTGGCAGGAATGGATTTTCCGCTCGCGGCCTCGCTTGAAAAGAGCGTCAGGCGTGCGGGCGGGCGATCCGCCGCAAATCCCAAAGCATTGGACATGGCGCCAATCTCGACAGCACCGATGCGATCGCCAAGCGCGGCCTCTACGGCAGTCTGCCAACCTTCTTTGACTTGTACGCTGGACCAGAGCCTTGGGCGCTGCTGCATGCCCTGACGCTCAAGCCAGGGCCGGAGTTCATCCTTTGCCTCAACCTGGGCCTGAAGACTCTTTAAGGCCTCGGACTGGGCCTGCACGTGCGAGAGCGACTCACGGGCCTGTTGCAATTCCAACTGTGTGCTGTCGCGGGCCTGGCTGGCGGTATCGATGGCCTGCTCCGCCGCAGCGAGTTGATCTTGGGCACTGCGTGCAAACGTAATGGCCTCTTGGCGCTGTGAAGCAATCAGCGACTTTGCGCTTGGATCAACACGCTCTATCGATAGCCGCTCACGATCCTGCTCCTCAATGCGGGTCTCAATGCGTCGAATGCGGCCGGTGAGGTCCGCCTCGCGCTCAGAGAGGGCGCGAAGCTCAGCCTGCACGGCGGCAACATCGGCCTGGGCCGCAGCAAGGGATTCATTGCGGGAAGCAAGCGTCTGCTCAAGCGGCGCCATCGTGGCGGTAAGGCGCTCCAACAGCTCACGTTTTTCCGCTAGGGCCACATCGGCAAGCGCTGCCGCCTCTGCATCGGCAATGCGGTGGGCCTCGCCCTCCTGCTGTGCCAGCGTCTCGGCATGAATGATTTGCCCAGCAGACTCTTTTGCGCGCGCAGTGCGCTCGAGGTTCTCGCGCAGCCTCAGCTGTTCGCCTTCAATACGGGTGATTTCAGTATTCACTTCGTAGAGGCTTTGTTGGGCATCGTGGACCGCATCGGTGGCCTCGTGAAAGGCGGTGCGTGTCTCTTCAATCTCGCGTTCAATGGAGCGCAGGCTCGCCGTCTGTGCCTCGATCTGCAGTTCGGTCTCACGCCTGCGGGCCGAGAGCTTATCAAGGGCCTGCACATATTCCTCACGCCGCGTCCACCACAGCCAACGCTGCTTTTCATCTCGTCGGCCAGTGAGTTCGCTATAACGCTGGGCAAGCTCCGCCTGCTGCTCCAGTCTCGTGATTTGGCCATCCAACTCAAGCCGGATGTCTTCAATACGCGCCAGATTTTCACGGGTATCCGAGAGACGGCCCTCGGTTTCTTTTCGACGCTCCCGGTATTTCGATACGCCAGCCGCTTCCTCCAGGAAGACACGGAGTTCCTCTGGGCGCGACTCAATGACGCGGGAGATCATGCCCTGTCCGATAATGGCGTACGCACGAGGCCCAAGGCCAGTGCCCATAAAAAGATCGTAGACATCTTTTCGACGCACTGCCTGATTGTTGATCCAGTATGTGGACTGGCCATCCCGAGACAGGATACGTTTGACCGCGATCTCGGAGTATTGGCCCCATGGGCCGGTGATCCGGCCCTCCGTATTTTCGAATACGAGTTCCACGCTGGCGCGGCCCGATGGCTTGCGGGTGCCAGAGCCAGAGAAGATCACGTCCTGCATGGACTCGCCGCGCAGTTCGCTCGCCTTGGACTCCCCCAGCACCCACCGCACGGCATCAATGACATTGGACTTGCCACAGCCATTGGGGCCAACAATACCCACCAGATCGCCCGGAAAATGCAGGGTGGTAGGGTCAACGAAAGATTTGAAACCAGAGAGTTTTAAATAAGAGAGTCGCACGATAAAACGCCCGCGAAAGCCAGCCAGATTGAGGACACGGGCTATAATATCATCCAGCAAAACACCGGGTTTTTACCTAAAAATAGCGCTATTTGCACCTAACTTCGTTTAAAAGAACAAATAAATCGCTCTTCGTCTCTCTCTTTCGCAGCCATGTCCACGAAACCCAGCAAGTCACTTCAGACCTTTCCCAACCCGGAGCCCGGACGGGACTATCTGGTGCACATCGAGATCCCAGAATTCACCTGCCTCTGCCCCCTGACGGGTCAGCCTGATTTTGCGCATTTAACGGTGGACTACATCCCCGAGAAAAAGAACCTTGAGCTCAAGGCCCTAAAACTCTATATGTGGTCCTATCGGGACCAGGGCGTCTTCCACGAGGCCGTCACCAATCAACTTTTAAACGATATGGTCAAGGCCACCCGGCCGCGGTTCATGCGACTCACAGCACGCTGGTATGTGCGTGGTGGCATCTTCACCACCGTGGTTGCAGAGCAACGTGCCAGGGGCTGGAAGCCCCAGCCCACCGTCGACCTTCCCGCACTTGGCCAGCAGGCCTCCACGCGGGGCTAGCGCTTTTTATTGACAACCTCACGACAACACTAAAACGAAATCATGACCTCCGACCAAGATCAACAGAAACTCTCCTCCATCATTGATGGCGCCTGGGAGACCCGCACCGCGCTCTCCCCGTCTAGTGCACCCGCCGACATTCGCGACGCGGTCACCCAGGTCATCCGGCTTCTGGATCAGGGTGCGATTCGCGTGGCCGAAAAAATCAACGGTGACTGGGTCACCCACCAGTGGATCAAAAAAGCCGTCCTGCTCAGCTTTCGACTGCGGGACAACGCCCCCATGGCGTCAGGCGACCTGCGCTATTTCGACAAGGTCGACACCAAGTTCGCCAATTACTCCGATGCTGACTTCAAAGCCGCAGGATTTCGCGTGGTACCACCGGCGACGGCCCGTCATGGTGCATTCATCGCCAAGAATGTGGTGCTCATGCCCTCTTATGTAAATATCGGCGCCTATGTCGATGAAGGCACCATGGTGGACACCTGGGCCACCGTTGGCTCCTGCGCACAAATCGGCAAGAACGTGCACCTCTCTGGTGGTGTCGGTATTGGTGGTGTTCTGGAGCCGATCCAGGCCAACCCCACGATCATTGGCGATAACTGTTTTATCGGTGCGCGCTCCGAAGTCGTCGAGGGCGTGATCGTGGAAGACAACGCTGTGCTCTCCATGGGTGTGTTCATTGGCCAGTCCACGAAAATCTACGATCGCGAGACTGGGGAGGTCACCTACGGCCGTGTCCCTGCGGGTGCGGTGGTGGTACCCGGTAGCCTGCCTTCTGCCGATGGAAAGTATTCCCTGGCCTGTGCCGTCATTGTGAAACGTGTCGATGCCCAGACGCGCGCCAAGACCGGCATCAATGAACTGCTACGTGGTGACTGATCCATGTCTGCACATGCACTAACCGCGCAGCCTCAGACGGTTCGGCTTTACGGCATCACGAACTGCGATCAGGTGCGTGCGGCCCGTGCTTGGCTAAAGGCCCACGGTCGCGAGCCTGAATTCATTGATCTGAAGAAGTCCGGGCTTGATGCGGCCACCCTTGACCGTTGGCTCACCCATCTGCCATGGGATGCGCTGCTGAACCGGCGCGGCCTGACCTGGCGGCAGCTCGATCCGAATCTGCGGGCTCAAATTGTTGATCAAGCATCAGCATCGGAAATCATGCTGGCCCAACCATTGCTCATCAAACGGCCAGTCTTGGAAGTCGGTGAAAAAATGTCGGTCGGTTTTTCTGAGCCGCTTTATCGCAATCTTTTTCTTGAGGCGGCCTGATGCAGGACGACCTACAACATCCATATGCCACCCTGGAACTGGCCCAGGCACTGATCCGCTGCAGGTCGGTAACACCTCAGGATGCCGGCTGCTGCGATCTGATTGCTCAACGACTCTCTGCGCTGGGCTTTCAAAATGAGTTTCTGCGCTTTGGCGATGTCACGAACCTCTGGTCGATTCGCGAGGGCGGAGAACCCGGCCCCACCCTTGTGCTGGCGGGCCACACCGATGTCGTACCCCCGGGCCCCGAGGCGCAATGGAAACATGAACCTTTTGCAGCAGTCATCGATCAGCAGGAACTCTATGGCCGTGGCGCTGCCGACATGAAATCATCTCTGGCTGCCTTTGTGGTGGCCACAGAGCGATTCATTGCCGAGACACCAACATTCGCAGGAAGGCTTGCCTATCTGATCACATCCGATGAAGAGGGCCCTGCAATCGACGGCACCGTGCAGGTGGTGCGTGAGCTGGCCCATCGGGGAGAACTTCTTGATTACTGCATTGTGGGTGAACCCACATCAGTGAAGACGCTGGGCGACATGATCAAAAATGGCAGGCGTGGCACGCTCTCCGGTGATCTCGTGATCCGCGGGCGCCAAGGCCATGTGGCCTACCCTCACCTGGCACTCAACCCTATTCATGCCTTCGCACCTGCCTTAGCAGAGCTTGCCGTGATTCGCTGGGACGATGGCAACACCTATTTCCCTCCCACCACATGGCAGGTCTCGAATCTCAATGCAGGCACCGGCGCAAGCAATGTGATTCCTGCCGAGCTGCGGGCCCAATTCAATTTTCGTTTTGGCAGTGTCAGCTCACCGCAGGATCTCAAGCAGCGTCTGGAGGCAGTGCTCTCTAAACATGGCCTGACGTTCGAGTTGCAGTGGACCCTGGGTGGAGACCCCTATCTGACCGCACCAGGAAAACTCTGCGACGCAGTAAGCACCGCGATTCAGACGGTGACCGGTGTTACACCTGAACTCTCCACCACCGGCGGCACCTCTGATGGTCGCTTTATTGCCAAACACTGCCGTGAAGTGATTGAGTTCGGACCCACCAATGCAACGATCCATCAGATCAACGAGCGCATTTTGGTGAATGACCTGGAGCCACTCACCCGCATCTACCATCAGGCCATGCGCGGACTGCTGACCACCGCCTGATTAGCAACATTCAATGACCATTGGCGAACTGATTGGCTGCGGCGAGCAGCTGTTCATCGACGCTGGAATTCAATTCGGCCAAGGCACGCTGTCGGCCTGGGATGAATCTCGCTGGCTCACGCTCGCAACGCTGGGCCTGCCGGTGGATAGCCCAGTATCAGTGGAGCGCATGCCAACGACTCCCAAGCAAGAGCACGACGTTAGGGCAATCTTCCAGCGCAGGATAGAGGAACGTCTGCCCGCGGCCTACATCACAGGACGCGCCTGGCTGAAGGGCTATGAGTTCATTGTCGACCCAAGAGTGATTATTCCCCGATCATTTATCGCGGAACTGTTGATAAAAGGGTTAAAGCCCTACTGGCTTGGTCATGCGCCACCTGAAAGTCTGCTCGATATGTGCACGGGAAGCGGTTGTTTGGCGATCATCGCGGCTCATCAATTCCCCAAAGCAACGCTCAGCGCTGTTGATATTAGCCGGGATGCCCTGGCGATTGCGCAAGAGAACCTGCAGCTGCACGGACTGACAGGGCGTATCAAACTGATCGAATCGGATTGCTTTGCAGGCATGAAAGATCAAAACAACACATCCTTTGATGTGATCATCTCCAATCCCCCTTATGTGCCTGAGCGCAAGGCCGCTGGGCTACCGCCCGAGTTTAAGGCCGAGCCCCGGCTCGCCTTAATTGCAGCAGACAGGGGTATGGCCATCGTGCGCAGCATCTTGATCCAGGCAGCCGACTTTCTCACCGCCCAGGGACTGCTTCTGATTGAGGTGGGACATGAGCGACAGGCCTGCGAGAACATGCTGAACCAGGAATTTCCAGGAATCACACCCCGTTGGGTCAGAACCGGGGAACAGTTTGATAATGTGTTTGTTTTGACTAGGCGCCAGCTCATTGAACACCCTTGGAGACCCAGACGATGATCACCCTCTACACATGGCCAACGCCAAACGGCAAGAAGATTCACATCATGCTGGAAGAATGCGGCCTACCCTATCGTGCGGTGCCCATCAATATCTCCGCCAATGAGCAATTTGCGCCTGAATTTCTAAAAATCAGTCCAAACAACAAGATTCCAGCCATCGTCGACAGCGAAGGCCCCAAGGGCAAGCCCTATTCACTGTTCGAGTCGGGTGCAATTCTGGTGTACCTGGCCGGCAAGACCGAAAGATTCCTCGGCACCTCGGACAACGAGCGCTACGATATTTTGCAATGGCTGATGTTTCAGATGGGTGGACTGGGCCCCATGCTCGGCCAGGCCCATCACTTCCGCATTTATGCGCCTGAAAAAATCGCTTATGCGATTGACCGCTACACCCAGGAGGCCCACCGACTCTACGGCGTGATGGACAAGCGACTGGCGGATTCCGCCTATCTGGGCTGCAGACATTACTCGATTGCAGATATCGCGGCCTGGCCATGGGTGGCCTCATATGAGCGTCAGGGTATTGATCTGGCCAAGTTCCCCAATGTGCAACGCTGGTACGACACCATCGCAAAGCGGCCAGCAGTTGTGCGCGGTAACGCATTGTTCGCGGATCTGCGCCGCTGAGGCGATTCTCACCAGGCCCCAACAATGCAGCTATCGATTGATGCCGCAGTGGCCCAGTGGTCGACATTCGATACGGTGATCGATGTCCGCAGCCCTGATGAATGGGCCATCGACCATCTGCCGGGGGCCATCAATGTGCCGGTGCTGAGTAACGCCGAGCGGGCAGAGATTGGCTTGCTGTATAAATCCTCGCCCTTCGAGGCAAAAAAACGTGGTGCGGCGATGGTAGCGCGTAATATCGCTGCCACGCTGGAAGGGCACTTTGCGCATCAGCCCAAGGACTGGCGCCCGCTGGTCTATTGCTGGCGCGGTGGCAACCGCAGCAACGCCATGGCCACAATCCTGCAGCGTATCGGCTGGAGAGTCTCCTTGCTGACAGGCGGTTACCTGGCCTACCGGCGCTTCGTGATTGAAGATCTGAATCGATTGGCCGATCTTCATCGCTTCTTGGTGGTCTGCGGTGTCACTGGCGCCGGCAAGAGCCTGTATCTGCGACACCTGCAAACGCAGGGTGAACAGGTGCTGGATCTGGAGGCCCTGGCCCATCATCGGGGATCGCTCCTGGGCTCTGAGCCTGTGGGTAAGCAGCCCAGTCAGAAGGCCTTTGATTCAGCGATTTGGGATGTGCTTCGTCACTGTGATCCCAGCCGGGTGATTGTTGTGGAATCCGAAAGCAAGAAGATCGGTGCCCTGCAGGTGCCCGAACGATTGATCGACAAGATGCGGGCTTCCGAATGCATTGAGCTTGTGCCAACGCTTGAAGAACGCGTGCGATTTTTATGCCAGGACTACGCGCACTTTTTTGATCGACCCGACACACTAATGGCACAACTTGATAAACTGAAACCGCTTGTGGGCGGTGAGCGTCTGGCCCAATGGCGCTCAGCGATTCAGAATAAAGACTGGCCTAGGCTTGTGGAATCACTGCTCACACATCACTATGACCCAACCTACAGACGCTCAATGACCAGCAACTATGCGGGCTATGCCAAAGCAAAGCGTATCAGCGGCCATCCGGCCCGCCAAGCACAGGCGCTAACGGCTATCTGACTTGGCCAATTTCTCTGGGAATGTCTTCACGCCGATCGCATCGCGATGCAGCGTGATCCAACGATCCAGCATGTCTTGCCGGGCGGACTGCTCCAGACGTTGGACTTCGCGGGCAAGAAGTTCTTTCACTTGGGCACTGTCGGCAGCAGGAACCTGAGCCGATTCGATCACCACCATCCAGGCGGCCTGCGTGGCCGATGCGGCCGGCACACTGATCGCCATGGGCAAGGCACCCAACTCAGCGGAAAACACCGCCGACAGCACGGCAGCAGGTAACTCAGCCACAGCGTTTTGTTTTTGCAGATCCTGACGGGAGACGGTCTTTAAAGTACCCAGCGAAGCGCTGGCCGCGGGAGAAAAATCCTTCGCTGCAGCCTGAGCCAGACTACTTACTTTATCCAGGGCCTTGCGCTCGCGCAGCTGCTTTTCAATCGCCGGCTTCACCTTCTCCAGGGCAATCGCCTGCGCAGGCCGATGGGCCACGACACGCGCGCTTGCCAACATGCCAGGGGCGATCTCAACAGCCTCGGTGTTGCGCTTATTGGCGATCACATCTGCCGAGAAAAGTGCGGCCAGCATTTTGGGATGGCCCACCACCCGCAGCAGTTCAGGCGAGAGTTTCTCTCCCACACCATCGCGCCGTATCGATTTCACGGTCTGAATCGGCAGGCCGAATTTCTTGGACGCAGGCTCCAGCGTGTCGGACTGCTCGTAGACCATATTCGAGAACTGCTCGACCTGATCCGCAGATGCTGGCTTGGGAAAGGCAACGAGTGCGATATCGACTTCTTCTGCAGTCTCGAAATTCTTGGTGTTATTTTTATAGAAATCGCTGATCTCGGCCTCGGTGATTTGAATACCTGATGCAACATCGGATGCAGCAAATTTCCGCACGCGAATACCGCGCGATTCCAGCGCAGTCTGGGCCAGCCGACGGGCCACGGACCTGGGCACAATCTCGGATGCGGCGATGGCAGCAGGCGCAGCTTCCAGGGCCAGATCTGCACGAATGCGCTGCTCAAAGCCCTCGGGCGTGAGGCCCTGGGCCTTGAGGGCCTGCTGATACAGCCCCATGTCGAATTTGCCATCTTTTTGAACCGCAGGGATGCTGGCAATGGTTTTGCGGATTTGATCATCGCTGATGCGCACACGCAGGGCATCAGCGGTTTGCAGCAGCACCTGCTGGGTCACCAGATCGTTTAGGGTGGAGAGCCGCGAGCCCGGTGAATCGAACAGGGATGGATCAATACGGCCGCCGAGCTGCTGACGAATCTGGTCAAGCCGCTGCTGGTGGGAGCGCTCCCACTCGAACTTCTGGATTTTCTGGCGGCCCACCGAGGCCACCGTGTTGGCGTCCGATCCGGGCGCAATCAGATCCCAGGCCCCCACCACCACAAACGACGGAATAATCAACAGCAAAATCAATCCCAACAGAATGCGTTGATGACGGCGGACAGAATCAAACATGGCGGTGCCCCGGAAAAAGCGCTGAGCGGGGGCTCAGCATGAGACAAGTGATTGGCGGAGTGGACGGGGCTCGAACCCGCGACCCCCGGCGTGACAGGCCGGTATTCTAACCAACTGAACTACCACTCCTTAAGAAGAACACAACTGCAAAAAATGTTTTGGTGGGTGCTGAGAGGGTCGAACTCCCGACCTACGCCTTGTAAGGGCGCCGCTCTACCAACTGAGCTAAGCACCCAAAACCCGCAAAAACCAAAGCGGCTGCTTTTTTGCAAGCCTTGAAGTATAAAAAAAAAGGGCCGCTTCATCAAGCGACCCTGTCTCGTGTGGGCCAAGCCTCAGGCCAGGCCTGAGGCACCCCACCACATCACTTGTTGATGGCGTCTTTCAAGGCCTTTCCCGCGCGGAACTTGGGCACCTTGGCCGCCTTAATTTTGATTGCCGCGCCGGTCTGGGGGTTTCGCCCAGTGCGTGCCGCACGCTTGCCAACCGCGAATGTTCCAAAACCCACCAGCGTTACCGAGCCACCTTTTTTCAATGTTGCTTTAATGCCGCCGATCACCGCCTCAAGTGCTCGGCCTGCGGCGGCCTTGGAGACATCAGCCTGCTTGGCGATGTGCTCAATCATGTCGTTCTTATTCACGTCTTGCCTCCCTAGCGAGAGACGCGATTATTTCTACTCCTTAGAGCCGTGTCAAGAAAGCGAGGCCTCCCGTTGATCAATCAGTGGGGCAACACATCGGAAGAAGATGTTTTGGTCCGCGACTCGGTTGCTGCCGACTCCACCGCGGGGACCGCAACGATCTCTTCCTCGTCGGGCAGCGGCACCGGCGCGCGCGACAACGCAAGATCCAGAACCTGATCAATCCACTTGACCGGGACAATTTCCAAGGCGCTTTTCACGTTCTGGGGAATCTCCGTCAGATCACGGACGTTCTGCTCCGGAATCAGCACTTTTTTGATTCCACCACGATGGGCAGCAAGAAGTTTTTCCTTCAGCCCACCAATCTGCAGTACTTCTCCGCGCAGGGTGATCTCTCCCGTCATAGCGACATCAGCCTTCACGGGAATGCCTGTCAGTGCAGAGACCATCGCCGTGGTCATGGCAATGCCTGCACTCGGCCCATCCTTGGGCGTGGCGCCCTCGGGCGCGTGAATATGCAGATCGGTCTTCTCAAAGACATCATTGGTGATGCCCAGCCTGCGGGCACGGCTCCTGACGACCGAGCGGGCAGCCTCAACGGACTCCTTCATGACATCGCCAAGCGACCCGGTGCGGATGATCTGGCCCTTGCCCGGCATCACCGCAGCCTCAATGGTGAGCAGCTCACCACCGACCTCGGTCCAAGCCAATCCAGTGACCTCGCCCACCTGATCCTCTTTCTCGGCGACGCCATAGGTATAGCGACGGACACCGAGAAACTCTTCGATATTCTCCGCATTGACCTTGATCGGCGGCACGGCCTTCTTGGTCAGCACCATACGGGTCACCTTGCGGCAAATCTTCGAGATCTCACGCTCAAGTCCCCGAACACCCGCCTCCCGCGTGTAGGTGCGGATGATTTCACGGATGGCCGATTCCGCGACCTCAATCTCACCGGCCTTGAGACCCGTGTGCTTGATCTGCTTGGGCAACAGATAGCGGGTCGCGATGTTGATCTTTTCCTCTTCGGTGTAGCCGGAGAGCTTGATCACCTCCATGCGATCAAGCAATGCAGGTGGAATGTTCAGCGAATTTGCCGTGGCCACGAACATCACATCCGAGAGGTCATATTCGACTTCCACATAGTGATCAACGAAGGAATTGTTCTGCTCGGGATCGAGGACCTCCAGCAATGCACTGGCCGGATCGCCACGGAAATCCATGCCCATCTTGTCCACCTCATCGAACAGGAAGAGCGGATTGCGGACCCCGGTCTTGGTCAGGTTTGAGAGCACCTTACCGGGCATAGAGCCGATATAGGTCTTACGATGGCCGCGAATCTCGGCCTCATCCCGCACGCCGCCCAGGGCCATGCGCACAAACTTGCGATTGGTGGCCCGTGCGATCGACTGTCCGAGGGACGTTTTACCCACGCCCGGTGGACCGACCAGACAGAGAATCGGCGCCTTGACCTTATCGACCCGCTGCTGAACCGCGAGATATTCCAGGATGCGTTCCTTGACCTTTTCAAGCCCGTAATGCTCTTCTTCGAGCACTTTTTCGGCGTCAGCAAGATTGTTGTTGATCTTGCTTTTCTTTTTCCAAGGCAGGTTCACCAACGCATCAATGTAGTTGCGCACCACGGTGGCCTCGGCCGACATCGGCGACATCATGCGCAGTTTTTTCAATTCGGCGTTGGCCTTGTCCAGTGCCTCTTTGGGCATGCGAGCGGCCTTGATCTTTTTGTCCAACTCATCGAGCTCGCTGTCTTCGCCCTCGCCCAGTTCCTTCTGGATCGCCTTGACCTGCTCATTCAGGTAGTACTCGCGCTGGCTTTTTTCCATCTGGCGTTTTACACGGCCACGAATCCGCTTCTCCACCTGCAGGATGTCCAACTCGGTCTCGATTAGGGCCAACAGTTTTTCCAACCGCTCAATGACCGGCACGACCTCCAATACGGACTGCTTCTGCTCGAGTTTCATGGGCAAATGAGCAGCGATGGCATCGGCCAGCCGCCCAGCATCCTCGATGCTCATGAGACTGTTGAGTATTTCAGCCGGCACCTTCTTATTGAGCTTCACGAATTGATCAAACTGATTCAGGATCGTCCTGCGCAAGGCCTCGACCTCGGGACCCTCCGGGGCCTCTGGGGCCATGGGGGTGATGCGAGACGTGAGGTAGCTGCCCTCGTCTTCCACTTCCAAGACCCGGGCCCGCTGGGAGCCCTCGACCAGCACCTTCACGGTCCCATCGGGCAGCTTCAACATCTGCAGAATGCTGGCTACACAGCCGATCTCATAAATATCGGTTGCTGCGGGGTCATCCTGCGCAGCGCTCTTTTGGGCCGCCAGGAAAATATGTTTGCCGGACTCCATGGCGATCTCCATGGCCCGGATTGATTTGGGCCTGCCGACGAACAGCGGAATCACCATGTGCGGAAAGACCACGACATCGCGCAGCGGCAGCATGGGCAAGGACACGGGCTCTTCGGGCAGCAGATCTATTTTGGACACGTCAAGACTCCAGGGGTGTTATTGACAGTGAAGATGGGGGCAAATCCCCGAAAACACAAGGGCTCGGCCTTGGAAATCGTGGCGGGGAGGCGGCAACCCCACACAGACTGCGGGGATGTGCGAAGGTCTATGGCGGGGCTAGGCGCCGCTGGCAAGCTTCTGCGCCTCGCCGTAGATCAGCAGTGGCCGCCCATCGCCATTAATGGCAGATTCGTCAATCACCACCTTATTGACATTGGACAGACTGGGCAGCTCGAACATGGTGTCGAGCAGCACCTGCTCGAGGATTGATCGCAGGCCACGGGCGCCTGTCTTGCGCTTGATGGCCTTTTTCGCGATCGCAGAGAGCGCCGCAGGCCGCACTTCCAGCTCAACGCCTTCCATCGTAAAGAGGGCCTGATACTGCTTGACCAGGGCGTTTTTGGGTTCAATGAGTATCTCGATCAGGGCCTCTTCGCGGAGTTCATCCAGAGTCGCCACCACCGGCAGACGGCCCACCAATTCGGGGATCAGACCGAACTTGATGAGATCTTCTGGTTCGACCTCGCGAAAGAGTTCGCCCACATCCCGATCGCTTGGCGAGCGGACCTCTGCGCCAAAACCAATCGATGTTTTTTCCGTGCGATTGCGGATGACTTTATCCAGGCCATCAAAGGCCCCACCGCAAATGAAGAGGATATTGGTCGTGTCGATCTGGACAAAATCCTGATTGGGATGCTTGCGGCCACCCTGGGGTGGCACCGAGGCGACCGTGCCCTCAATCAGTTTCAGCAATGCCTGCTGTACGCCTTCGCCCGAAACGTCGCGGGTGATCGAGGGGTTATCCGATTTGCGGGTGATCTTATCGATCTCGTCGATGTAGACGATTCCGTTTTGGGCCTTTTCAACCTCGTAGTTGCAGTTCTGCAGCAGCTTTTGAATGATGTTCTCGACATCCTCGCACACATAACCAGCCTCGGTCAGGGTGGTGGCATCGGCAATC
>VERJ01000078.1 GCA_018882795.1 Burkholderiaceae bacterium | reverse complement strand
TTACTGGCGGTGCTTGCGGCGAGTGCTTCTTATATTGCGGTACCCGCAGTGCTCAAGCACGCCATTCCCGAGGCATCACCCGTGTTGTATTTGGGGATGTCTCTTGGTCTGACATTTCCCCTGAACATCATCGTGGGCATTCCCCTCTATGCAGGGATGGCGCGCTTGCTGCTGGGCTGAGTTACTTTTGGCCGATTTCGAAATTCGCCATTTTTTCCAGGGCACGCACCATTGCGGAATGATCCCAGCCTTTGCCGCCGTGGGCGCTACAGGCATTGAAGAGCTCCTGAGCCGTTGCCGTATTGGGCAATGACACGCCCATGGCCCGGGCGCTCTGCAGCGCCAGATTCAGATCTTTCTGGTGCAGTTCAATGCGAAAGCCGGGATTGAAGGTGCGATTGATCATGCGCTCACCGTGGACTTCCAGAATCCGGGATGCGGCAAATCCCCCCATCAGGGCCTGACGTACTTTGGCGGGGTCAGCGCCTGCCTTTGCGGCAAAGAGCAGCGCCTCGGAGACAGCCTCGATGTTGAGCGCCACGATGATCTGATTGGCCACCTTGGCGGTCTGGCCATCGCCGTTGCTGCCCACCAGGGTGATGTTTTTGCCCATCAGTTCAAAGAGTGGCTTCACGCGATTGAAGGTGGCCTCCGATCCGCCGACCATGATGGTCAGCGCTGCGTTTTTCGCACCGACTTCGCCGCCCGAGACTGGCGCATCCAGATAATCGCAGCCCAGTGCATTGATTTTCTGAGCCAACTCTTTCGTGGTGATCGGAGAAATGGAGCTCATGTCTACAACCACCTTGCCTTTAGAAAGCCCGCTGGCTACGCCATTGGCGCCAAAAAGCACTTTCTCAACATCCGGGGTGTCCGGCACCATGGTGATGATGATGTCGGCCTTTTGCGCAACTTCTTCAGGGCTCTTACATACCACGGCCTTGGTCTGCGCAATCGCATCGGGTACCTTGCTGCGGGTGGTGACAAACACATTGTGACCGGCTGCGATAAGGTGGCCGCACATGGGCGCACCCATGATGCCCAGGCCAATGAATCCGACATTGAGGGAAGAAGACATGCGGTTTTCCTTTTAATGGTCTAAGTGAAATCGGTGCGGCGATCAGCTGAGTTGCGTGCGCCAGCCCAGACCGGCCTCGGTTGTTGTGGCAGGTTTGTATTCGCAGCCAATCCAGCCCGCATAGCCCAGTTCATCAAGCATGCGGAAAAGATAGTTGTAGTTGATCTCACCGGTGCCGGGCTCATTGCGGCCCGGGTTGTCTGCAATCTGGATATGGGCGATGCGATTGAAGTACTTTTTGATTGTGGCAGCAAGCTCTCCCTCCATGCGTTGCATGTGATAAATATCGTGCTGCAGGAAGAGATTGTCCGCCCCGACTTCGTCGTGCAGGCGGATGGCCTGCTCGGTGCGATTCAGAAAAAAACCGGGAATATCAAAGGTGTTGATGGGCTCTGTGAGTAGTTTTAATCCCGACTTTTTCAGCTCGGCTGCTGCAAAGCGCAGGTTCTCGACCAGCGTGGCGTGGGCCTGCCGCGGATTCACACCCGCAGGCAGCTTGCCGGCTAGGCAATTGACCTGGGGCACACCGAGTGTGGTGGCATAGGCAATCGCCTTGGGCACACCAGCGCGAAACTCCGCAATGCGGGCTGGATCGCAGGCAATGCCGCGATCACCCGCATCCCAGTCGCCTGCAGGCAGATTGTGCAACACCAGCTTTAAGCCATGGGCACCAAGACGTGCCTTGAGTTCCTCTGCGGCATAAGGATAGGGAAAGAGAAACTCAACAGCCTGAAAACCTTGCTGTGCAGCCTTTTCGAATCGATCGAGAAAGGGCACTTCGTTAAACAGCATGGTGAGATTGGCGGCAAATCGTGGCATCAGATTACTCCAGCAGTCCGGCAAGCTTGAGTCCCTCGCGGCCCTCGGGGTGACGGCAGTCGATTTCCTCAAACTCGTTGATGTTATCAATCTCCGTGCCCATGGCGATATTGGTGACTTTCTCTAGGATCACTTCGACCACCACTGGCACACGGTATTTCTGTGCCATGTCCTGGGCCCGCTGTAATGCATCCTGAATTTTTTCGGGATCGGTCACGCGCAGGGCCTTGCAGCCCAGTCCAACAACAACCGCCTGGTGATCCACCCCATAGCCTTTGAGCGTTGGGTCATCAATGTTTTGGTTCTCAAAGGCGAGTTGCACATTGAAATCCATCTCGAAATTACGCTGTGCCTGGCGAATCAGGCCGAGATAGCTGTTGTTCACCAGTACCTGCACATAGGGCAGACGGAACTGGGCGCCAACGGCGAGTTCTTCGATCAGGAATTGGAAGTCATAGTCGCCCGAGAGTCCTACCACCGTGCGGGTGGGGTCGGCGGCCACCACACCAAGGGCGGCAGGAATCGTCCAACCTAGGGGGCCGGCCTGGCCACAGTTGATCCACTGACGCGGTCCAAAAACATTTAGAAACTGCGCGCCGGCGATCTGCGACAGGCCAATGGTGGTGACATAGATCGTGTCGCGCGGGAAGGCCTTATTCATTTCTTCGTAGACGCGCATCGGCTTGATCGGTGTCTCGGTGTAATGCGTCTTGCGATGCATGAGCTTTTTACGCTCTTGGCAGCGGAATACCCAGTCACTGTAGTTTTTCAGTGTGCCCTTGGCCTTGCGCTCCTTGGCTACTTCGACAAAGAGCTCGAGTGCCGCCTTTGCATCGGAAACGATGCCGTAGTCGGGCATGAACACACGGCCGATCTGGGTGGGTTCGATATCCACATGCACGAACTTACGGCCCTTGGTGTAGACCTCGACCGAACCGGTGTGGCGGTTGGCCCAACGGTTGCCAATGCCCAGCACAAAGT
>VERJ01000047.1 GCA_018882795.1 Burkholderiaceae bacterium | reverse complement strand
TGGCGATAACGTGAAGATCAAGGTGGCCTTGATTGCACCGATTGCGATGGAGCAGGGCCTGCGGTTTGCTATCCGCGAGGGTGGCCGCACCGTCGGCGCCGGCGTCGTGGCAAAAATTATTGAGTAAAAGAGAAAGGCCATGGCAGTAGGGGCATAGCTCAATTGGCAGAGCGTCGGTCTCCAAAACCGAAGGTTGGGGGTTCGATTCCCTCTGCCCCTGCCACTGCAAAACAAGGAACTTATGTCGCAGGTTGATCAGGTTCAGGCGTCAGGTGCAGTTGATAAGGCCATGTTGGCTGCGGCTGTGCTCGCCCTGCTTGCGGGCATTGTCGGTTTTCACGCCCTTGCCGAGTCCTCTGTCTGGGCCCGTGCGGGTGCGCTCATTAGTGGCATTGTGGTGGGCCTGGTGGTGGCCCTGCTCTCTCAGTCCGGCCGTCGGTTCATTGGCTTTGCCCAGCATGCGATTGATGAAACCCGCAAGGTCGTCTGGCCAACCCGTAAGGAAACCATTCAGACCACACTGATTGTGTTTGCCTTTGTTCTGGTGATGGCGATCTTTCTGTGGTTTGCCGACAAACTGCTTGAGTGGGTTCTCTACGACCTGATATTGGGATGGAAGCGCTAATGGCAAAACGCTGGTATGTGGTGCATGCTTTTTCCGGCATGGAAAAGAGTGTTGCCAAGGCAATTCAGGAGCGTATTGATCGCGCCGACATGCAGCAATACTTTGGCCAAATTCTGGTACCGGTGGAAGAGGTCGTTGAGATTCGAGGCGGCCAGAAAGCCATCTCCGAACGCCGCTTTTTCCCCGGTTATGTATTGGTCGAAATGGAAATGAACGACGAAACCTGGCACCTGGTGAAAAACACCAACAAGGTCACCGGGTTTGTGGGCGGCTCGGGCAGCAAGCCAACGCCAATCTCGCAGGCCGAGGTCGACAAGATCATGGCCCAGATGCAGGAAGGGGTGGAAAAACCTCGGCCCAAAGTGCTCTTCGAGGTTGGCGAAGTGGTGCGTGTCAAGGAAGGCCCCTTCACCGATTTCAATGGCAGTGTGGAAGAAGTTAATTACGAAAAGAATCGTCTGCGGGTGTCGGTGACCATTTTTGGTCGCGCAACACCCGTGGAACTGGAGTTCGGTCAGGTCGAAAAACTCTGATCGGATGGTTTAACGAGGAGCGGGCGGCTTAGCTGCCTGCGCTTGAACTCACTTAGGAGCCCTCATGGCAAAGAAGATTGTTGGTTATATCAAGCTGCAGGTCCCTGCAGGAAAGGCCAATCCCTCGCCCCCAATCGGACCGGCGTTGGGCCAACGTGGCCTGAACATCATGGAGTTTTGCAAGGCCTTTAATGCCCAGACCCAGGGCATGGAGCCGGGCCTGCCGATTCCCGTGGTGATCACGGCATTCGCCGATAAGACATTCACCTTCGTGATGAAGACACCGCCTGCAACGGTGCTCATCAAAAAGGCTGCAAAACTGGACAAAGGATCTCCCAAGCCTCATACCGACAAGGTGGGCAAGATCACCCGTGCCCAGGCTGAAGAAATCGCCAAAACCAAAATGCCTGATCTCACCGCAGCGGACCTCGATGCCGCCGTGCGGACGATTGCTGGCAGTGCCCGCAGCATGGGCGTCACGGTCGAGGGAGTCTAAAGATCATGGAAAAAGCAAAACAACAAAAACTGCCTGGTTCCAAGCGCTACTCCGCAGCACGCGCTAAGGTCGACCGTACCAAGCTTTATAACGCCCAGGAGGCGTTGGAACTTGCCAAGGCCTGTGCCACAGCCAAGTTCAAAGAGTCGGTCGATGTCGCCGTTCAGCTTGGCATCGATGCTAAGAAATCCGACCAGCTGGTACGTGGCTCCATCGTGCTGCCCGCAGGGACGGGCAAGACCAAGCGTGTTGCCGTCTTCGCCCAGGGCGAGAAGGCCGAGCAGGCTAAGGCCGCAGGTGCCGATATTGTTGGCATGGAAGATCTCGCAGAGCGCATCAAGGGCGGCAACATCGATTTCGATGTGCTGATCGCATCCCCAGACACCATGCGCATCGTGGGCACGCTGGGCCAGATTCTCGGCCCGCGCGGTTTGATGCCGAACCCCAAAGTGGGCACGGTGTCTGCCGATGTGGCCCAGGCAGTCAAAAACGCCAAGGCCGGTCAGGTGCAGTACCGCACTGACAAGGCAGGCATCGTGCACTGCTCGATTGGGCAGGCATCGTTTGAGATTGATGCGTTGAAGACCAATCTGGTGGCACTGATTGATGCGCTCAACCGTGCCAAGCCGCAGTCATCAAAGGGTGTTTATCTGCGCAAGGTGGCGATCTCGACCACGATGGGCCCCGGCATTCGGGTCGATCAGGCGACGATCATGCCCGCGTAGTAAGAAAAGACTTTGGGCTGCAGATCGCCGGGCTGTTAACGGAGATCTGCAGGTTGTCAAAGACCGTTGGGGTGCCAAATGGCTTGGCACTTAATTGCAGCCCCCAGGGGCCACGCCCAACGCAGATGGCGATCCCGAAAGAAGTCGATGTTCAGTGTGTTTGAGGTTCATCGAAGTTTTCTGGTCTCGCCGGTTTCAACCGTTTCAATTCCCCAACAGGGAGGCGAAACATTGAGAAGGAGTGAAAAGTGGCACTAAACCGCGAAGCGAAAGCCGTGGTGATTGATGAAGTCTCGGCCCAGGTGGCCCAGGCTCAGTCGATTGTCCTGGCCGAGTACCGTGGTCTTGATGTGGCCAACATCACCGATCTCCGCAAGAAGGCGCGCAATGCCGATGTCTACCTGCGTGTGTTGAAAAACACACTGGTGCGTCGCGCTGTTGCCGGGACGCCATTCGAGCAGCTGGCCGACAAGATGTCCGGCCCGCTGATCTATGGCATCTCGAAAGACCCCGTTGCTGCAGCAAAGGTCATGCAAGACTTTGCCAAGGCCAACGATGTCTTTGTCATCAAAGCGGGTGCGATGCCCAATTACGTGATGGATGCGAACGGCGTGAAATCGCTGGCCGCCATGCCCTCGCGTGATGAATTGCTCGCAACATTGCTCGGCACGATGCAGGCCCCGATCGCCAAGTTCGTCCGTACCGCCAACGAGGTCCCCGCGAAGTTTGTTCGCACGGTGGCTGCGTTGCGCGATCAGCGCGAAAAGGAATCGGTCTAAGGCCATCAAGGCTTTTGAGTTTCAACAACTGAATAGAACTTTGGAGTTTTTGACATGAGTAAAGATCAAGTATTAGACGCAATTGGCGCCATGACCGTTCTGGAGCTCTCCGAACTGATCAAGGCAATGGAAGAGAAATTCGGCGTGTCGGCCGCTGCGGCTGCTGTGGCCGTGGCTGCTCCTGCTGCTGGTGGCGGCGGCGGTGGTGCTGCTGCCGCTGAAGAGAAGACCGAGTTCACTGTGGTCTTGGCTGCTGCCGGCGACAAGAAGGTCGAGGTCATCAAGGTGGTGCGTGCCGCTACTGGCCTGGGCCTGAAGGAAGCCAAGGACCTCGTCGATGGCGCTCCCAAACCTGTCAAGGAAGGCATCAACAAGGCCGATGCCGAGGCCCTGAAGAAGCAGCTCGAAGAGGCTGGTGCCAAGGTCGAACTGAAGTAATTGTTGGATCCCTCATCCGGTGTGGTTGGGCCTCATGCCGACCGCACCAGGATGCGGGTTATGCCATGTCGATGCACAAATAATGTGTGCTGCGTCGATATCGCATAGCTCGGAATGGTAAGCAGTGCAGTGGGCTTAGGTAGTCAGACCGATTTTTTTGAGAGTTTCTCAACAGGAGCCGTGATGGCCTATAACTTCACCGAGAAAAAACGCATTCGTAAAAGCTTTGCAAAACGTAAGCCTGTGCTGGACATCCCTTATTTGTTGGCCACACAGCTTGCTTCTTATCGCGCCTTCCTCCAGGAAGAGGTGGCGCCCACCACACGCAAGAATCAGGGCCTTCAGGCCGCCTTCCAGTCGATCTTCCCGATCAAAAGCCACAATGGCATGGCCGAGCTGGAATTTTTGCAT
This sequence comes from Burkholderiaceae bacterium, assembly GCA_018882795.1. Taxonomy (GTDB): domain Bacteria; phylum Pseudomonadota; class Gammaproteobacteria; order Burkholderiales; family Burkholderiaceae_A; genus Lacustribacter. The sequence goes on along the minus strand of VERJ01000047.1, from coordinate 9,420 downwards.
TACTCGCTGGGTATGCCCGCATTTGATGTGCGTGAGTGTCAGCTGCGTGGTCAGACCTTCGAGGCCCCGATCCGGGCCCAGGTCCGTCTCAAGATCTATGACCGCGAGGCCGCCAAGCCCACGGTGAAAGAGATTCGCGAAAAAGAAGTCTTCATGGGCAACATTCCGCTCATGACCGATAACGGCTCCTTTGTGATCAACGGCACCGAGCGCGTGATCGTGAGCCAGCTGCATCGCTCGCCCGGCGTGTTTTTCGAGCACGACCGCGGCAAGACCCACTCTTCCGGCAAGTTGCTGTTTTCAGCACGCGTGATTCCCTATCGTGGCTCTTGGCTCGATTTTGAATTCGACCCAAAAGATATTTTGTATTTCCGTGTCGATCGCCGCCGCAAGATGCCCGTCACAATTCTGCTTAAGGCTATTGGCCTTAATGTTGAGCAGATACTGGCCCATTTCTTCGACTTCGATCATTTCTCGCTGCATCCGGAAGGCGCCCAGATGGATCTGGTTGCTGACCGGCTGCGTGGCGAGCAGGCCCGATTCGACATCACCGACAAAAATGGCAATGTCATTGTCGGGCGGGATAAGCGGATCAATGCCAAACATATTCGCGATATCGAGAAGGCGGGCCTAAAGCGCATCAGCGTGCCCGATGACTATCTTTTGGGCCGTGTAGTGGCCCATGCTCTGGTCGATCCCGAGACCGGCGAGATCGTCGCCAAGGCCAACGAAGAAATCACCGAAGAGTTGCTCACCAAGATGCGCAACGCCAAGCTCCGTGATTTCAAGACCCTCTACACCAATGATCTGGATCATGGCCCCTATATGTCCTCTACCCTGCGTATGGATGAGACACCGGATCAGATCTCGGCACGTGTAGCGATCTACCGCATGATGCGACCCGGCGAGCCGCCCACGGAGGACGCAGTCCAGATGCTGTTTGATCGACTCTTCTTCAATGAAGATTCTTATGATCTCTCTGCGGTAGGTCGCATGAAGTTCAATCGCCGTCTTGGTCGCGAAGAAGTCATCGGGCCTATGACGCTCACCAACGAAGACATTCTGGACACCATCAAACTCTTGGTGTCCTTACGCAATGGCCGTGGTGAGATCGATGACATTGATCACCTTGGCAACCGTCGTGTGCGTTGCGTGGGCGAGTTGGCGGAAAATCAGTTCCGCTCTGGCCTCGTGCGTGTTGAGCGTGCTGTCCGCGAGCGTCTTGGTCAGGCTGAGGCCGATAACCTTCAGCCTTATGATCTGATCAACAGCAAACCGATCACTGCAGCAATTCGGGAGTTCTTCGGTTCATCGCAGCTCTCCCAGTTTATGGATCAGACCAACCCGCTCTCCGAGATCACGCACAAGCGTCGTGTTTCGGCTCTGGGCCCTGGTGGTCTAACCCGTGAGCGTGCGGGCTTCGAGGTCCGCGACGTGCACCCGACCCACTATGGCCGGGTCTGCCCGATTGAGACACCGGAAGGCCCGAACATTGGTCTGATCAACTCATTGGCGCTTTATGCCCGCTTAAACGAGTACGGCTTCCTGGAAACACCGTATCGCAAAGTGGAAGATGGCAAGGTCACCGACAAGATTGAGTATCTCTCGGCCATTGAAGAGGGCCGTTACGTGATCGCCCAGGCCAATGCTGAGATCGATTCCAAGGGCAAGCTCACGGGCGATTTGATCTCGGTCCGTGTCAATGGCGAGACCACGCTGTCCACCGTGGAAAAAGTCGAGTACATGGATGTGGCGCCCTCGCAGATCGTGTCGGTCGCCGCATCACTTATTCCTTTCCTTGAGCACGACGATGCCAACCGCGCCCTGATGGGTTCGAACATGCAGCGTCAGGCCGTGCCCTGCCTGCGTCCGCAAAAGCCTCTGGTCGGCACCGGCATTGAGCGTACCTGTGCAGTCGACTCCGGCACCGTGGTCCAGGCCCGCCGTGGCGGTCTTGTGGACTATGTCGATTCCCGTCGTGTGGTGATTCGCGTGAACGATAGCGAAACCCGTGCTGGCGAATCGGGTGTGGATATCTACAACCTGCAGAAGTACACACGTTCCAACCAGAACACCAACATCAACCAGCGCCCGATTGTGAAGCGTGGTGATGTGGTGGGCCGCGGCGATGTGATCGCTGATGGCGCATCGACTGATCTCGGCGAGTTGGCGCTGGGCCAGAATATGCTGGTGGCCTTCATGCCCTGGAATGGCTACAACTTCGAGGACTCCATCCTGATCTCCGAGCGTGTGGTCTCCGACGATCGCTATACATCGGTCCACATCGAAGAGCTCTCGATTCTTGCGCGGGACACCAAGCTTGGGCCGGAAGAGATCACCCGCGATATCTCTAATCTGTCGGAAGGCCAGCTGGGCCGACTCGATGAGTCCGGTATTGTCTATGTGGGTGCCGAAGTTCAGGCAGGAGATGTGCTTGTGGGTAAGGTCACGCCCAAGGGCGAGACCCAGCTCACCCCTGAAGAAAAATTGCTGCGCGCCATCTTCGGCGAAAAAGCATCTGATGTGAAAGACACCTCGCTACGCGTTCCCTCGGGTATGAGCGGTACGGTGATCGATGTGCAGGTCTTCACCCGCGAGGGTATCCAGCGTGACAAGCGTGCTCAGCAGATTATTGACGATGAACTCCGTCGCTTCCGTCTCGATCTGAATGATCAGCTGCGCATTGTTGAAACCGATACCTTCCAGCGGATCGAGAAGCTGCTGATCGGCAAGAGCGCTAATGGCGGTCCCAAGAAAATCGCCAAGGGCACGGCCATTACGGCCGAGTATCTTGCCGAATTGGACCGTTATCACTGGTTCGACATTCGCCTTTCTGATGAATCTGCTGCCAAGCAACTCGAGAGCCTGAAGGAATCGATCGATGCCAAGCGTCATCAGTTCGATTTGGCCTTTGAGGAAAAGCACAAGAAACTCACGCAGGGCGATGAGCTTCTGCCGGGTGTGCTCAAGATGGTCAAGGTCTACCTGGCGGTGAAGCGTCGTCTGCAGCCGGGCGACAAGATGGCAGGCCGTCACGGCAACAAAGGCGTGGTCTCGCGCATTGTGCCGGTGGAGGACATGCCCTACATGGCCGATGGCACACCCGTCGATATCGTCTTGAATCCCCTGGGCGTTCCCTCTCGGATGAACGTCGGCCAGATTCTGGAGACCCACTTGGGCTGGGCTGCAAAAGGCATTGGCCAGCGTATTGGCGACATGCTGCAGGCACAGTCATCGAGCAACGAGGTGCGCAAATATCTGGAGAAGGTCTACAACACCAGTGGCCACCCAGAGGATCTCAAGCACCTGTCGGATAAAGAAGTGGTGGAGCTTGCCTCTAACCTGACCGATGGCGTGCCGTTTGCAACACCGGTGTTTGATGGTGCTGCGGAAAAAGAGATTCACGCCATGCTGGAGTTGGCTTATCCCGATGACATCGCCAAGCGTGTCGGTCTGACCGAGACCCGGACCCAGGTCCAGCTCTTGGATGGCCGGACGGGCGACCCGTTTGATCGCAAGACCACCGTGGGCTACATGCACATGCTCAAGCTCCATCACCTGGTGGATGACAAGATGCATGCCCGCTCAACTGGACCTTACTCCCTCGTTACCCAGCAGCCGCTGGGCGGCAAGGCCCAGTTCGGTGGCCAGCGTTTTGGTGAGATGGAGGTCTGGGCGCTGGAGGCCTATGGCGCATCGTATGTGTTGCAGGAAATGCTCACCGTCAAGTCCGACGATGTCAGTGGCCGGACCAAGGTCTATGAGAACCTGGTCAAGGGCGAGCACACCATTGATGCCGGCATGCCGGAGTCGTTTAACGTGTTGGTCAAAGAGATCCGATCACTCGGTATCGACATTGATCTGGAAAGAGGCTAAGCAATGAAGGCACTACTCGACTTATTCAAGCAGGTTCAGCAGGACCAGGTCTTTGACAAGATCAAGATCGGTCTGGCATCGCCGGAGAAGATCCGTTCCTGGTCCTATGGCGAAGTTAAAAAGCCTGAGACCATCAATTACCGCACCTTCAAGCCGGAGCGGGATGGCCTGTTCTGTGCCAAGATCTTTGGCCCCGTGAAAGACTATGAGTGTCTGTGCGGCAAGTACAAGCGGCTCAAACACCGTGGTGTGATCTGCGAAAAGTGTAACGTGGAAGTCACGCTCACCAAGGTCCGCCGTGAGCGCATGGGCCATATTGATCTGGCCAGCCCCGTAGCCCACATTTGGTTTTTGAAGTCCCTGCCCTCGCGTCTGGGCATGGTGCTGGACATGACCCTGCGCGATATCGAACGCGTGCTCTATTTTGAAGCCTTTGTGGTGATCCACCCCGATGTTACGCCGCTCAAGCGCGGCCAGATCATGACCGAGGATGACTACCTGGCTAAACAGGAGCAGTATGGCGATGGCTTTGTGGCCATGATGGGGGCCGAAGGCATCCGTGAGCTGCTACGCGAAATCGATCTCGATAGTGAGATCACCAAGCTGCGCACTGAACTCGCCGAGACTTCTTCTGAAGCCAAGATCAAGAAGATCGCCAAGCGTCTCAAGGTGCTGGAAGGTTTCCAAAAATCCGGCGTGAAACCCGAGTGGATGATTCTGGAAGTGTTGCCTGTGCTGCCGCCAGAGCTCCGTCCCCTGGTGCCGCTGGATGGTGGTCGCTTTGCCACATCGGATCTCAATGATCTTTATCGTCGGGTGATCAACCGTAACAACCGGCTGCGTCGTCTGCTGGAGCTCAAGGCCCCGGACATTATTGTGCGCAATGAAAAGCGCATGCTGCAGGAGGCTGTTGACTCACTGCTGGACAACGGCCGTCGCGGCAAGGCCATGACTGGTGCAAATAAGCGTCCGCTGAAATCGCTGGCCGATATGATCAAGGGTAAGGGCGGTCGTTTCCGTCAGAACCTGCTTGGTAAGCGTGTTGACTACTCCGGTCGCTCTGTGATCGTGGTGGGCCCTACACTGAAACTTCATCAGTGCGGGCTGCCCAAGTTGATGGCCCTCGAACTCTTTAAGCCCTTCATCTTCAACAAGCTGGAGCTACGTGGCATGGCCACCACCATCAAGGCGGCCAAAAAGCTTGTGGAGCAGCAAGTGCCTGAAGTCTGGGACATCCTGGAAGAAGTCATTCGCGAGCATCCCGTGCTGCTGAACCGCGCACCGACTCTGCACCGCCTTGGCATTCAGGCATTTGAGCCTGTGCTGATCGAGGGCAAGGCTATTCAACTGCATCCGTTGGTCTGTGCGGCATTTAACGCTGACTTCGATGGAGACCAGATGGCGGTTCACGTGCCCCTCTCCATCGAAGCTCAGATGGAGGCCCGCACGTTGATGCTGGCCTCGAACAACGTGCTCTTCCCATCAAACGGTGAGCCGTCGATTGTGCCTTCGCAGGACATCGTGCTGGGCCTGTACTACACCACCCGCGAGCGCGTGAACGGCAAGGGCGAGGGCATGTTTTTCGCCGATGTTGCTGAGGTGGAACGTGCCTATGGCAATGGCCAGGTTGAACTGGGCACCAAGATCACCGTGCGGATTAACGAGGTTGACCTCGATCCGGTGACCCGCGCCAAGACACCCAGGACCACGCGCTACGAGACCACGGTGGGCCGGGCACTACTGTCCAAGATTCTGCCGCCGGGCCTCTCCTTTGTTCACATGAACAAGGCGTTAAAGAAAAAAGAGATCTCGCGTCTGATCAACGCTTCGTTCCGCCGTTGTGGCCTGCGTGATACCGTGATTTTTGCCGACAAGCTGCTGCAAAGTGGTTTTGCTTTGGCCACTCGTGCTGGCATCTCGATCTGTGTGGATGACATGCTGGTGCCACCGCAAAAGCACGACATTCTCTCCAAGGCCGAGAAGGAAGTGAAAGAGATCGAGCAGCAGTACGCTTCCGGTCTTGTCACGCAGGGCGAGCGCTACAACAAAGTGGTGGATATCTGGGGCCGGGCCGGCGACGACGTGGGCAAGGCCATGATGACCCAGCTCGCCACCGAGCCGGTGCAGGATCGCCACGGCAAGGAAGTTCGTCAGGAGTCGTTTAATTCGATCTACATGATGGCCGACTCCGGCGCCCGTGGCTCCGCCGCCCAGATTCGGCAGCTCGCTGGTATGCGGGGTCTCATGGCCAAGCCCGATGGCTCGATCATTGAGACACCCATTACCGCGAACTTCCGCGAGGGTTTGAATGTGTTGCAGTACTTCATCTCCACCCACGGTGCGCGTAAGGGTCTGGCGGATACCGCCTTGAAGACGGCGAACTCTGGCTACCTGACGCGTCGTCTGGTGGACGTGACTCAGGACCTGGTTGTGATAGAAGACGACTGCGGCACTGCCAATGGCATCAATATGAAGGCCCTGGTCGAGGGTGGTGAAGTGATCGAAGCGCTGCGCGACCGTATTCTCGGCCGCGTGACCGCTGCTGAGGTCGTCAACCCCGAGACACAGGAGACCCTGTTCGAGGCCGGCAAGCTGCTCGATGAAGATGCGGTTGACGAAATCGATCGTCTTGGCATCGATGAAGTCCGTGTGCGGACACCGCTGACTTGTGACACTCGCTTTGGTCTTTGTGCCAAGTGCTATGGCCGTGATCTTGGCCGTGGCCATCTGGTGAACGTGGGCGAGGCAGTGGGTGTGATCGCAGCCCAGTCGATTGGTGAGCCTGGTACTCAGCTCACGATGCGGACCTTCCACATCGGTGGTGCCGCATCACGTACTGCCGCGGCCAGTGGCGTGGAAGCGAAATCCAACGGTACGGTGCGCTTCACACCGACGATGCGTTATGTGACCAATGCCAAGGGTGAGCCGATTGTCATCTCCCGTTCGGGCGAAGTCCTGATCACCGATGACAACGGCCGTGAGCGCGAGCGTCACAAGGTGCCCTATGGCGCGACCCTGCTCTCCATGGATGGCAAGACCGTCAAGGCTGGTGCACTGCTAGCGACTTGGGATCCGCTGACCCGCCCCATCATCACGGAGTATGGTGGTCGGGTGAAGTTTGAAAACGTCGAAGAAGGTGTGACGGTTGCCAAGCAGATCGATGAGATCACGGGTCTTTCTACTCTGGTGGTGATTGATGCCAAGCGCCGTGGTGGTGCTCAGGTGAAAGGTGTTCGCCCACAGGTGAAGCTGATCGATGCCAAGGCCGAGGAAGTCAAGATTGCCGGCACCGACCACAGCGTGAATATTTCCTTCCCAGTGGGTGCACTGATCACCGTGCGTGATGGCCAGGAAGTGGCCGTGGGCGAGGTGCTCGCACGTATTCCGCAGGAGTCGCAGAAGACCCGTGACATTACTGGTGGTCTACCACGTGTTGCGGAGCTCTTCGAGGCCCGTTCACCCAAGGATGCCGGCATGCTGGCCGAAGTCACTGGCACCGTGTCCTTTGGTAAGGACACCAAGGGCAAGCAGCGTCTGATCATCACCGACATGGATGGCGTTCAGCACGAGTCGCTGATCTCGAAAGAAAAGAGCGTGCTTGTGCACGACGGCCAGATCGTGAACAAGGGTGAGTTGATTGTCGACGGCCCCGCTGACCCGCAAGATATTTTGCGTCTGCTGGGTGTCGAGGCCCTGGCCCGCTACATCGTGGATGAGGTGCAGGATGTGTATCGCTTGCAGGGTGTGAAGATCAACGATAAACACATCGAAGTGATCGTGCGTCAGATGCTGCGCCGTGTCCGCGTGACCGATGCTGCGGATACCCGTTTCATCAACGGTGAAGAAGTCGAACGTTCCGAACTGCTGGATGAAAATGACCGCGCGGTTGCCGAGAATAAACGGCCTGCTATGTACGAGAACAAGCTCTTGGGTATTACCAAGGCATCGCTCTCAACTGACTCGTTCATCTCTGCGGCCTCCTTCCAGGAGACCACCCGCGTGCTGACCGAGGCCGCCATCATGGGCAAGCGCGACGAATTGCGTGGCCTGAAGGAAAACGTGATCGTCGGCCGACTCATTCCTGCGGGAACGGGGCTGGCTTATCACAAGGCCCGCAAAGAGCGCGAAGCGATCGAAGCGGCCGAAGCTCAGACCGCGGCCCAGCAGGCAGCGATCGAGGCCGAGGCACTGTTCGCAAGCCCCGAGGCGGAGGCCGAGGGTGGCGCGGAAGCGGAGGGCAGTACGCCCGCTTAAGCTGTTTAAGCAATCCACTCATCCTGAGCGGTTCAAGACGGTGCCAATCGAAAGGTTGGCGCCGTTTTTTATGATTTAAGTGAGCCTGTTCTCACCCTAAGGTGGCCACGGTGTTGCTTATTTCTGAGCTTGGTAATCCCGAATCACCCGATACGCAGACGCTTTGCTTAGCATCGATTCCACCAAGCAATAGCCTTTCACCTTCCACCTGATCGGCGCAATCGCCTGCTCCGCAACAACACCGGATTGCCTGGGTTGGGCTCGGCTTCCACTGCTGCGGGCCAGCGTCAGGTGGGGCCGAAAAGGACGCGACTCCACGGGTAATTCCAGTTGATGCAGGGCCTGCGCCAGATTTTTATGCAGATGAATCAGCGGCTCAGAAATGGTGTTCGGCTCCAGCACCGTCAAATGTCCCCACGAGATACTTCGATTCATGGTGATGTAAAACGGTTCAAACGGCACCGCCAGGCCCTGGGCGATTTCGTTCAGGCGTGCCGTGGAAACACTGCCAATGAAGTGCAGGGTCACATGCCACTGCTCTGGTTTTACAAGTTTCGTTTCGCTCTGCCAGTGGGTGTCTTTTACTCTCTGAGCAACCCTGTGGTGCGCTGTTGCGCTGGGCCAGATCGCCAGAAAGAGTCGGTGGTTCCTGTGAATGGTCATTCTTTCACCACTATATTTCACAATGTAAAATTATCTTGCATATCCGGCTATCCGACCAAAGGGTGTTGTTGCGCCGCAATTTCTGGGGCGGAAGCGGTTGACAGCCCGCCCGTAAATCCTTGAAAATTGAAGGCTTTTCGCCATTTGGCGAATCCAAATTGATCCACAGTTGAGAAAGACAGAGCGCTATGCCCACCATTAACCAGCTGGTCCGCCAACCCCGGACCTCTGAAATCGTGAAAAGCAAGAGCCCGGCCCTGCAGGGAAGCCCCCAGCGTCGCGGCGTCTGCACACGCGTTTACACCACCACCCCCAAGAAGCCCAACTCGGCCCTGCGAAAAGTCGCAAAGGTCCGTCTGACCAATGGCTTCGAGGTCATCAGTTACATCGGCGGTGAAGGCCACAATCTCCAAGAGCACTCCGTAGTGCTGATCCGTGGCGGCCGTGTAAAAGACCTGCCTGGTGTGCGCTATCACATCGTGCGCGGTTCACTCGATCTGCAGGGTGTGAAAGACCGTAAGCAATCTCGATCCAAGTACGGATCGAAACGTCCGAAGGCTGCTTAAAACCAGTCTTCTTGTTCCGGCGCTGCGTGGGTGTCCACACGGCGTCATTAAGGGTCCGGAC